>NZ_JAQGJD010000316.1 GCF_028290785.1 Tardiphaga sp. | reverse complement strand
AGCCGGTGCCGGTCACGGTCAAGGTCGAGAAGCTGAATCCAAAGGTACTGGTGGTGCACTACGACACCATCGAACTCGATCACGGCGGCGAGGAGCGAACCGCGGTGCGCTTCGTGCTGGACAAGGCAGGCGACGTCACCGAGGTCAGTCACGACCAGACGTCGCTCGTGCAGACGCTGAACCGGCGTAACAGGGAGCGCAAGGGCTGATGACGCGATGAGCCTGCAAGCCAACATCATCGGCCTGTCGCTCGGCTACGCGCTGCTCGGGCTGCTGTTGCTGCTGGCCGTGGTGCGAACGCGATTGCCGTGGCCGCTGAAGGCGGTCGCAATCGTGGTGACCAGCGCGTTCTATGTGCTGGTGTTCTTCCGTAGTCAGGGACTGCTCGGCTGGTCGGCCTACGAGCCGCTGCCGGCGCGCTTCCAGTTGCTGTGGGTGCGCAGCGTCGAGCCCAACGTCGCGCTCGGCGAGCGCGGAGTGGTCCACCTGTGGGTCGAGGAACTCGATGACGACAATCTGCCGAGCGGGGTGCCGCGCGCGTATCGAAGGCCGTACTCCACCGCGTTGGCGCGCAAGGTCGAGAAGGCACGGACCGAGATCGCCGCCGGCCATCCGCAGGGCGGTCGTGCCGCGCAATTCGGCAGCGGCGAGGGGGAGGCCGCGCCGGGCGGGCCGCCGGGCGCATTGTTTGCCAGCGGCGAGGCGGGCGGCGATCCCTCCGGCGGCGGGCTGCTGGATTCCGCCTTCATGCGTGGCGAGTCCCAGAGCATCGAGTTCGCACCGCTGCCGGTGCCGGTACTGCCGGCGAAGGATGTGCCGTAGCGCTTTTCGTTTATCCGCTACACGCTCCGTCCTCATCCTGAGGAGCGGTCGTCTTCGACCGGGTCTCGAAGGATGGCGCCAACCGCCCATGGTTCGAGACGCGCGCCAAGTGGCGCGCTCCTCACCATGAGGACGGAGAGGGTGGCGCGTCAGCCCCGCACGCCGCTCAACTGCATCGTCAGCGTGTTCATCGCATTCCCCACGTCGCGCCATTGTTCGAGCCAGGCGCGGGGGAAGCGGAATGTCAGGTCGGCGCCGCCGATGCGGCGTTCGCTCAGGCACATACCGGGCGTGGCGGCGTCACGCGTGCAGCGCGCCGCGAGTGCCGGCGCATCGCCGAGAAACAGGTCTTCACGGCTGTACGGCGAGGCATCGCGGAACGGCCGCGTGGTCAGGCCATCCTGCGCCGGCATCAGCTGATCGACATAGCGCGGATAGATGGTACGCAGCCGCGCCTCCGGCGACAGCGCGTCGTGATGCGCCTCGATCGACAGGAAGATGCGGTCGATCGGCTGCTGGTTCTCATCGAAAGTCTCGACGCTGACATGCCGGGGCACGTTGCTCGCCTCCAGCGACGGATAGACGTAGCTGAGATCGACGCGCTCCTGTGGCCCGGAATGTTTCTGCACCTTGCGGCGGAAGGCGCCGGTGGGAACGTTGAACAGAGTGGCGCCGACGCTGACCGGAATGCGGTCGGGATCGCCCGCCTTGCGGCTCTGCCAGGTCGGCCACAGCAGATAGGCCACCGCCGCCATCGCCAGCACCGCGGTCAGGCCGCCGAACAGGATCGGGACAACGTGGCTGCGACGGCTGCAACGCCAGTGCCGCGGTCGGGTGTGGGTCGGGAACAGCAGGGACATGCGCACGCGAATGGGAGGGAAGCGGGGGGCGTACCGTTCGATTAGCCGCAAATATGCCAGCGCTTGGTTAACGCCGTGCCGCGTCGGACCGCGGGGCAAGTGATCGAGTCATGCGCCGGGCGCGGTTCCGGCGCGCGCCGTTAACCCTTTGTTAGGGATGTGGTGGCGCGCGGTTCCGGATCTTGCGATGTCAGGTGCGTTGTCGCCTGCATGAAAGTTCCTCGATGTCTCCGGATGCGCTCAATTCCCTGTTCGAACTCTGCATCGGTTTTGCCCTGGCCGGCACCCTGGCCAGCGGCTATCAGGCGCTGGTGCAGCGGCCCGCCGGATTCTCCCTGTTGAAGGGTGGCGAGGTGCCGAAGGCGCTCGCGGCCGTGCCGTTCCTGGTGTTCGCCGCCCCCTTCATCATCATGCGCAACACGCTGCTCGGCCGCGTCGATCACGGCCGCCGCATCCAGTTCGTGATGATGGCCACCGTGCTCGCCGGCTTCTGGAGCCTGATGTCGGGCACCTTCATCGTCATGACGCTGCAGGCGATCGGCCTGCTGGCCTAGACCGCGCGATCCATGGCAGTGTCTCCCGCACAGGAGAACACACCACCATGGCGATCTACGAACTCGACGGGCAGGCGCCCGATCTTCCGGCCGACGGAAATTACTTCATCGCCGATGGCGCGCAGGTGATCGGCAAGATTCGTTTGCTGGATTCGGCAAGCGTGTGGTTCGGCGCGGTGTTGCGCGGCGACAATGAATGGATCGAGATCGGCGAGGGCTCCAATGTGCAGGACAACTGCACCTGCCACACCGACAAGGGCTTCCCGCTGACCATCGGCAAGAACTGCACGGTCGGCCATAATGTGATCCTGCACGGCTGCACCATCGAGGACGGCGCGCTGATCGGGATGGGCTCGATCGTGATGAACGGCGCGCGGATCGGCCGCAACAGCGTGGTCGGCGCGGGCTCGGTGATCACCGAGGGCAAGCAGTTTCCGGAAAACTCGCTGATCATCGGCGCGCCGGCGCGGGTGGTGCGCACGCTGGCGCCGGAACAGATCGCCGCCATGAGCAGCGCTGCGCGATTCTACGCCGCCAACGGGCCGCGCTTCAAGCAGGGCTTGAAGAAGATCGGGTGATGGGTAGTGCGCGGACAGCTCATAACCGTGTCCCGGACGCGGTGCGGCATTCTTCATGCCGCTCCGCAGATCCGGGATCCCGGTTTCTTCCGCAAAACAACAGGGACCCCGGCTCTGCGGCGCACCACGCCGCCCCTGCTTCGCATCGTCAGGCGGCGCAGTGCAGCGCGTCCGGGGAACGGTTACGTTCCCTCCGACTCGTTCGCTTCCATTTCGCCGGCGACGCGTTCGTGGCCGGCGCTCCATAGCGCATGCTCTTCGCTGCCGTCCTGATAGGGATTGGCTTCGGCGGGAATGCTCTCGCGCGCGGCGCGCTCGCCTGCTTCAAAAGGATCTGTCGGCATGGCTTCGCTTCCTTGCTGATGATGGTACAGAGGCGGTGGATTTTTTGCGCGACGAGCGCGCGCTCTTGCGCAGCGCGTCCTTGAGATCGATCGGCACGCCGTGCTTCTTCAGAAGATCGGCGAATGCCTCGTCGGCGAGTTCTTGCAACGTGCCCATGCGATCGCGACCGAGTTGCACCAGCTTGTCGAGGGTGTCGTCGTCGAAGGCGATCAATTTGCGCATCTGGAGAGGCTCGGCTTGCGCCATTCCGATGGCTTGCGCATGGGATCGACGTCCTTCTTGTGGCGACGCAGCGCCTGCGCCACGCCGAGCTGTGCAAAACTGACCGGACCGCCGAAGTCGGCTGCATCGATCAGGCAATGCATGGCGGTCTGCCATTCCCTCGCCTCGCCTTCGGACTTCGGCAATTG
>NZ_JAQGJD010000276.1 GCF_028290785.1 Tardiphaga sp. | reverse complement strand
TCACGCTGTGCGATGCCGAGCAGCGCGCCTGGCTGCATGATGTGGAGCGGGAAATCGGTCGCACCTTGACGGTTCACGACGATCACCAGTGGCATTGCGAAGTGGCGCGGCACTCGACCGCGCGCGCCCCAGTGCTGGGTGGCGGGCCGGTCAAGCAGGTCAAACCGCCGAAAGCGCCGCGCGAGCGCAAGATCTGGACCGAGGAAGAGAAGCTCGCCGCGCGCATGGCGGCAAAGGTCGCCTGAGAGGAAATTTCCTCTCATCCCGCGCTGCGGCGTCTTTCGAAGAGGCCGCCGCCTCAAAATTTCCAGCCTGGCGATGGTCCGGCCGGCCGCCAGCTGGCTCACGCCGATTGCCTGGCAGCGTCACATGCACCGCCAGTTTCCGACGAGTCATCAATTAGCGCTTCAGACCAGCCGGCCTCCGCCGTCGATATGAAGAACCTCGCCATTCATGTAGGTGTTTGTGAGAAGGAATGTGATGGCCTCGGCGACCTCGCCTGGTTGGCCGATCCTTCCCCTCGGAAGCGCCGCAGCCGCACCGGCGAGAACAGCGGACCGAGTTTCCGCCCCCAACGCGTCGAACAGAGGCGTCTCGACGAAGCCGGGCGCAATGACATTGACGCGGATCGGCTTGAGCTCAAGTGCAAGCGACCGGGCCAGCGCCTCCACACCGCGCACCGCGGCTGCCACGACGGCCACTCCATCACCGCTCGGTCTGTCGGAGAATTGACCGCCGGTCAGGACGATCGATCCGGTGGATGGCATCGCCGCCATGACGGCCTTGATGGCATAAAGCGGACCTGAAATTCGCTCGCTGATAGCCGCCAGAAGATCGTCGGGATCGGATTCGGCAAGCTTTCCGCCACCAAGGCTGCCAGCCGTAATGACCAGATGATCGACGACCAAGAGGCCGGCGAAAACGGCTTCAACAGCTTTACGATCAACGATGTCGGCGACGCGGACATTCGCGCCGCCGATCTCCCTCGCAACAGCTTCCAGCTTCTCGAGCGAACGGCCCACCAAAGTGACGCTGGCGCCCTGCTTCCTGACCGCGAGGGCGGTGGCACGTCCGATGCCGCTGCCTCCACCGATGATGACGATATGTGCGCCGTGTAGCGCTTCAGCAGCAGGCATGATCATGAAACTCTCGGCTGGGATGACTTCCACCCAGAGCTAAGGTATTCCCACCAGCGCCAGAAGGCGGCCGAACGGCATATGGCTTATTCGCCTGAGGAATGAGATGGACCGCCTGCAGATAATGCGACTGTTCGTTCGTGCGATCGAGTTAGGAAGTTTTTCCGCCGTCGCGCGAACCGAAGGCACTAGCCAACCAACCGTCAGCAAAAGTATCGCAGGATTGGAAAGGGAGCTGGGTGTCAGGCTCATCGAGCGATCCACGACCAGCCTGGCCGCAACCGACGAAGGCCGTCGGTTCTATCAACGCTGTCGGCAATTGCTGGAGGACTACGATGACGCCGTCCTCGATGTCAGGGGGCAGGTTCAGCAGGTCGTTGGCGTCCTCACCGTGAGCGCGCCACTCGGCCTGGGCCAACTGAGGCTCAACGCCCTCGTTCTGAAATTCCTGGCCGCGCATCCTGGCCTGGAAATCGCGCTCCTTCTGAACGACCGCATGGTCGATTTGGTGGAGGAAGGTGTCGATGTCGCCATTCGATTGGCCGGCGACCTCCCGCCCAACGCGGTCGCTCGTCCGGTCGCGTCGTCGCAGCGGGTAGTGGTCGCCTCGCCGGGCTATCTGCGTCGAGCAGCGCCCATCACAACACCTCCGGATCTGGAGAAGCATGAGGTTGTCCGGTTCGCGGGACTGGCATCGCGCGGGATTCTCGATTTCGCGTCAGGGTCGCAGCAAATCAAGGTGGAGACATCAGGTCGCTATCAGATCAACAATTCGCTCGCGCTGCGTGAATGCCTGGTCGAAGGGATCGCACTGGGGAGTGCCCCCGCATGGCTCGTTCAAGACCTCATAGATGCGGGAGACCTCGTACGCGTGCTGCCGGAATGGACACTTCCGTCGCAACTTTTGCACCTGGTCTATCCGTCACGGCGATATTTACCGCTGCGAACGCGTACCTTCCTTCAATTCATGGCTTCGAAAATCGTCGCGCTGCCGGGTTTCGCGTGAGCCTCAAAAGTGGGCTAAACTGGAACAAACCGCGAATTTGGGCTGCGCTTACGCCCGCCCGCAACGAACATGGCGCAATCCGCACCCGAAAGCGCGCCCGGAACCGCGCAAAGCCGCGACACCTTGTTCAAAAACCTTGCTTTTTGCCCTGTGCCTCATGGTAGAACGCGGCCTCAGCTTCACCCGGCGCCGTCTGCGATCAGCCCAACGACGCCCGATCCGCCCCTTTTGATGCAGGGCTCCCCGAGCCTCCACCCGCCGAACCCTGCGCGAAGTCGGTCGATTTTACCAAGGATCACCCATGCCCGAAGTCATCTTTACCGGTCCGGCAGGCCGCATCGAAGGCCGCTACCACCCGGCCAAGCAGAAGAATGCGCCGATCGCGATGGTGCTGCACCCGCATCCGCAGTTCGCCGGCACCATGAATCACCAGATCATCTACCAGTGCTATTATGCCTTCGTGCATCGCGGCTTCTCGGTGCTGCGCTTCAACTTCCGCGGCGTCGGCCGCAGCCAGGGCTCGTTCGACCACGGCACCGGCGAATTGTCGGACGCCGCAGCGGCGCTCGATTGGGCGCAGACCATCAATCCCGAAGCCCGCGCCTGCTGGGTGGCCGGCTTCTCGTTCGGCGCCTGGATCGGCATGCAGCTCCTGATGCGCCGCCCCGAAGTCGAGGGCTTCATCTCGATCGCGCCGCCGGCCAATCTCTACGACTTCTCGTTCCTGGCGCCCTGCCCGTCCTCGGGCCTGATCGTGCATGGCGAGAAGGATGCGGTGGTGCCGCCGAAGGACGTCAACACCCTGGTCGAGAAGCTGAAGACCCAGAAGGGCATCGTCATCGACCAGCACATTATCCCCGGCGCCAACCACTTCTTCGACGGCAAGCTGCAGCCGCTGATGGAATCGGTCACCGGCTATCTCGACATGCGTCTGGCCAACGTTCGCTAAGAGCGCTTCGTAGGTGGCGCCTGCCGGGGGCACGCCAATCGCCGCTCGTCGCGCGCGCGGGCTCCGCCCGCTCTACGTTTGTAGCGCGCGCCGATATCAATCCGGCCGCGCCACAATGCCGCCGGTCATCGGGATCGGCACGCCGGTGGTGGCGGGATAGCTCAGCGGCAGGCCTTTGAGGCCGCGCGCGGCGAGGAAGCCGAACGCCTGTGCCTCCATGGCGTCGGCAGACCAGCCCAGCGCATCAGCGGATTCGACACTGGCCGGAGCCAGTTTTTCGCGCAACATGCGGAGCATGGTCAGATTGCGGGCGCCGCCCCCGGTGATCACCCATCCCTGCGGCGGCTTCGGGAGCAACGGCGCGATGCTCGCAATCGCCGCCGCCGTGAAGGCGGTCAGCGTCGCCGCGCCGTCTGCGGCCACCACGTCGCGCAGCACCAGTCCGGCGAAATCGTTGCGGTCGAGGGATTTCGGCGGCGGTGCCGCGAAAAATGGATGCTGCAGCCCGCGCGCCACCCAGGCCTCGTCGATGCGGCCCTGCGCCGCCAGCCGGCCTTCGCAGTCGAACGGCTCGCCGACGCTGCGGAACATGAAGTCGTCGAGCAGCGCATTGCCAGGCCCGGTGTCGCAGGCCATCAGCACGTCGTCGCCGTCGATATAGGTAATGTTGGAGACGCCGCCGATGTTGACCACGGCGATCGGCCCGTCCCTTCCCAGCGCCTGCGCCAGCGCGCGGTGATAGACCGGCACGAAGGGGGCGCCCTGCCCGCCAGCGGCCACGTCCGCGGCACGGAAATCGTGCATGACCGGAATATGGATCGCCCGCGCCAGCGCCTTGGCGTCGCCGATCTGTACCGTCAACCGCTCGGCCGGGCGATGCAGCACGGTCTGGCCATGAAACCCGACGATATCGACGTTTTCGCGGGCGATGTGGTTCTGCGCGGTAAATGACGCCACCGCCTCAGCATGGGCCGCAGTGACGACGCGTTCGGCCTCGGCCAGGATGCCGGGCCGCTCGTCGCGTTGCGACATGTGCACCGCCTCGGCCAGCGCCTGGCGCAGCACGCCGCGCTCCGGCTCGGAATATGGCCGGTAGCCGGACGGCCCGAACGCCCGGACCTTGCGGCCATCGGTTTCGATCAGGGCGATATCCACCCCGTCCAGCGAGGTTCCGCTCATCAGCCCTATCGCGGTCAGCATCGTCGCCACGTTCAAGCCTTTCAGGTCCAACTTGTGTCGAACAGCCCGATCTTATAATGCCACACGGCACGCAAGGATGGCAGGGGCCGCTCCCACCCTGCCGCCAATCCGTTGCGACAGCGTAAAAGATTCATGACCCGAGTCGCATACCGATGACCGCTTTCAAGTCCGATTTCCTGAACGTCCTGCAGAGCCGCGGCTTCATCCACCAGATCTCCGATCCGGAGGCACTGGACGCCGCCTGCGCCAAGGGGCCGGTCACCGCTTATGTGGGCTACGACGCGACCGCCACCAGCCTGCACATCGGCAACCTGATCTCGGTCACGATGCTGCACTGGTTCCAGGAGACCGGACACCGCCCGATCACCCTGATGGGCGGCGGCACCTCGATGGTCGGCGATCCCTCGTTCCGCGATGACCAGCGCAGCCTGCTGACGGTGGAAAAGATCGCGGAGAACATCGAGGGCATCAAGAAGATCTTTGCCAAGATGCTGCGCTACGGCGACGGCCCGACCGACGCGCTGATGGTCAACAATGCCGACTGGCTCCTGAAGCTGAACTACGTCGAATTCCTGCGCGATGTCGGCCGGCATTTCTCGGTCAACCGCATGCTGGCGTTCGACAGCGTCAAGCTGCGGCTCGACCGCGACCAGTCGCTGTCGTTTCTCGAATTCAACTACATGATCATGCAGGGCTA
>NZ_JAQGJD010000243.1 GCF_028290785.1 Tardiphaga sp. | reverse complement strand
GCACCGACACCTGCATCAAGATCGGCGGCGCGATCCGTATCGATACCGCGTTCAACGGTGGCAGCTACGACACTCCCTTCCTGCAGGGTGGTGCCGGCGGCAACAACCTCTGGACCAAGAACAACATGACGACCCGTGAGCGCGTCAACGCCACGTTGGATACCCGCACCGCCACCGAATACGGTGTCCTTCGCACCTACTCCAACGTCCAGTTCGACTTCCTGCAGGGCCGTGAGACGATTGCTGGCGGCTACATCGAAATGGATTACGCGTTCATCCAGTTCGCCGGCTTCACCATCGGTAAGGCGGTTTCGCAGTTCGACCCGCAGTGGACTCTGGCACGTCCGAACATCTCTTCGGGCCTCTACCAGGGTTCGAATAACGCAACCGGTATCGCACAGTTGGCTTATACCGCTTCGTTCGGTAACGGCCTGTCGGGCACCATCTCGCTCGAAGACGGCCAGCCCTACCGCACCGCCGGCGTCTACAACACCTCCGGCTTCATCCTGGCCCCCGGTGCCAATCCGTTCCTGACCATCGGTTACGGCGGTTCTCCGAACGGCGGTACCAACACCTTCCTCGGCAACGCCGCGGGTGGTGACCACATTCCGGAAATCGTCGGCAGCCTCAAGTTCGACCAGGCCTGGGGTACGCTCAACTTCGCAGCCGCCGGCCACAACATCACGACCGGCTTCAACACCGCGAACAGCAACCTGACCGGTCATCCGGATGACAAGTGGGGTTACGCGGTCACTGGTGGCCTGAGCCTGACCCAGTTGCCGACCGGCGCTGGCGATCGGTTCTTGTTGGAAGCGACCTATGCGGACGGTGCCGCTAAGTACGTCTTCGGTGGCACGGTCGATACGGTTGGTGGCGGTCGTTACTCGCGCGTCAACGGGAATTCGCTTGGTTTCGGCTACGTCCTCGACGGCGTGTTCGCTCCCGGCGGTCAGGTCCAGACCTCCAAGGCCTGGCAGGTCGATGCGGCCTTCGAGCACTACTGGACTCCGCAGTGGCGCACGTCGGTGTACGGTTCGTACAGCAAGATCTCGTACGGTGCGGCGGGTGACGCGCTGCTGTTCGCTGCTTTCGGTGCTGGTGGCCGCCTCGGCACCCAGGGTGCATCGACCGCTGCGATCAGCCCGATCACGGCCGGTGTCCTCAATGCGACCGGCAGTTTCGACCTGAACATCGTTCAGGTCGGCACCAAGACCGCATGGACCCCTGTGAAAGATCTGACCTTCTCGGCTGAATTCATCTACAGCCGCCTCGGCCAGAACCTGACCGGCACGTACACGAACGGTGCAGGCCTGACTGGCCAGACCGCTGGTCAGACCTACTCGCTGGGCAACCAGAACACCTACAACGGCGCGGTCCAGGCGATCCGCTCCTTCTGATCCTGATCTGACGATCAGTCTCTGAAACAGAAATCCCCGGCAGGAAACTGCCGGGGATTTTTGCGTTGGGGGGGCAGGGTGCACGGCCGCTCCCGCACGGCGCCGTTCTCGACGCCGCTATGCTGGGCGTCTATACCGGCGGCGTCATTCCCGTCCGCAAGCCGAAGTCCCAGCCCGCATGGCGTCCGCAGCAGAACTTTTCCAGGGCGCGTTCGCGGCCTTCCAGCAGGGCCGGCTCGACGCCGCCGAGCGCGATTTCCGCAAGGTCCTGCGCAAGGATCCAACGAACTTCGCGGCGCTGAATATCCTGGCCGTCATCCTGGTCGCGCTAAAGCGCCATCCGGAAGCCGAGCCGTATCTGAAATCCGCGTTGCGCCTCAACACCAAATCTGACGCGACGTTCTACAATTACGGACTCGTCCTCAAGGCGCTGGGCCGCCCCGACGAAGCGCTGCAACGCTTTTCCGAATCGCTGGCGCTGAACCCCTCTCATGCCGAGAGCTGGAACAATCGCGGCACCGTGCGCAACGAGCTGCGCGACTACGTTGCCGCGATCGCGGATTTCGACCGCGCCATCGCCCTCGACCCGCGCTACGCCGCGGCGTTCTTCAACAAGAGCAAGTCGCTGGCCGAGCTGAAGCGCTATGAAGAGGCGCTGGCCGCCTGCGATACGGCGCTGGCGTTGCAGCCGGATCTCGCCGAAGCATGGTTCGGTCGCGGTTTCATTTTTGCGCAGATGCGCCAGCCCGACTCTTCGGCGCAGGCCTTTGCGCAAGCGCGCCGCCTCAATCCCGATCTTCCGCTGTTGAAGGGCAGCCTGCTGCATCAACAGATGCTGATCTGCGACTGGAACGGAATCGCGGCGCTGATCGCCGAGATCGAAGCCGACCTCGCGGCCGGCAAGCTCGCGGCCGAGCCGTTCGGCTGGCAGGGCGTCGCCACCTCCGAGCGCAGCCTGCAGCGCTGCGCCACGCTCTACAGTGCCGCGCGCTATCCCGCCAATGGCTCATCGCCCGCCGTCGCCGCGTCCGTACCCGGCGCCAAGATCCGTGTCGGCTATCTGTCCGGCGAATTCCGTGAGCAGGCGACGTCGCTGCTGCTGGTCGGCGTGCTGGAGCAGCACGACGCGACGCAGTTCGAGATTGTCGCCATCGACAACGGTTTTGATGACGGCAGCGAGATCCGGCGACGCATCGAGAACTCGGTGAGGGGTATCGTCGATATCGCCGGGCTCAGCGATCCCGACGCGGTTGCGGCGATTCGCGCGCAACGCATCGACATCCTGGTCAATCTCAACGGCTATTTCGGCGATGGCCGCACCGGTGTCTTTGCGCGCCGCGCGGCGCCGCTGCAGGTCAACTATCTCGGTTTCCCCGGCACGCTGGGCGCGCCCTACATGGATTACATCATCGCCGACGCCGAGGTGGTGCCGGCGGAGCATCGATCGTTTTACGCCGAGAAGGTTGTCACGCTGCCGAACTGCTATCAGGCCAATGACGACAAAAAGCCGATAGGGGATCGCCGCTTTACGCGCGAGGAATGCGGCCTGCCTGCGCATGGCTTCGTGTTCTGCTGCTTCAACAACGCCTACAAGATCACCCCTGACGTGTTCGATCGCTGGATGCGCATCCTGGCTGCGGTCGAGGGCAGCGTGCTGTGGCTGCTCGACGATCACGTGGCGGCGGTCGCCAACCTGCAGCGCGAAGCGCTGGCGCGTGGCGTCGATGCCGGCCGTCTGATCTTCGCGGCGCGAATGCCGCCGGCAGATCATCTGGCGCGGCATCGCTGCGCCGACCTGTTTCTCGACACGCTGCCCTATAACGCCCACACCACCGCCAGCGACGCGCTGTGGGCCGGCCTGCCGCTGCTCACCTGCCGCGGCGAGACTTTTGCCGGCCGCGTCGCCGCCAGCCTGCTCACGAATCTCGATCTGACGGAATTGATCGCGACCACGCCGGACGACTACGAACGCCTTGCGATCGAACTCGCCGCCGCTCCGGAGCGGTTGGCCGAGATCCGTCAAAAACTGGCGGCCAACCGCCTCACGGCGCCGCTGTTCGACACGCGACTCTTCACCCGCCAGATCGAGGCTGCGTTTCGCGCGATGGTTGAGCGGCGGCGGATTGGCCTGGGTCCGGCGCCCATCGCGGTAACCGAATGAGCACATTCCACACAATCTGGTTTAGATGATTAAATCAGCTATTGTGCTCAACGATCTAAATCATGTATTGTGATTTTGCGCAGCCGGCAAATCCTTTGACGGCCCTGTCTTCAAGGAGACATGCGAAACTAATGTAAACCTCCGAAACCACCGGCAATGCCCTGCCGGTGGTTTTTCGGTTTTTAGAACCCCGATTCGCGGTACGGGGTGCCGGCGATGGGATTCATTACTAACAGCGTGGCGACAGTCGGCGCGGATGTGGGAAATTCGCCGAATAGGCCGTAAAGCCCCTGAAATGTTGCCGTCTCGACCGGCAGACACGGACGGAAATCGACGCAACGGTATTACTAGTAGCGCTGGACAGACTTGATTGCATATCAGGCCTGACGTGCTATCTGACCGAAATTGCTACAGATTTCTTGCTTTACGGCGCGGTTGTGGCTAAAAGCCGCTCATCGTGGAGAGTATGAATAATGGCGCATAACTACGCAATCAATGACGACGTCCACCACCAGCTGCAGGGGCCGCAGGGTCGCTCGATGGTCAAGGAACGCAGCGTCTACACCATCACTTCCTGCTTGCCCATCGAAGCTGATGGCCGCCCGCGCTATCGTATCAAAAGCAAGACCGAGAACGTCGAGCGCGTCGTGACCGAAGAGCAGATTAGCCGCCTCGGCTGATATCGTCCCGCTTCCGGGCTGCGCATCGCTGCGCCAACGCTACTACTACAGCAGACGAGCCTTTCGCGAGGCTTTCATCCGACATCCCGAGCCGCGGTATGATCGCCGCGCGCTCGCGGGATCGGCTTGTCCATGCCAGGCGCCGACGCGCCGGTTCCAGCCTCGCTTGTTGCGGCAACGGTAATCTGCGCCGTATGCTGGCGCAGGGGCGGAAATAGACCACGCAGGCGAGCATCGCGCCGCTCCCCGTTGTCCCAAAGTGGTCCAAGCGAGGCGCACCTTGATCGAAAAGCTTGAACTGCTGCTATCGCTGGCCAAGGAACGGCATTTCGGCCGCGCCGCCGAAGCCTGTGGCGTCACCCAGCCCACCATGTCCACCAGCCTCAAGCAGCTCGAGGATATGCTCGGCGTCATGCTGGTGCAGCGCGGCTCGCGGTTCCAGGGCTTTACGCCGGAGGGCGAGCGAACGCTCGAATGGGCGCGCCGCATCGTCGGCGACACCCGCGCCATGAAGCAGGAGATCAACGGCCTCAAGGACAGCCTGTCCGGCGAGATCCGCATTGCCGCGATTCCCACCGTGCTCGGCATGGTGGCGTCGCTGACCACGCCGTTTCGCGCGCGGCATCCCGACGTCCGGTTCCGTGTGGTGTCCTGCACCTCTGCGGCGGTGCTCGGCCTACTGGAAAATCTCGAGGTCGATGCCGGGCTCACTTACATCGAGAACGAGCCGCTCGGCAAAGTCCGCTCGATCCCGCTCTACAAGGAGAGCTACCGGCTGCTGACCTCGCCCGACGGGATGTTCGGCGACCGCGACCAGGTGACGTGGAAGGAAGTCGGCCAGGTGCCGTTGTGCCTGCTGACGCCGGACATGCAGAACCGCCGCATCATCGACCGCGCCCTGAAATCGGTCGGCGCCGAGGCCAAGCCGATGCTGACCTCGAACTCGATCATCGTGCTCTACACCCACGTGAAGACCGGCCGCTGGGCCAGCGTGATGCCTGCCAAGCTCGCGGAAACCCTCGGCCTGACCTCGACAGGTTCGGTGCGCATGATCCCGATCGTCGATCCCGAAGTCACCTACGGCGTCGGCCTGGTCGTCCCGCAGCGCGACCCGATGACTCCGCTGGTGGCGACGCTGGTGCAGATCGCCAGGGAAGTGGCGCCTTCGCTGGAGACGTGAGGGCTCCGTCCTCTCCCCGTCATTGCGAGGTCAGGGAAAGCTTGCAGCTTCCCTTTAGCGAAGCGCCGCAGCAATCCAGAAAGCCGCAGGCGCAGGACGAGCTGGATTGCTCCGCCGCAAGGGCTCCTCGCAATGACAAATTTGACGTCAGTATTCCGTCAATTGCTGCACCGCAACTGAACTAACTATTTCAAAACCCACGCCTTTGCCCGGCGACGATACGGTTTCCGTATCGCAGCATGAGACTGCTTTATTGATCTTTGGAGCGATTCCAACTTCCATGCGTTCCGGGAACAACAATCGGAAACGCGATGACCTCAGTTGATGAGCCATGGGACGAAACGCGCGGCGCGGAGATCATTGCCGGGCTGCAGCATGTCGAGGGCGGCACCATCGTGGTCCTGCACGCGCTGCAGGAAGCCTTCGGCTACGTGCCGGCGCCCGCAATCCCGATGATCGCCGAGTCGCGCAACCTGTCGCGCGCCGAGGTCCATGGTGTGTTCACCTTCTATCATGATTTTCGCCACGAGCCGGCCGGCAAGCATGTGCTGAAACTGTGCCGCGCGGAGGCCTGCCAGGCCGCCGGCGGCGACGCCCTGATTGCGCGCGCGGAAGCCAAGCTCGGCATCGCGATTGGAAAGACCACGCCCGATCAGCGGGTTACGCTGGAGCCGATCTACTGCCTCGGGCTCTGCGCCACCGCGCCCTCCGCCATGCTGGACGGCCGGCTGGTCGGCCGGCTCGATGAGAAGCGCATCGATGCACTGGTCGCGGAGGCACAGCGATGATCAGGATTTTCATTCCCCTCGATGCGGGTGCGGTCGCCGTCGGCGCCGACGAAGTGGCCGCAGCCTTCGCGCAGGTCGCCGAGGCGCGCCAGCTCGAGATCGAAATCGTGCGCACCGGCTCGCGCGGCCTGTACTGGCTGGAGCCGATGGTCGAACTCGCAGCCCCGGAAGGCCGCGTCGCGTTCGGCCCCGTCACCGAGGCCGACGTCGCGTCGGTGCTCGACGCCATGATCCACACGTCAGACCACGCGCTGCGGCTTGGCGTCGCAGACGAGATTCCCTGGCTGAAGCGACAGACCCGGCTCACCTTCGTACGCTGCGGCGTGGTCGATCCCCGCTCGGTCGAAAGTTATCGCGCCCATGACGGCTACAAGGGCCTCGAGCGCGCACTGACGCTGGGCAGCGCCGGCATCCTCGCCGACGTGAGCGCTTCCGGCCTGCGCGGCCGTGGCGGCGCCGGTTTCCCGACCGGCATCAAGTGGAAGACCGTGGCCGACACCCAGGCCGACCGAAAATTCATCGTCTGCAACGCCGACGAGGGCGACAGCGGCACCTTCGCCGACCGCATGATCATGGAAGGCGATCCCTTCGTGGTGATCGAAGGCATGACCATCGCCGGCATCGCGGTCGGCGCCACCCGCGGCTACATCTACATCCGCTCGGAATATCCCCACGCCATCATCGCGATGGAACAGGCGATCAAAGCGGCGAAGCGCACCGGCTTCCTCGGCAACAGCATCTGTGGTTCGGCGCATGCCTTCGACATCGAAGTCCGCGTCGGCGCCGGCGCCTATGTCTGCGGCGAGGAGACCTCGCTGCTGGAGAGTCTCGAAGGCCGCCGCGGCATCGTGCGCGCAAAACCGCCGCTGCCGGCGCACAAGGGCCTGTTCGGCAAGCCCACCGTGATCAACAACGTGCTGTCGTTCGCGGCGATCCCCTTCATCCTCAATGACGGGGCGAAAGCCTATGCCGAGTTCGGCATGGGCCGTTCGCGCGGCACCATGCCGATCCAGCTCGCCGGCAACATCAAGTTCGGCGGGCTGTTCGAAGTCGCCTTCGGCATCACGCTCGGCGAGCTGATCGACGACGTCGGCGGCGGCACCTTTACGGGCCGGCCGGTGCGCGCGGTCCAGGTCGGTGGCCCCCTCGGCGCCTATTTCCCGCGCGAACTGTTCGACACGCCGTTCGACTACGAGGCCTTCGCCAAGCGCGACGGCCTGATCGGCCATGGCGGCATCGTGGTGTTCGACGACAGCGTGGACATGTCGAAGCAGGCGCGCTTTGCGATGGAGTTCTGCGCCATCGAATCCTGCGGCAAGTGCACGCCGTGCCGCATCGGCTCGACCCGCGGCGTCGAGACCATCGACAAGATCCGTCGCGGGGAACGCGTCGCAGAGAACAAAGTTGTTCTCGAGGACCTCTGCCACACCTTGAAGTTCGGTTCGCTATGCGCGCTGGGTGGCTTCACCTCCTATCCGGTGATGAGCGCCCTGAAGCATTTCCCGGAAGATTTCGGCGCGGTGCCGACCCGCCTGCAAGCTGCTGAATAGG
>NZ_JAQGJD010000192.1 GCF_028290785.1 Tardiphaga sp. | reverse complement strand
TCGTTGGGCCGGTCCTGGTCGGGCAGGAACTTGCCGAGCGCGTCGGTGAATTCCATGGTCGGCGTTTCCACCGGCTCGAAGCCGTAGCGCTCGTAGACCTCGCGGATGGTCTCGGTCATGCGCCTGGTGGCGGCGATCTCCGCGGGTCCGCGGTCGCCAAGCCCGCGCGGCAGGCGGGCGCGGAGTTTCTGGGGTTTTTTGGGTTTTTCGGCCATTGGCGCGTCCTATCAGCGCGGGCCGAGGGCGGCAAGCACCGCCGCGTTCCCGGGCCGCGCCAAATCCCCCGTTCACCACTATGTCGGCTTCCGGAAATAGCCCGGACTCCGGGCCGGCAACCGTGTTACCAACCGGACAGATGAAAAATATCGTGGAAGTCCCGAGGGGCTGGTGAGGGATGGCTGGCCCGGCGATGCCGCAGGATTTTCTGAAAGCCGAGAATACCGGCCTCCGGCTGCTGCTGGAGCAGGCCGGCATCGACGCCGACGCGCTGCTGGCGCAGGCGGGCATCGATGCGCGCGAGCGCGAGACCGCCGACAGACTGCAGAAGCTGATTCTTGAGGAATTGCACCACCGCATCAAGAACACCCTGGCGACCGTCAGCGCCATCGCCTCGCAGAGCCTACGCACCGCCACCTCGATCGAGCACGGCCAGCAGGCGATCGAAAGCCGGCTGCAGGCGCTCGGCCGCGCCCACGACCTGCTGCTGCAGGCGCGCTGGAGCAATGCCAGCCTGACCCAGATCGTGCGCGGCGCCACCGAAGCCTATGACAGCCAGGACAGCCACCGATTCGCGATTGCCGGACCGGACATCCCGATCACCTCCGGCGCGGTGATCGCGCTGGCCATGACGCTGAACGAGCTGTGCACCAACACCACCAAGTTCGGCGCGCTGTCGGTACCGTCCGGCCGCGTGGAGATCGCCTGGCATATCGATGAGGCGAAGCAGCAATTGCGGCTGGTGTGGACCGAAAAGGACGGCCCCGCGGTGACCGCGCCGACGCGCCGCAGCTTCGGCACCAAACTGATGCAGACGCTCGGCAAGCAGCTCAACGGCGATGTCATTCTCGCATACGAGCCCAGCGGTTTTGTCTACTCGCTGGATGTGCCGCTGAAATCCCTCAAACCGCCCAGTTTAGGCTGAAATATGCGCAGCCTGCTCGCGCGGAGGCGTTCCCGTCGCGCCGCGAAGCTGATAGGTTCCGCGCCTTCACCAACGCCGCGCCTGCAAATGCATGAGGGACTAAAATGTTAGACAAGAGCCCGAACCAGAAGTCCGTCAACGTGCCGAACGATCTGGCCGCCTTCTGGATGCCGTTCACCTCGAACCGCGCCTTCAAGCTCGCCCCCCGCATGCTCGCCGGTGCCAAGGACATGCACTACTTCACCACCGACGGCCGCAAGATCCTCGATGCCGCTGCCGGCATGTGGTGCTCCAATGCCGGCCACGGTCGCAAGGAAATCGCCGACGCCATCAAGCATTCGGCCGACACGCTGGATTACGCCCCGCCGTTCCAGTTCGCGCATCCGCAGGCGTTCGAACTGGCGACCCGCATTGCCGATCTCGCGCCGGCCGGCCTCGACCACGTGTTCTTCTGCAATTCCGGCTCGGAAGCCGCGGATACCGCGCTGAAGATGGCGCTGGCCTATCACCAGATCCGCGGCGAAGGCTCGCGCACCCGGCTGATCGGCCGCGCCCGCGGCTATCACGGCGTCGGCTTCGGCGGCACCTCGGTCGGCGGCATGGTCAACAACCGCAAGATGTTCGGCACGCTGCTGGCCGGCGTCGATCACATCACCCACACCTATGACCGCGACAAGCAGGCCTTCAGCAAGGGCGAGCCGGAATACGGCGCACACTTCGCCGACGATCTGGAGCGCCTGGTCGAACTGCACGGCGCCAACACCATCGCCGCCGTCATCGTCGAGCCGATGGCCGGCTCCACCGGCGTGCTGCCGGCGCCGAAGGGCTATCTCAAGCGCCTGCGCGAGATCGCCACCAAGCACGGCATCCTCTTGATCTTCGACGAGGTCATCACCGGCTTCGGCCGCCTTGGACACGCTTTCGCCGCCGAGCGCTACGGCGTCACGCCGGACCTCTTGACCTTCGCCAAGGGCGTTACCAACGGCGCGGCCCCGATGGGCGGCGTGATCGCGCATGACACCGTGCACGACACCTTCATGACCGGCCCGGCCCATGCGGTCGAGCTGTTCCATGGCTATACTTATTCGGCGCATCCGCTGGCCTGCGCCGCCGGTCTGGCCTCGCTCAACATCTACCGCGACGAAAAGCTGTTCGAGCGCGCCAACAAGATGGAAGCCATGTGGGCCGACGCCATCATGTCGCTGAAGGGCCTGCCCAACGTGGTCGACATCCGCACCGTCGGCATCACCGCGGGCATCGACCTTGCGCCGAGCAAGGAAGGCGCCGGCAAGCGCGGCTGGGAAG
The DNA here is from genome assembly GCF_028290785.1 of Tardiphaga sp. GTDB lineage: Bacteria > Pseudomonadota > Alphaproteobacteria > Rhizobiales > Xanthobacteraceae > Tardiphaga. The sequence goes on along the minus strand of NZ_JAQGJD010000192.1, from coordinate 4,894 downwards.
CGCTCAACAGCGCGTTCCACGACCACGAAGTGCTGTTCCGCACCTCCGGCGACACCCTCGCGCTGACGCCGCCGTTGATCATCACCGAGGACCAGGTCGGCGAGATCGTCGAACGCGTCGGCAAGGTGATCCAGGCCGTCGCGTAAGCGGCTGCTGTTTCGCTTCTTAACCTCTCCCCGCTCTGCGCGGGGAGAGGTCGATATTCGCGCAGCGAATATCGGGTGAGGGGCGAGGCACTGAACTAACAACATCTTCGGCATCGACGGCAGCAAAAGCCCCTCACCCCAGCCCTCTCCCCGCAAGCCGCGCGAAGCGAAGCTTCACTAGGGGGCGAGGGAGCGCACGGCCATCGCGCAACGCCCCCCGGAACCTTCTCTCCGCCTTCTCGTTCCCTAGTCATCGCAGCCATGTCGGCGCGGACAGAACGAGGCCCTTCCCATGCCCCCCCTCGCGAATGCCCTGTTGCGGACCGGGCTGGCGCTCAAGCTCAATCAAGTCAAACGCGCCACCGAATCCTATGCGCGCGACCGCGCCGCGCAGGGCCAGGGCGCCGTGATCTCCTACGCCGTTGCCGGCGGCCTCTATGCCGCGGCCGGCGTGTTCGGCATCGCGCTGCTGCTGGTCGGCGTCACCGCATTATTTCGCTGGGTCGAATTGCGTTACGGCCTGTTCGAGGCCTTCGGCGCCAGCGCCGGGGTCTTGCTGGTGCTGGCAATCATCTGCGCGGCGCTCGCCGCCAGCCGGCTGAACCGGCCCGCCAAACGGTTTCCGAGCCTCGGCAGCCGGCTGCGAGTCGCCATTTCGGCAACGCCCGGCAAGCCGGAGAACGCGCCCGGTCGCACCGGTAGCGCGCACGAGACCGCGACAGCGATTTTGTCCGAGCCCGCATCGCCCCGGGCCGCTCCCCTTGAATTCAAACCGAACCGTCCGCTCCGGCGGCCTCCGGTGCAGACCAGCGGCCAGGCCAAGGCCGGGCTGGTTCTCGTCGCCACCCTGGCCGGCTGGGCGCTCGCGCGTCGGCGCAGCCTCAGTCAGGACGTTCGCCGGCGACCGGCAGCCCCAAGACCGGGTCCAACAGCAGGCGAAGCGAACGCCTGATGTCGCCGCGCCGCACCGACGCCGATCCCTACGCAGATACCTGGATGCTGGCGGCCGCCGCCGCTTTTGCCGCCTTTGCCGTGCAAAGCTATTTCGCCAGCAATCAGGCGACGCGAAAGCTCGAGGCCCCCGAACCGCAGCCGATCGGAGCGACCAAGGTCCCACCGCCCGAGGCCTTCACCCGCGAGCTCGCCCAGCACGGCCGCGGCCGTCGCTCCTGCAACCCGCTGCAGATTCCATGGGCGGGCTGGAAGGACATCCTGTGGCGCACCTATGACCGCACCAACGAGGACCGGCTGCTGGCGATTGCCGCGGGCGTGGTGTTCTTCGGCCTGCTCGCGGTGTTTCCGGCGATCACCGCTTTGGTCTCCAGCTACGGGCTGTTCGCCGACCCCGCGACCATCTCCGACAATTTGCGGACGCTGGCCTACATGTTGCCCGACGGCTCGTTCCAGATCGTGCAGGACCAGATCGCCCGCGTGCTCGGCAATGGCCAGGCCAAGCTCGGCCTCACCTTCCTGTTCGGCCTCGCGCTGGCGCTGTGGAGCGCCAATGCCGGAGTCAAGGCGGTGATCGACGCTCTTAACGTGGTCTATGGCGAGCGCGAGAAACGCAGTTTTGTGCGGCTCAACCTGCTGTCGCTGACCTTCACCGTCGGCGCCATCGTCGCGCTGCTGCTGATGATCGGCGCGGTGGTCGCGTTGCCGCTGACGCTCGACAGGATCGGGTTGGCCTATGACAGCAAGGTGATCGTTAGCCTGGCGCGCTGGCCGGTGCTGATGGTGCTGCTGCTGCTGGCGCTGGCCACGCTCTCCCGGTTCGGCCCAAGCCGGCCCGGCGCGCGCTGGGAATGGCTCGGCATCGGCACCCTGGCCGCGGCCTTGCTGTGGATCGCCGGCTCCTCGCTGCTGTCCTGGTACCTGTCGAACTTCGGCAACTACAGCGCCACCTACGGCTCGCTGGGCGCCGCCATCGGCCTGATGATGTGGATGTGGATGTCGGCGATCATCGTGCTGTGCGGCGCCGAGCTGAACTCCGAGATCGAGCACCAGACCGCCGTCGATACCACCGTCGGGCCGGGCCGGCCGATGGGCGCCCGCGGCGCCGCCATGGCCGACACGCTGGGCCATGCCACCACCTGATTCCAGTGGGCGGCGGTTCCAGGCTGGCTTTCCGAATCAACAATAATGCTAGGCTTGCCAATGCTCTGGGCTGCGGCGCGTGAACCGGCGTCGCGCGCGTGGGCCATTGGACCTCAGGATGTTGCACGCGTTATGATTCGCATCTCCACGATTTTCATCGCCATCTGCATGGTGCTCGTCGCCGCCTCGCTCGGCATGGTGCTATATGCGATCGCCGGCATCAGCGGCTCGGAATCGGCCATTGTCGCGCTGACCGCGCTGACCTTCATGATCCTCTACAACGCCGTGTCGATGCGGCTGCGCGACCGCAGCGAAAGCGGCGGCCAGATTGCTGATCTTTCGCGCGGCACCGCCGACCTCGCCCGCCAGGTCGCCGAATACGGCCGCCGCCTCGCGGTGGTCGAAGGCAAGATCGTCTCCGCCAATTCGGCCGGCCAGGAGCGCATCCAGGCGGTGGTCGGCGAGATCAACGAACTGGGCAGCTTGGTGAAGCAACTGGCGTCGTCGGTGGCCACCCACGAAGACATGCTGGCGGGGGGCGCGCCGGTGCAGGAGACGACGGTTTCCGCCGCCATCGCGCCGCCCGTGCCGCCCGTCAGGCCGCCGGAGCCGCGGGATCTGCCGATCCCCGCCGAAGTCGCCGAAGATACGGTCACCGCCGTTACGCCGACCCCCGTGGGGGCTGCTCCCGACGTCAGCATCGGTCGCAGCGATGCGCAGATGATGGCCGTGGTGAAGAGCGCCGTCGCCGAGAACCGCATCGACCTCTATTTGCAGCCGATGGTGACGCTGCCGCAGCGCAAGGTGCGGTTCTACGAAGCAATGACGCGGCTGCGCGACGACAAGGAGCAGGTCATCGTCGCCGACGATTTCATCGCGGCCGCCGAAGCCGCCGGGCTGATGGGCCAGATCGATCACACCATGATGCTACGCTGCATGCAGGTGCTGCGCCGGCTGATGGTGCGCAACAAGGATGTCGGCGTGTTCTGCAACGTCGCCGCGACCACGCTGTCGCACACCGAATTGTTCGCCAACTGCATCGACTTCCTCGAAGCCAACCGCGCGCTGGCACCATCCTTCGTGCTGGAATTCAAGCAGAGCACCTTTCGCAATCTCGGCCCGATCGAGAGCGAGCACCTCGCCGCTTTGGCGCAGCGCGGCTTTCGATTCTCCATCGATCACGTAACCGACCTGCGGATCGAACCGCGCGAACTTGCCGACCGCGGCGTGCGCTTCATCAAGGTACCGGCGGCGCTGCTGCTCGATCCCAAGCTGAGTGCCGGTTCGGACATCCACCCCGCCGACCTGTCCGACCTGCTCGGCCGTTTCGGTATCGACCTGATTGCCGAGCGCATCGAGGGCGAGCGCGCCGTGGTCGACCTGCTCGACTTCGACGTCCGGTTCGGGCAAGGGTTTTTGTTCGCAGCGCCGCGGCCGCTGCGGCCGGAAACGCCGGCCGGGCCCGCACAGACCAAGTCGCCACAGGATACCAATGGTTCAGCCAAATCTGCCCGCAGCGAGCCCGCCCGAAGCGAGCCGCCGAAAAACGATCCGCCGCGCACCACCGGCAATGCCGCATTGGCCCGCCGCGCCACTGGCCCGAACTGATCGGCACATTTTCCAATGACAACACTTCGATTCGTCGAGCGCCTGCGCGACCTCGTGGCCGGCGTTGATGTCGTCCTCAGCGACATCTGGGGCGTCGTGCACAACGGCCTGGAGTCGTTTCCCGAGGCCCGCGAGGCACTGCATACCTTTCGCGCCAACGGCGGCGCCGTGATTATGATCACCAACGCGCCGCGCCCGGCGGACTCGGTGCAGCGCCAGTTGCGCAAATTGGGCGTCGCCGACGACGTCTATGATTCCATCGTCTCATCGGGCGACCTGACGCGCAATTTCATCACCGGGCGTCTGGGACAGTCGATGTACTGGATCGGGCCGGAGCGCGACAACTCGATCTACCGCGGCCTCGACGCCAAATTCGCGCCGCTGGACCAGGCGGACTACATCGTCTGCACCGGGCCGTTCGACGACGAAGCGGAATCCGCGGAAGACTATCGCGAGATGATGCAGCAGGCGCTTTCGCGAAAGCTCACCTTGGTCTGCGCCAATCCCGACATCATCGTCGAGCGCGGCGACCGGCTGATCTATTGCGCCGGCGCGATTGCGGAGCTGTACCGTGAGCTTGGCGGCGACGTGGTTTTCTACGGCAAGCCGCACCGGCCGATCTACGATCAGGCAATGGCGCTGGCGAAGACGAAGCGCGGCATCGACACGCCGCTGAACCGCGTGCTGGCGATCGGCGACTCCGTGCGCACCGATCTGGCCGGCGCGCATGCCTATGGCATCGACTGCCTGTTCGTCACCCGCGGCATTCACGCCGGCGAATTCGAAGGTATCGAGCGAATGGAAGCCGCCGCGGTGAAGGAATTGTTCGGTCATCCGCCGAAGGCGCTGATGCGCGAATTGAAGTGGTAGGGCGGCGCCGCGAAGCGCAGCCGCCTACTTCGGCGCATACTGCATGTCGCCGTTGCCGAACGACCAGTCCTCGCGCGCGCTGTCGATGAGATTGATCCAGACGTCTTCCCTTCGAACGCCAAGCTTTTCGTGCAGTTCGTCGGCGATCTTGCGATAGAACAGCTTCTTCACATCGG
>NZ_JAQGJD010000177.1 GCF_028290785.1 Tardiphaga sp. | reverse complement strand
CTGCTGCGTGACGCGATGACGCTCGCGCAGGCTGACGAAGCGGAACGTCAGTTAGGAATCTGGGAGACCCGAACCAGATAGAGCCCGCGACAGTCCCTGCCTTCGCGGCGTGCGGCGCGTTCGGTTGCCTCAGCGGCTACGATGAACCAGAAATCCTCCCTCCGTGATCCCGGCCTCGTTCAGAAGCTTCAGGGCCTCGGCTTTTTCTTCCTCATTCAAGACTACGGCGGGCTTCGGCGGCGTATCACGCAACTTCTTGTAGTTCGCCTGAAAGCGGTTGAGCGTCTCGGTATTGGCCCCGCGTGCTTTGTCCAGCTGATCGAGCTGGTTCAACGCCGCTTTGATCTGATGGGCTTCGCCGATCTTGCCGAGATCCCGGATCACCGGCGCGCTGCGTTCCGGCAGCGCCGCCAGGGAGGACAACCCGGTCTGAAGCGAGCCCGATGCTTCCGTGCTCAGGAAAAGGTCATGCGACGGTCGTCGCGGACATGCCGATTTGATCTCCTTCACGGAGCCGCTCATGCCCCATCCTCTCTCCCGCGCCGCCATCGTCGCCGAAGCGCGCGAATGGATCGGCACGCGCTACATTCATCAGGCCTCGGTGAAGGGCGTCGGTTGCGATTGCCTCGGGCTGCTGCGCGGGGTGTGGCGCAACTGTATCGGCGTTGAGCCGGAGACCGCGCCGCCCTATGCGCCGGACTGGGCGGAAGCATCGGGCGAGGAAGCGCTGGCGGAAGCCGCGCTGCGTCATCTGGTGCCGATAGGTCGGGATGAATTCGGCGCCGGCGACATCCTGCTGTTTCGCTGGCGCGATGGTTTTGTCGCCAAGCATGCGGCGATCGCGTCCGGCGAGGGCAGCATGATCCACGCCCATGACGGCGCGGCGGTGTGCGAAGTCGCATTGGCGCCGTGGTGGCGGCGGCGGCTGGCTTTTGCGTTTCGGTTTCCCGGAGTCGACTGATGGCCGCACTCGTTCTTTCCGCCGCGGGCGGCGCCATCGGCGGCGTGTTCGGGCCGATCGGCGCGATCGCCGGAAGGCTGGCCGGCGCGGTGGTCGGCAACATGCTCGACCAGGCGCTGTTCGGGCCGGGCGCGCAGACCGCAACCGGGCCGCGGCTCGCCGATCTCGACGTCATGGCCTCGACCGAGGGCGCGCCGATACCGCGCGTCTATGGCCGTGCGCGGTTGGGCGGCCAGGTGATCTGGGCGACCGATCTCGAGGAGGTGGCGACCGACGACACCACCACGCCGGCCAGCGACGGCGGCAAGGGATTTGGCGGCGGCGCCGCGGCAACGGCGACCACCACCACCACCTATACCTACTTCGCCAATTTCGCGGTCGGGCTGTGCGAAGGCGCGATCGGGCGCGTCGCGCGGGTGTGGGCCGACGGCAAGCCGCTCGATCTCGACGGCGTCAATATGCGCGTCTATCGCGGCACCGAGGTCCAGTTGCCCGACGGGCTGATCGTGGCGAAGCAGGGCGCCGGCAATGCGCCGGCCTATCGCGGCCTCGCTTACGTGGTGTTCGAGCGGCTGCCGCTGGCCAATTTCGGCAACCGGATTCCGCAACTGTCGTTCGAGATCATCCGCCCGGTTGGCCTGCTCGAACAGATGGTCCGCGCGGTGACGCTGATCCCGGGCAGTACCGAGTTCGGCTATGAGCCTTCCGCCACGGTGCAACTGCTCGGCCCCGGCCAGTCGGCGCCGGAGAACCGGCATCTGGCGAGTGCGCGCTCCGACGTGGTGGCGGCGCTCGACGACCTGCAGGGCGTCTGCCCGAACCTGCAGCGCGTCGCGCTCGTGGTAGCGTGGTTCGGCTCCGACCTGCGCGCCGGCCATTGCTTGGTCCGGCCGGGCATCGACAACGCCGCGAAGTCGACCAGCCCGTTTACGTGGTCGGTGGACGGCGTCGATCGCGCGCACGCTTATGTAGTGTCGCAGGTCGACGGCTTTCCGGCGTTCGGCGGCACGCCGTCCGACGACAGCGTGGCGCACCTGATCGGCGAGCTGAAGGCGCGCGGGCTCAAGGTGACGTTCTATCCATTCGTGATGATGGACGTGCCGGCGGGCAACGGCCTGCCGGACCCGTGGAGCGGCGCGGGCTCGCAACCGCCTTATCCATGGCGCGGCCGGATCACCTGCGATCCCGCGCCGGGACGGCCCGGCTCGCCACAGGGCACCGCGACCGCCGCGACGCAGGTGAATGATTTTTTCACCGGCGGCGTCTGGAACTATCGCCGCATGGTGCTGCATTACGCGCAGCTCTGCGCCTCGGCCGGCGGCGTCGAGGCGTTCCTGATCGGCTCCGAGTTGAAGGCGCTGACGCGGGTGCGCTCCGGCGCCGGCGTCTATCCGGCTGTGTCGGCGCTGGTATCGCTGGCAGCGGAAGTGAAGGCGATCGTGGGTGGTGCGCTGGTGACCTATGGCGCGGACTGGACCGAGTACGGCGCTGACGTCGTCGATCCCGCGGCAAGTGAAGTGCGGTTTCCGCTCGATCCGCTATGGGCCTCGCCTGCGATCGGCGCGGTCGGCATCGATTACTACGCACCTTTGGCCGACTGGCGCGACGAGGCCGGGCATCTGGATTCCGAAATCGCGGCGACGACCTACGACCGCGCCTATCTGCGCGACAACGTGGCGGCCGGCGAGGCCTATGACTGGTACTATCCGAATGACGTTGCGCGCGACGAACAGGACCGGGTCGAGATCAGCGACGGCCTCGGCAAGCCGTGGACGTTTCGCGTCAAGGACCTGTGGAACTGGTGGTCGAACCCTCACCATGAACGCGTCGGCGGCGTCGAGGCAGGCGCGCCCACGGCGTGGACGCCGCACGCAAAACCGATCTGGCTGACCGAGGTCGGCTGTCCCGCGGTGGACAAGGGCGCCAACCAGCCCAGCGTGTTTCCCGATCCAAAGTCGTCGGAAAATTTCATCCCGTATTTTTCGTCGGGCGAGCGCGACGACCTGATGCAGCGCCGCTATTGCGAGGCGATCCTCTCCGCCTTCGATCCGACGTTCGGCGCCACCGATGCCGACAATCCGGTATCGCCTGTATATGGCGGGCGGATGGTAGATGCCTCCGCGATCCATCTGTGGACCTGGGATGCACGGCCGTATCCGGTATTTCCGGCGGCGCAGGATATCTGGAGCGACGGCGCCAACTGGCACACCGGGCACTGGCTCACCGGCCGGCTCGGCGGCGCGCCGATCGATGCGCTGGTAGCGAAGCTGCTCGACGATACCGGGGTCGGCGGGGTCGGTGCATCCGGCCTGCGCGATAGCTGCGACGGCTATGTGGTGGACCGGCCGATGGCGCCGCGCGCGATGATCGAGCCGCTGGCGATGGCCTATGCGTTCGATGCCACCGCGGCCGACGGCACGCTGCGCTTCATCCAGCGCGGCGGCGCGCCGGTGGTGGAAATATTCGAGGACGAACTGGTGGCAACCGACGACGGCGCGCTGGCGCGGCTGACACGGGCGCAGGAGACCGAGCTGCCGGCCGAGGTCGGGCTCGGCTTCAGCGACGCGCTGGTGGACTATCGCCGCTCGGCGGTGACCTCGCGAAAACTGGTGGGCGGCGCGCGGCGGATGTTGCATACGGATCTTGCCGTCATCACCAACGATGCTGCGGCGACGCGGCGCGCGGAGATCTGGCTGCAGGACCTGTGGGCGTCGCGCGAGCGCGTGGAGTTCTCACTCGGCATCAGCGCGCTGCGGCTGGCGCCGGGCGACGTGGTGGCGCTGACGCTGAACGCGCGGCGGCGGCTGTTCGAGATCGACGGCTTCGTCGATACGCAAGCGCGCCAGGTCAGCGCCCGCAGCATCGATCCGGAAGTGTTCGCGGTGCCGTTGGCCGCGCCGCGGATGCGGCGGCCGGCGATGCCGCCATCGCTGGGGCCGGTGCAGGCCGTCGCGCTGAACCTGCCGGTGATCGATGCGTCGAAGCCCGACGTGCTGACGCGGCTGGCGGTGTTCGCCAATCCGTGGCCGGGCTCGGTGGTGATCTGGAAATCCGCCGACGGCGCGAGTTTCCAGGTCGCCGCGGTGGCAGCGGCGCCGTCGGTGGTCGGCGAGACGCTGGACCCGCTGCCGGCGGGGCCGCAGGCGCGCTGGGACCGCGGCAACGCATGCCGCGTGCGGCTCTATGGCGGCGCGCTGACGGCACTGTCGGACGCGCGGGTGCTGGGCGGCGGCAATGCCGCGGCGGTGCAGAATGCCGAGGGCGCGTGGGAAATTTTGCAGTTCGCGCAGGCCGAGCTGGTCGATGGCAACACCTATCGGCTGTCGCGGTTGCTGCGCGGGCAATTGGGATCGGAACCGGCGATGGCGGCGCTGTTGCCGCCCGGCGCGCCATTCGTGCTGCTGGATCGCACCCTGGTGCCGATCGCGCGCGGCGTGGACGCGCTGGACCGCGCGATGGCGTTGCGCATCGTCGCCAATGGCCGCGCCCATGACGATCCCAGCGCGGTGGCGCTGACAGTGACGACGGATGCCACCGCGCTAAAACCGCTGGCGCCGGTGCAGGTCAGGGCAACGCGGCAGGCCGACGGCATCCACATCACGTGGATTCGCCGCAGCCGTATTGATGGCGACGGCTGGGCCGTCGAGGTGCCGCTCTCTGAGGCGAGCGAGGCGTATCGGCTGGAGATAATTTCCGGCGCGGCGGTGATCCGCACCATGTCCTGTGCGACCTCGCAGTCGCTGTACGCCATCGCCGACGAGATCGCCGACTTCGGCGCGCCGCAGGCGAGCCTGCGGGTCCGCGTGGCGCAACTGTCGGCCAGCGTGGGCGCGGGATTTGCGACGGACTTTACGCTGGTTGTTTAAATTTTTTTCGTTTCCCGGACGCGCTGCAGCGTTCTTCACGCTGCTGCGCAGATCCGGGATCCCGCTTGCTTTCTGAAACGTACCGGGACCCCGGCTCTGCGAAGCGATACTTTGTATCGCATCGCGTCCGGGGAACGGGTCACACTGGATCATCCCCATGACCGACACCCCCAACCTCGGACTGCCCTTCATCGAGGGCAGCCAGGCGCAGAAGCATGTCACGCATAACGAGGCGCTGCGGATTCTCGATGCCGCGATCCAGATCGCGGTGCAGGACATCACGCGAAGCGCGCCGCCCGCGAGCCCGGCGGAAGGCCAGCGTCACGTCGTGGCCGCCGGCGCGACCGGGGCCTGGGCCGGGCAGGACCACGCCATCGCCACCTGGCAGGACGGCGCCTGGGCGTTTCTCGCGCCGCACATCGGCTGGTGCATCTGGTCGGTAGCCGATGCCGTCATGTTCGTGTTCGACGGCAGCCACTGGCGCGACCTGCGCAGCCTCGCACTCGACAACGCCGCGCATCTCGGCATCAACACGTCGGCCGACAGCAGCAACCGGCTGAGCGTGAAATCCAACGCCGTGCTGCTGTCGCATGACGACGTCACGCCCGGCAGCGGCGACATGCGGCTGACGCTGAACAAGTCGGCGGCCGGCAAGGATTCAGGCCTCGTCTTCCAGGATGGATTTTCGGCGCGTGCATTGCTCGGCCTGTTCGGTGACGACAACTTTACCTGCAAGGTCTCGCCCGACGCGGTGACCTATCGCGCCGCGCTGACCATCGACAAATCGAACGGCCAGGTCGGCCTCGACCAGTCGCCGAAGTTCCTCGCCTACCTGAATTTCGACAAGTATTGCGCGGCGGGCGTCTTCACCAAGGTGCAGTTCAACAACACAAGACACAACGACCAGAGCGCGTTCGACGCCGCCAACAACCAGTTCGTGGCGCCGGCGGCGGGATACTACTTGTTCGGCTTTCGCGTGATGTTCAAGGTCAATGCAACGGTGCCGTCCGCCGTCTATGCGGCGATCTACAAGAATGGCAGCGAGTTGCTGGACGACACGCGGGTGCAGAGCTCGGGCACGGTGGTCAGCAACAGAACGATGCTGGCGTCGCAGTCGGTGCTCAAGCTCGCTTCCGGCGATGCGATCTCGGTGTGGGCCCTGATGGAAACCAACGACGGCTATATCGCGGCGGCGCAAAACAGCTTCTACGGCCACCGCATCGCCTGATCGCACAGCATTGCCGACCGCGCGGCGCGCCGCGCGTCCCGTTTGCCACCGATGGTCATTTTCCGGTCGTGGCCGGGGAAGGGAGCATGTCATGAAGATCGACGAGCCGACGTTGCGTCGGTTGTGGCCGGCGGGCGATAGCAAGGTGCCCGGACTGATCGCCGGGATCGCGACATCCTCCGCGGCGGTGTTCGCCAGATACGGCATCTCGACGCCGCTGCTGGTGGCGCATGTGATGGCGCAGATCTCGCATGAATGCGGGGCAGGCCGCGACGTCGTCGAGAACATGAACTACACTGCCGGTCGGATGATGCAGGTGTGGCCGTCGCGGTTTCCGACCATGGCCAGTGCGCAGCCTTACGCCGGCCATCCCCAGGCGCTGGCCAACAAGGTCTACAACGGCCGCATGGGCAACCGAGCCGACTCCGACGACGGCTGGAATTTTCGCGGCCGCGGCGCGGCGCAGACCACCGGACGCGAAGGCTATGCGCGGGTCGCGAAGGCGACCGGCATCGATGTGGTCGGCGATCCCGATCTGCTGATCGACCCGCGCTATTTCCTCGAATGCGGCGTGTCGGATTTCGTCAATTGCGGCTGTCTGCCCTATGCGAAAGCCGATGACGTGCTGAACGTCACAAGGCGGCTCAACGGCAGCACGGTGGGCCTCGCGCAGCGCAGGGCGTGGCTGTCGAAGTGGAAGGCCGCGCTGTCAGACGCCGCGGTGGCGAGGCTGCCGGTGGTTGTCGCGCCTGCGCTGGCGCCGGCCGTGCCGCGATCGGGATGGGCGTCGATCGTCGCCGCACTGGCCGCGGCGTTCCGAAGGGCATGACGGTCGGCACCGAAGGCAACCGCGATCGGCGGGTTACGATCTGGAGATCGAGGCGAGCGAGCGCGCCGTCGTTTTCAGGTGGCCGACGATTTCCACATCGCACCAGTAAACCACACTGCCGAGAAACAGCCAGAAGCTTATGGGCTCCAGAAACCGGCGCCAGGTCGCGAACCCCGACAGAACCGTCCCGGCAAGAACAATGATCAGCGCCTTGTAGAGCGAACCGCTCACCGTCAATACGGAGAAGCCAGCCATCATCCCGATAATGGGAGCCTTGATGATAGTCCTTAAATGCGTCCTGATGAAATCCAGCGTCCAGCGTTCCAGTTCGTCATCTGAAAAATCGTCGGAAAGCTCCCGGTGCGTATCGATCGCCATGTAGGTCACAATCCCCCTGAAAACAACACGATATCCACACCATCTCGGCGTGTAAACAGCGGTTGTGACATCTGCTGACATCAATCCAGGTGCGAGACGAAGTTTTTTGAGCGTTCTGTACGGTCGCTGACCGGACATCGCGCGGTGCGCTGGCACGGTGCCGGTGGCGCGTGCCGTGGCACAGATGGCCGTGGGGACGGTGCTGCAGATGGCGCCGGGGCAATGAACGTCCGCGCTGCATCCTGATCGCGATTTGCATACATCATGGCCGCGCTGGTCGCGGCGTTTCGGAGGGCTTGACCATGGAATGGAGCGATCTGGCGAAACAGGTGATTGCGCTGGGAGCGCCGCTGCTGGGCACGGCGCTGGGCGGGCCACTCGGCGGCGTTGCCGGCGAGATTCTCGCCAAGGCGGTGGGCTCGGTCAATCCGACCCCGGCGGCGGTGCAGGCGCAGCTTTCGGCGGCGGATCCGAACCGGCTGGCGGAAGCCGAAGCGCACTGGACTGCCATGATCCAGGCCGAGGCCGAGACCCAGCGCACCGCCATCTCGGAGACGCAGCAAACCATCCGCGCCGAGATCGCAAGTTCCGACCCCGTGCAAAAGTGGTGGCGGCCGGCCTATGCGTTCGAGCTGACGCTCGAATGCGCGGTGCTGTGGGCGGTCTTGATGCACGAGTTCTGGACCGGCGACATCCAGACCATCAACGCGCTGGTCAACGCCACCGCGCTGCTGGTGACCTATTGGGGGTTCCGGTTCGGCGTGCTAGGCGTCTATATCAGCGGCCGTACCCGCGAAAAGGTCAGCGCCGCCACCGGGCAGGACGCGCCCGGCATGGTCGAGCGACTGGTCAAGGCGGCGATGAAGAAGAAGTAATGTCGGCGATGGCCGCCGTTCATTCGCCGTTCACGGGGGGATGGCGCATGCTGTGGGCGGCACTACCGCCAGCTTGAGGATTCGGTCTTGCGCCTGCTTGTCGTCGAAGATGATCCCGATCTGAACCGCCAGCTCACCACGGCGCTGGTCGATGCCGGCTATGTGGTCGACCGCGCCTTCGATGGCGAGGAGGGCCACTTCCTCGGCGACAGCGAGCCCTATGACGCCGTGGTGCTCGACATCGGCCTGCCGAAGATGGACGGCATCTCGGTGCTGGAAGCCTGGCGCCGCAACAAGCGGGTGATGCCGGTCTTGATCCTCACCGCGCGCGACCGCTGGAGCGACAAGGTGCAGGGGTTTGACGCCGGCGCCGACGATTACGTCGCCAAGCCGTTCCATCTCGAAGAGGTTCTGGCGCGAATCCGCGCGTTGCTGCGCCGCACCGCCGGCCACGCGCAGAGCGAGCTGACCTGCGGGCCGGTGTCGCTGGATACGCGCACCGGGCGCGTCAGCGTCAACGGCAATCCGATCAAGATGACCTCCCACGAATACCGCCTGCTGGCCTATCTGATGCACCATACCGGCCGGGTGATCTCGCGTACCGAACTGGTCGAGCATCTCTACGACCAGGATTTCGATCGCGACAGCAACACCATCGAGGTGTTCGTCGGGCGCATCCGCAAGAAGCTCGGGGTCGACATCATCCAGACCGTGCGCGGGCTCGGCTACCTGCTGACGCCCCCGAGCAAGGCTTAGGGAAACGCATTGCGGTGAGGTGTGGCGGGAAGGCTCGGCTGGAGGGCTGGCCGACGACGCAATTCGGCGTGCCGGCGCCGGGGATTGCTTCGCCTGCGGGCCGCAATGACGTGTTAGGCTGAACCGTGCGCCGCAATTCGCTTGCTCTTCGCCTGTTCCTGAGCGCGACCGCCTGGGTGGTCATCATCCTGGCGGTGACCGGGTTCATCCTGTCGTCGGTGTACCGCGAGGCGTCGGAACGTGCGTTCGACCGCCGGCTGAATTTCTATCTGCGCACACTGGTGGCCGAGGTCGGCAACGGCGAGGACAACAACCCCGACCGCGAGCTGCAATCGCTCGGCGAGCCGATGTTCGAATTGCCGCTGTCGGGCTGGTACTGGCAGATTGTGCGGCTGGACAGCGACAAGCAGGAGCAGCGCGCCTCGCGCTCGCTATGGGACAAGAAGCTGCCGCGTCTCGACCAGCCCAGCGTGCCGCTCAGCGACACCGGGGTCCGGATCGCCTACGCCACCGGACCGGAGAACCAGAAACTGCGCATCGTCGAGCGGCCAATCGATCTTGGCATCGACGGACGCTTCCTGGTGTCGGTCGCCGGCGACGCCACCGAGATCACCGACGAGACGCGGGCGTTCGATGTCTATCTGATGGTGACGTTCGCGGCGCTGTCGATCGGGTTGATCCTCACCACGATCTTCCAGGTGCGGTTCGGCCTTGCGCCGCTGAAGCGGATTTCGGAATCGATCGCCGATGTCCGCTCTGGCCGTGCCGAACGGCTGGAGGGCGACTTCCCCGTTGAGATCGCGCCGCTGGCCCGGGAGACCAACGCGTTGATCGAGGCCAACCGCGAGATCGTCGGGCGCGCCCGCACCCATGTCGGCAATCTGGCGCAC
>NZ_JAQGJD010000144.1 GCF_028290785.1 Tardiphaga sp. | reverse complement strand
CGGGAAGAACTCGTTCTCCTCCGCGGCCGACACCGTCTCCACATGCAGCTCGTAACGCTCGGCGAAGGCGCCCATGATCTCCTCGACGATCACTTCCGGCGCCGAGGCGCCCGCGGTGATGCCAAGGCTCTTGATGCCTTCGAACATGCTCCAGTCGAGATCGGCGGCGCGCTGCGCCAGCACCGAGACCTTGCAGCCCTCGCGCTCGGCGACCTCGCGCAGCCGCTGCGAGTTCGATGAATTCGGCGCGCCGACCACGATCAGCGCATCGACCACCGGCGCCACCTTCTTGACCGCGAGCTGGCGGTTGGTGGTGGCGTAGCAGATGTCTTCCTTATGCGGCCCGTTGATGGTCGGGAAGCGGCTTTTCAGCACTTCGACGATTTCCGCGGTGTCGTCGATCGACAGCGTGGTCTGGGTCACGAAAGCGAGATTATTGGGGTCCTTCGGCGTGAAGGTCGCCGCATCGTGGGCGGTCTCGATCAATTCGACCGCGCCCGGCGGGAGCTGGCCGAGGGTGCCGACCACTTCCGGATGGTGCGAATGCCCGATCAGCAGGATCTCGCGGCCACGCTTGAAGTGGATCGCGGCCTCGCGATGGACCTTGGTGACCAGCGGGCAGGTGGCATCGAGCGAGAAGAAATTGCGTTGCTTGGCGTCGGCCGGAACCGATTTCGGCACGCCATGGGCCGAAAATACCACCGGAGCGGAGGTGTTATCGGGAATTTCGGCCAGTTCCTCGACGAAAATCGCGCCCTTGGTCCTCAGGCTGTCCACCACATACTTGTTATGGACGATTTCATGCCGGACGTAGACCGGCGCGCCATGGATCGCCAGTGCGCGTTCGACGGTATCGATGGCCCGCACCACGCCGGCGCAGAAGCCGCGAGGGGAACAAAGTACGATTTTCAGGGGCGGTTTGGCCTGCATGTTGGGCAATCCAGCGGTCATTTAAGGTCCGAACCACCCAAAGCGGCGGGTGCAAAGCGGTAAAATCCAGGGGGACAATAAGCCAAATGGCTTGTTTCAGGAAGGACTTGGGGCCGTCCGGCCGCCCTGTCAAGGCCGAACAGTCTTCCATTGCGCGGTTAGCCCGGGACAGACTATATACAGCCTGAATTCCCCGTCATCCCCGATGACCAGACGGCTCCGCCTCCAAAAAAGGTGGGCGGAGCGTAAAGGAGATTTGCCATGAGCAATGCACCGCTGATGCCAAAGGCGACTGCCGTGTGGCTGGTCGACAATACCGCGCTGACCTTCGACCAGGTCGCCGATTTCACCAAGATGCACCCGCTTGAAATCCGCGCCATCGCCGACGGCGACGCCGCCCAGGGCATCAAGGGCATGGACCCGATTTCCAACGGGCAGTTGACCCGCGACGAGATCGAGCGCGGCGAGCAGGACAAGAACTATCGCCTCAAGCTCGAGGAGAGCAAGGTGATCCTGCCGCCGGCCGCCAAGAAGAAGGGCCCGCGCTACACGCCGGTGTCGCGCCGTCATGAGCGTCCCAGCGCGATCCTGTGGCTGGTGCGTAACCATGCCGAGCTCAAGGACAGCCAGATCATGCGGCTGGTCGGCACCACCAAGACCACCATCGCCTCGATCCGCGACCGCACGCACTGGAACGCCTCGACCCTGACGCCGATGGACCCGGTGACCCTCGGCCTGTGCTCGCAGATCGAACTGGATTTTGAAGTGCAGCGCGCCGCGAAGGAAAAGCCCACCGACCAGGCCTACGGCGGCGCGACTTTGCTGCCGGCGTCGGAAACCACCCGCAAGGAAGACGAATACGAAGCCTCCGAACGCAGCAGCGACGACCTCAATGTCGATGCCGTGTTCGCCAAGCTGAAGGGCATCGGCGGCGACAAGAAGCGCGACGACGAGGACTGACCCCGTTTCGCCTGAGTTCTATGTACAACGTAAAAAGCGCGGCGAATCGTTTTGCCGCGCTTTTGTTTTGACGTTCAACGACAGCGCTCCGATATCGCTAGAGCATTTTCGTTTTGAGATGAGTCATCCTCTCCACAGGAATTCCTCATCCTGAGGAGCGGTCATCTTCGACCGCGTCTCGAAGGATGGGCGACACACGCCATGGTTCGAGACGCGCGCCAAGTGGCGCGCTCGTCACCATGAGGACGGCGAGTAGGCTCAATCCAAAAAAGCTCTAGTTAACGCAAGCCGAGCAGCCATGGGAATTGTCGCCGACTCCGTAACCGAAGCTGGCGGACCCGGACGAAGACGACCCGCCCTGCATCGCGCCATAGGCATTGGCGCCGCCCGGCCCATAGGTGCGAGATCCCTGCATGTCCGCCGCAGGTGCAGCGCGTGACGTGGGAGCATGCGTCTTGTGCTGCGAACGCGCCAAGGCGTCGGATGGCGCAATCGCGGCGACCGCTGCGCACGCGGCGATGGCAAGTGAAACAGTTCTGATCGAAAGTCCTGGACGATATTGCATGATGTTTTCCTGACGGCAGACGCGATACGTTCGGGAACGAAGACATTCCAATGCCCGGAATGTTGCGCCTGCCACGCCGATCACAAGCTGCAATGACAGGGTTGTGATACCGCAAGCATCACGCGCACGCGCGTTCCCGCGACGCCGCAGCGCCCGAGCTTTGCCAATTCCCTGCCCCGAACCGCAGGGCGGGTGGAGCGGGAGGCGCCAAGGCGTTTGCGAGACGCCTTCAGGCAGACCATGACGCGGTCCGCCTGCGCGGCTGATAACGCCAGCCACGCGCGCCCAATGACGTAGGGCGCGGCACCTCCCGGCGCTCCACCT
>NZ_JAQGJD010000137.1 GCF_028290785.1 Tardiphaga sp. | reverse complement strand
ACCAGACCATCATCACAACTTCCGCGACGACGATCTCGATGGCGACATGCTGCGCGAGAAGTGCGGCGTGTTCGGCATCTTCAACCATCCCGACGCCGCCGCCATCACCGCGCTCGGGCTGCACGCTTTGCAGCACCGCGGCCAGGAAGCCGCCGGCATCGTCTCCTTCGACCGCGGCCGCTTCCATTCCGAACGCCGCCTCGGCCTGGTCGGCGACACCTTCTCCCGCCGCGAAGTGATCGAGCGCCTGCCCGGCACCGCCGCCGTCGGCCACACCCGCTACTCCACGACAGGCGAAACCATTCTGCGCAATGTGCAGCCGCTGTTCGCCGAGCTCAATGCCGGCGGTTTTGCGGTCGCCCATAACGGCAACCTGACCAACGGCCTGACCCTGCGCCGCGAGCTGGTGAAGAACGGCTCGATGATGCAGTCGACCACCGACACCGAGGTGATCCTGCATCTGGTCGCGCATTCCAAGCGCAACCGCTTCATCGACCGCTACATCGAGGCGCTGCGCGCCATCGAGGGCGCCTATGCGCTGGTGTCGCTGACCAACAAGAAGCTGGTCGGCGCCCGCGATCCGCTCGGCATCCGCCCGCTGGTGCTGGGCGATCTCGACGGCTCGCCGATCCTGGCCTCGGAGACCTGTGCGCTCGACATCATCGGCGCCAAGTATGTGCGCGATATCGAGCCCGGCGAAGTCATCGTGTTCGACGAGCACGGCGTACAGAGCCACAAGCCGTTCGCGCCGCAGCCGCCGCGCCCGTGCATCTTCGAATACATCTATTTCGCCCGGCCCGACTCCATTGTCGGCGGCCGTTCGGTCTATGACGTCCGCAAGGCGATGGGCGCGCAGCTCGCGCGCGAGACCCATGTCGAAGCCGACGTCATCGTCCCGGTCCCCGACTCCGGTGTCCCCGCCGCGCTCGGCTATTCCCGGGAGTCCGGTATCCCGTTCGAACTCGGCATCATCCGCAACCACTATGTCGGCCGCACCTTCATCCAGCCGACCCAGAGCGTGCGCGAGCTCGGCGTGCGCATGAAGCATTCGGCAAATCGCGCCGCCATCGAAGGCAAGCGCATCGTGCTGATCGATGACAGCCTGGTGCGCGGCACCACCTCGAAGAAGATCGTCAAGATGATGCGCGACGCCGGCGCCCGCGAAGTCCACTTCCGCATCGCCTCGCCGCCGATCACCCATCCCGACTATTACGGCATCGACACGCCCGACCGCACCGGCCTGCTCGCCGCCACCCATTCGCTCGAAGAGATGTGCGAGTTGATCGGCGCCGACTCGCTGGCCTTCGTCTCGGTCGATGGCATCTATCGCGCCATGGGCGAGCCCGGTCGCAACCCCGCGCAACCGAAATTCGCCGACCACTGCTTCACCGGCGACTACCCTACCCCGCTCACCGACATGCACGAGATCGAAGCGCCAAGGCAGCTCTCGTTGCTGGCGGAAGCGAGCTGAGACAAACGCCGCTGTCGTCCCCGCGAAAGCGGGGACCCATAGCCTCCGTGCGTTTTGTGTCTCACGCGATTAGACACGGGCGCCATTCCGCATCATAACCCTCGGCGTGTATGGGTCCCCGATCTGCGTGCGCCTGTTGGCGCACTTGTCGGGGACGACCCCTGAGAGTTGCCCATGACCCTTCCCCTCGCCTCCCGCATTGCTCTCGTCACCGGCGCCTCGCGCGGCATTGGTCGTGCCACCGCGCTGGCGCTGGCCCAGGCCGGCGCCCACATCGTCGCAGTGGCGCGCACGCAGGGCGCGCTTGAAGAACTCGACGACGCCATCCGCGCCCTCGGCGGCAGCGCCACGCTGGTGCCGCTCAACGTCACCGATTCCGACGGCATCGCTCGGCTCGGCGCCGCGCTCAACGAGCGCCACGGCAAGCTCGACATCCTGATCGGCAATGCCGGCGTCGCCGGCCCCTCCTCGCCGCTCGGCCATATCGAGCTGAAGCCATGGGCCGATACCATGGCGGTGAACGTCACCGCCAACTTCCAGCTAATCCGCTGCATGGAGCCGCTGCTGCGGCTGTCCGACGCCGGCCGCGCGGTGTTCATCACCTCGGGCAGCGCCAGCAAGGCGCCGGCCTATCGTGGCCCCTACGCCGCGTCCAAGGCCGCGCTCGAAGCGCTGGTGCGCGTCTGGGCGGCGGAGACCGCGACCACGCCGATTCGCGCCAACCTGTTCAACCCCGGCCCCGTCCGCACCCGGATGCGCGCCACCGTGATGCCCGGCGAGGATCCCGCGACGCTGGACACCCCAGAGCAGATCGCGGAGCTGATCCTGCCGCTGTGCCTGCCGTCGTGGACGGAAACCGGTAAGCTCTACGACTACAAGGCGCGTCGCGTGATGGACTTTCATCCGCCTTCCTGAGACGCAAATTCCACCGTCGTCATCCTGAGGCGATCGCCCGCAGGGCGAGCCTCGAAGGATGCGGCCACGAGCGCTTGCGGCTATCCTTCGAGGCGCGCAAGTGCGCGCACTCAGGATGACGGCGGAGTTGCTGTGTCGCACTGCGTCGCACAATTGACTTCACGGCGTGCCGGTACTTCACTCCCTGCCAAGCGGGCCAACCCGCAACGACAATCAGGGAGGCTGCCATGATGCCAATGTCGAGGCGTGGCCATTTGCTGGGATTGATCGCCTGCAATACGCTCGCATGGGTCGTGATCGCCATCACCGCGATCAGCGCATCTGCTGCCGACATCCCGCGCTTCGAGGTGGATGCGTCGTGGCCGAAGCCGCTGCCAAACAACTGGATACTCGGCCAGGTCGGCGGCATTACTACCGACGCGCAGGGCCATATCTGGGTGATCCACCGGCCGCGCTCGCTGACCGATGACGAGAAGGGTGCGAGCCTCACGCCGCCGCGTTCGAAATGCTGCGTGTCGGCGCCGCCGGTGCTCGAATTCGATTCCGACGGCAACCTGCTGCGCTCGTGGGGCGGCCCCGGCGAGGGCTACGAATGGGTCGGCCGCGAGCACGGTATCGAGGTCGACGAGAAAGGTTTCGTCTGGGTCGGCGGCAATCTAGACAACGACAACGCGATCCTGAAATTCACCACCGACGGCAAGTTCGTGATGCAGATCGGCTCGATCGCGCCGAGCAAGGGCAGCAACGATACCACCCAGCTTGGCAAGCCCGCCGAGACCGCGCTCGACAAGGACGCCGGCGAAATCTACGTCGCCGACGGCTACGGCAATCGCCGCGTCATCGTATTCGACTCCACCACCGGCGCGTACAAGCGGCACTGGGGCGCGTATGGCAACAAGCCCAACGACGACAAACAAGCGGCGTACGATCCGAAGGCGCCGGTGTCGCAGCAGTTCGGCAATCCCGTGCATTGCGTCAAGATCGCCAATGACGGCCTGGTCTATGTCTGCGACCGCATCAACAACCGCGTCCAGGTGTTCAAGAAGGACGGTAGCTTCGTGAAGGAGTGGTTCTTCGAGAAGAACACGCTGGGCAACGGCGCGGTGTGGGATCTCGCGCTGTGGCCCGATCCGAAGCAGACGTGGCTGCTGACGGCGGATGGCGAGAACAACGAGATTCGCATCCTCAACCGCGACGACGGCAGCGTGGTCGGCACGTTCGGCCGTAACGGCCGCAGCGCCGGCCAGTTTCACTGGATCCACGCCATGGCCATCGACGCCAAGGGCAGCGTCTACACGGCCGAGGTGGATACCGGAAAACGAATCCAGAAGTTCAAGCTGGTATCGGACGCGCTGAAGTAGCCGACACGATAGGCAGTCGGTGTGGGATGGACGAGCGTCGCTGCTGCACGATCAGCCGGACGATGAATCCCGCCGCATCGGCGTGGGGTATGGCGGCGCCGACCGCGCACCGTCGCGCCAGCGGCCCGGCGCTATTCCGGTGACGCGCTTGAATGCGCGATTGAACGCGGCTTCGGAGTCGTAGCCGACGTCGTTGGCGATCACGGCGAGATTGTCGGTCCCGGTCCGCATGCGCTCCGCCGCCAGTTGCATCCGCCAGCTCGTCACATATTCGATTGGGGCCTGGCCCAGCACCTCGTTGAACCGTTCGGCGAGCACTGTGCGCGACGTGCCGGCCTCGCGCGCGAGGTCGTCCACGGTCCAGCGACGGCCGGGATTACCGTGCACCTGTCGCATCGCCCGCCCGAGCAAAGGGTCGTTCAGCGCCGCGAACCAGCCCTGCGCGCTTTCCGGCAAGCTGGCTGCGTAGCGGCGCAACACCTCGACGAACAGCAATTCCATCAGGCGGCCGAGCATGATTTCGCTGCCCGGCGTAGCATCGGTCGTCAGAGTTAGAATCTCGCGCACCGTGGTCGTGAGCAGCGCACTGACCTTGTCGTCGCCGGTGCGATCGATCAGCAGCGGCGGCAAGGTCCGGAACACCGGCGAATACAATAGCTCCGACGATTCGATGAACCCGCAGACCATACGGGTTTCCTGACCGCCGCCGCCGTGCGTGATGTTCCACATTCCAGACAACGGACCGGCGCGCACCAGGTCCATGGCCGAACTCAGTTCGCCGCCCTCGCCGCTGGAAAATGTGTGCGCGTCGGCGAACGGCATCAGCAGAATGTCGCCGGCACGAATGGTCTCGCGCTGGCCGCTGGCCAGTTCAACCGTGCATTCGCCGGCGGAAATCAGATGGAAGATGCTGACATGGCGCAAATGCGCCATGGGCGTGCGCTCGTCGAAATGCCTGGGGCTGATGAGACCGAACGGCTCGGTCAGGCTGGCGCTGAGAAACACCGAGCCACTGAGCCGTATCGAGCGCAGCATTTCCGCGAGCACGTCCCCGCCGCGATCGACATCCGGCGTCGCTGCAAATGATTGCGGTGTCTCGACCATGTGAGGTCCTGAACCTCCGATCATCGGCCGCAGTCTGACAAACGCAGGTCACGCTGCAGCAGCGAAGTGTACCGTTGGAGAGTGTCATGATCAAGGAACGGCTGACCCGGGTCGCCAATCGAGGTTTCGGCCTTATCGCGGCCGTACTGATGCGGCGGTCCGTCGCATGGCTGGCACGCATCAATGAAAGTTCCCTGCGCGAGGTCGGGCTGTCACGCGCGGCTATGGCTGATTTCCTGCAGACGCCGCTCAATACCGATGCCGGGCAATTTTTTGCCGCACGGAACGAGCCGGAAGAACCGCCGGTCACCGTCATGACAGCGGCGCCGGGCGTCGCCCTGCGATCTCCTGGCGCGCCTGAACACTTTCTCGCCGGTCAGCTGGATGCGCGAGATGGTCCGTCGCCGCGCCGCGACCACCGACAACCCTCATCGAAATCGAGAACTGACCTAGCAAAGGAAATGTCATGACCCGCATATCGGCTCTTCTGTACGGCTTCGCGTCTTACACAGTATTCTTCGTCACCATTCTGTACGCCATCGGCTTCGTCGACGGGATGATGGTACCGAAAGACATCGACACCGGGACGCTGGCGCCGTGGCCCGAAGCCGCACTCGTCAATCTCGCGCTGATGTCGCTGTTCGCCATCCAGCACAGCGTAATGGCGCGGAAGCCGTTCAAGCAGTGGTTGACGCAATACATCTCGCCGTCGATCGAGCGCAGCACCTACGTGCTGCTGGCAAGTCTCGTCTTGCTGCTGCTGTTCTGGCAGTGGCGGCCGATGCCAGGCGTGATCTGGCAGATTGACCATCCGCAGATCGCGGCGGCCGTCACCGCGCTGTCGATGCTCGGCTGGGTGATCGTGTTCACCAGCACGTTCCTGATCAACCATTTCGAGTTGTTCGGCGTGCAGCAGGTGGTCGATAACTTCGCCGGACGCGATGCCGCGGCGCCGCGCTTTCGGACACCGTTCTACTACAACTTCGTGCGGCATCCGATCTATCTCGGCTTCATCATTGCGTTCTGGGCGACACCGACGATGACCGTGGGCCACCTGCTGTTCGCGGCGGTGACGACGGCTTACATCTTCGTCGGCATTTTCCTCGAAGAGCGCGACCTCGTCGATCTGTTCGGCGACGACTACCGCCGGTATCGGGATCGCGTGGCGATGATCGTTCCGTGGCGGCGGTCGGTTGAGCCGGAGCAAAAAGACTTCGACGGCGCCGAGCGGACGAGCGGCGAAGCGCGGGCCCGCTGATCGCGCATTGATCGCGAAGGGTGCGGCCATTCGCGCACCCTTCGCATCGACGTGATCGAACCCAAATCGAGGTCCACAGACCTACCATTTCCATCCGCGGCATCGAGCAATGATCCGATGTCGATTCCCAGCGCCTTGTGCGTCGCGCGGGAAGGTTCGGAGCGCCAACATGTGGAAATCAACGATTACGGTGGTGCTGGCGACGATCGGCGTTTTCGCCATCGTCCTGACCGCGACCGCCATGCTGATCGATGCATCGGCAGTCGAACCTTCGGCGATCCGCAACCACTCCGTGCCGGGGAGTTGTCGCCCGCACCCCAAGGTGAACACCGGAAAACGCATCCAGAATTTCCGACTGGTCTCCGACGCCCTGAAGTAGTGCGGTTGCGTCACGGGACAACAGCGGCCGGTTGCCGTCCCGACTCCCCCCACCGAAAGTAGTCACCTCACGACACTATGGCCGGTGGCCTTGCATGCTATCCTGCCTCCGTCACCCGCGCCCAAGACGCAGGGACATGGACGAATCGCCAACCAACCGGTGCCGCGCCCTGCCGCCCAAGACGGCACGCTGTGCCAAAACCGAGGGACACACATGAGGACAACTTTCTCTGGCTGCACCGCCATGGCTATCGCGGCTGCCGGCCTCGCATGGTCCGCGCCGGTTCAGGCCCAGGACAAGACCGTCAAAATCGGCGTGCTCAACGACATGTCGAGCCTGTATGCCGATATCGGCGGGCCCAACTCCGTGATCGCCGCCAAGATGGCGGTGCAGGATTCCGGGCTGCTCGACAAGGGCTGGAAGATCGAGGTGCTGAGCGGCGATCACCAGAACAAGCCGGACGTCGGCGTCAACATCGCGCGACAGTGGATCGATGTCGACAAGCTGGATGCGGTGGTCGATACGCCGAACTCCGGCGTTGCGCTGGCAGTCAGCAATCTGGTGAAGGAGAAAAACTCGGTCCTGATCAATTCCGGCGGCGCCAGCGCCGACCTGACCGGCAAGGCCTGCACGCCGAACACCATCTCGGTGACCTATGACACCTACATGCTGGCGCACGGCACCGGCAACGCGCTGACCAAGGCCGGCGGCAACAGCTGGTTCTTCCTCACGGCGGATTACGCGTTCGGCGCCGCGCTGGAGCGCGACACCGCCGCCGTCGTCACCGCGGATGGCGGCAAGGTGGTCGGCGGCGTCAAGCATCCGATCAACAGCTCGGACTTCTCCTCGTTCCTGCTGCAGGCGCAGGCGTCGAAAGCCAAGGTTGTCGGCCTCGCCAATGCCGGCGGCGATACCACCAATGCGATCAAGCAGGCCTCCGAATTCGGCATCGTGGCCGGCGGCCAGAAGCTCGCGGCGCTGCTGCTGTTCATCAACGACGTGCATTCGCTAGGCCTGAAGACCGCCCAGGGCCTGTCGTTCACGGAATCGTTCTACTGGGACATGAACGACAACACCCGGACGTGGTCGAAACGCTTTTCGGCGCAGACCAAGACCGGCTCAATGCCGTCGATGACCGTCGCAGGCCTGTATTCGGGAATTCTGCACTACCTGAAGACGCTCGAGGCGATGGGCGGCAATCCGCACGACGGCGCCAAGGTCGTCGCCAAGATGAAGGAACTCCCCACCGACGACGTGCTGTTCGGCAAGAGCACGATCCGCGCCGACGGCCGCAAGATGCTGACGGCCTATCTGTTCGAGGTGAAGAAGCCCGAAGAATCGAAGTATCCGTGGGATTACTACAAGACCATCGCCACCATCTCGCCGGAGGACGCAGCCCGCCCGCTGTCGCAAAGCGAGTGCCCGCTGATCAAGAAGTGACCGGCGCCTGAGAAGCTACACTCGTGGCAGCGGCGCGCTTTGAGGAGCGCGCCGCTGCCGAATTCGCAGCCACCGTTCGACGCAGCGCGCTCGGCACCTACCGCGTCGGCCGCTTGCGCTTGTGCGCGAACGGGTTGGCCTTCTCGCGCAGCGTGATGCGGATCGGCGTACCCGGCAGGTCGAAGAAGGTGCGCATCGAGTTGACGAGGTAGCGCAGATAGGATTCCGGCACCGCGTCGGCGCGCGAACAGAACACGATGAAGCTCGGAGGACGCGCCTTGGCCTGGGTCGCGTAGTTCAGTTTGAGGCGGCGTCCCGACACCGCCGGCGGCGGGTTGGCATCGACGGCCTGCTCGAACCAGCGGTTCAGCGACGCGGTGGGGACGCGGCGATTCCAGACCGAATAGGATTCCTCGATCGCCTTCATCAGCTTGTCGATCCCCTCACCCATCAGGCCGGAGATCGCCACAATCGGCACGCCCTTGACCTGCGGCAACATGTGATCGACGTCGGTGCGCAGTTCCGTGACCAGGTTGGCCTTCTGCCCCATCAGGTCCCACTTGTTGACGGCCACCACCAGCGCGCGGCCCTCGCGCTCGATCAGGTTGGCGATGCGCAGGTCCTGTTCCTCGAACTTGGTCTGCGAGTCCATCATCAGCACGACGACTTCGGCGAAACGGATCGCGCGCAACGCATCGGCCACCGACAGTTTTTCCAGCTTCTCCTCGATGCGCGAGCGGCGGCGCAGGCCGGCGGTGTCGAAGATGCGGAATTCGCGGCCCTTGTAGTTGACCTCGACGGAAATGGAGTCGCGCGTGGTGCCCGCCTCGGCGGACGTCAGCAGCCGCTCTTCGCCGAGCAGATGATTGATGGTGGTGGACTTGCCGGCGTTGGGCCGGCCGACGATGGCGACGCGGATCGGCCGCTTGGCGATGTCTTCCTCGGACTCGATGATGTCGTCGTCGTCGAACTCTTCGACGTCCGCCGGCGGCTCCGGCATGATGTCGCGCAAGGAGTCGTAGAGATCGCTGAGGCCCTCGCCGTGCTCGGCGGAAATCTGGATCGGCTCACCGAGACCCAAAGCGTAGGATTCCATCGCGCCCAGTTCGCCGTGCTTGCCCTCGCTCTTGTTGGCGACCAGCACCACTGGCTTGTTGGCGCGGCGCGCGAAGTCGGCGAAGGCGCGGTCGTTCGGGGTGAGACCCGCGCGGGCGTCGATCACAAAGAACAGCGCGTCGGCGAGCCCGATGGCGGTCTCGGTCTGCTCCTGCATCCGCGCCGTCAGCGAGCCCTTCGGGCCCTCATCGAGGCCGGCGGTGTCGATCAGGGTGAATTCGAGGTCGCCGAGCTTGCCTTCGCCCTCGCGGCGATCGCGGGTGACCCCGGGGGTGTCGTCGACGAGTGCGAGCTTCTGTCCGACCAGACGGTTGAACAGCGTGGATTTGCCGACGTTGGGTCGGCCGATAATGGCAATGGTGAAAGACATGGTGTTCCGTGCGCCCTTTAGCGGACGCATGTCAATGCAAGCAGCCGAAAACGGCTAACTCAGCGTGTGAAGGTGCCCGATGGCACCGGGGCGGGGAATGCCGAGCCGGGCTGTGCCTGCTGCGCGGGCGCGGCCTGCGGCGCTGCGGACTGGTCCGGCGGCGGTGCCGTGGTGCGGCGGCGGGTGATCTTGCCCTTCGGTGCGGGCGGCGCGGCATTGGTGCCGCCCTCGTCCACCGGTCCGGCATCGGGATCGGCCGGGGTCTCTGCCGCCGGCGCGCTGCGCACCGCACCGACATTCACATTGGCGCGGCTCTTGGCTTTGCGGCCCTTGGGCTCCTCAGCCGGCGCCGCGGCGACGGGCGCCTGGGGGGCCTGCTCGGTCTGGGCGCCGCGATACAACTCGCGCGGCACGCCCTGCTGAAGGCCGGGGACGCCTTCCGGGAACACCGGCTTGCGGTCGCCCGGCAGCTTCTTCTTGGTGTCGAGGAAGTCGAGCAGATCGGAGGGATCCCAGCCGGTCATGCTGCCGCAGCCGGTCAACGCGCTGGACAGCGCGATCAGGACGGCGGCGGATACGAGGCGTTGTATGGGGCGCATGGACGGCTTCTCACTCAACTCGGAATTCAGGTCAGCTTTTGGCAGCCGGCGGCAGCAGCGCCTGCAACGCCTCGGCGCGGGTGCGCAGGCTGGCCGGAGTCTCGCCGTCATTGGCGATCATGTCGATCCACTGCCGCGTCGCCGCGGCGTTGTTAGCGCGCCAGGCCGACAGCGCCAGCAATTCACGGGCGGAATGGCGATAGGTGCCGATATTGGTGGTGGCCGGCTCCAGCCGCGCCAGCAGCGCGTCATAGGGCACGGTTTCCAGCAGCAGCCCGGCGGCTCGGATCTTGGCCAGGTCCTGCTCGGTAGCGCCGACGCTGCGGTCGGCCGAGATCTCGTCATACATCTTCACGGCGGCCTGCGGATCGCGCGAAACGGCTTCCGACGCCGCGCGCAGCCGCGCCAGCGTGCGGTAGCCCGCGGGCGCCTCGGCGGCGAGCTTGCTGAAAGCGGCTTCCGCCTCGGCATGCTTGTTCTGCTCGGAAAGGTCGGCGGCGCGGTCGAACGCCGCACCGGCCTCGGCGGACTTCTTGGCTTCGAGATAGGAGTAGCCGCGCCAGCCACCGACGCCCGCGACGATCAGAATCGCCACGGCGATGATCAGCAGTGAATAGCGGTCCCACAGCTTCTTGAGCTGTTCGCGGCGCAGGTCTTCGTCAACTTCACTAAATAATTCAGACACTTAAAGCTATCCCGTCCCCGATTGACCGCGCTCAGCCCGAGCGGCGCCGGAACCTGGCGTTTCCGGTATGGCGGCGGCGATACCCTAGCGTTATGGCGACGGCAAGGCAAAGCCAGCGCGATCAAGGCTTTGCCAGCCGTACTTCACGTCCGGCGGCCGGAATCCCGCGTCCAGGCCTATTTGAGCAAGGCGCCGATCTTGCCGATCGTGGTCGATGGCAGGAAGTTGGGGTCCTTGACGATGTCCATGGCCTCTTTCCGGGTCAGGGCGCTGCGGCGTGTGATATTGCGCTCGCCATTGCCGACGTTCCACGCGCTCTCCCACAGCAAGGCAAGCAAATGCGTGCCGTCCTGCATGGCGCGGATGGTCTTTTGTCCGTAGGCCGCCCACAGCGCGTCGGTCGCCGCCTTGCCGCCTTTACCAACGTCGATGTAGGTCTGCACCATCTTGGCGGGCGGCATCAATTTGAAGACGCTACGCATCATCTTGATGGTCTCCACGGCGGCCTCGCGGCCCGTCCCGATCAACTCCGCCTTTTTCACCTTGGCGGTCTGCTTGAGCCCGTTGAGGATATCGACGCGATGGGCGAACACCATCTTGTCCTCATAGGCCGAATGAATGCCCTGCCCCGACGGCCGCATTTCGCTCTGCCCTGCCTTCTTGCCCGAACTGAATACATGCTCGATCGGCCGCAGCGGGTCGCCGTCGTGAAGATATGAAATATGCAGCGGCTGACAGGCGTCGGCGACATAGTGCGCCAGCACGCCCGCGGCGCAGACAAATTTCTCCGCTTCGCCATCTCCGGCAAAAGCGCACATCTCGTCGAATATCTGCCAGACCCGAAACGGCAGCAGGCCCCTGCGGTCTTCCTTGATCGGTTCGCCGCTGAGCAGATCGGTGACGCCGTCGTAATAGGCGGACCATTTTTTGGGATCGATATTGGCCGGGTTTTTGGTCAGATCGAGCAGCGTTTTGCCATCAGGACCTTCCTGATCCATGTCGGCGAAGTGGTTGGAGCCCTCGAGCGGGCGCGCAAAACCCTGCTTTGCCACCCGCGGCTTCCAGAAGAAGTCCGGCACGTCGGCCAACGGTACGAACTCCTGGCTTCCCATTCCGCTGAACTCGCCCTTCTGCAACGTGCCTTCGTCATGGCTGACGATCCGCGCATTGTTCTCCATCAGCGACTTCAGTTTCGGGAAGTTGCCCGACAGCGCGACCAGTGTACGCGCCGCGATCGAGAAGTGACCGAGCGCGCCCCAGGTGTCGTCCTGGTCGATATTCCAGTCCCGGACCGGATCGACTTCCAGGATAGCGCAGACCCGCGACATCAGCGTCGCCAGCGCGAAGCTTTGCGGCGGCGCCTTGTCGGCGGAGTACAGCATGTTACGGCCCCACTGCAGCGCCAGCGGCAGGCACTGGTCACCGGTGGGCGTCGCCGTGCCGGCGGGCTTGGCCGGCTCGAGCATCCACATCGTGCCGGAATCGCCGGGATGGGTGGCGAACTTCGGCAACGGCGCCTGCCGGCTGACTTGCCCCGACGTGCGCGGCCCGATGAACAGATCGGCCACATATTCGAAGCCCCCGCCGGTCTTGTAGCGATAGAACAGGCCGTGGATTTCGCCGAACATCGTGCCGCTGGCCGCACCGACGCCGCGAACCTGGCAGCCGACCAGCGAGAGCGACAGGTTGACGCTGGAGAAATCCGCCATCGGGCCAACGGCGCCGAGTCCGCGGACCTTGGTAGTCCAGTTTGCGATGTCGTCGATGTCGATCAGGCCGATATCGAGATTGATGTAGGTGTCCTGCACGGTGAAGTTTGGATAGATCGTGGAGAACGGCAGCCGTGTCAGTTGTTTGGCCGAGGCAACGCCGATCCGCTCGGTGGCGCCGTTCAGCACCGAGCTGACGACCTCGCCCGCTTCGCCGGTGACGTGGCGATTGGTGAGCGCGAAGATCTTGTGGCCGTCACTGACCAGGCACCCGACGGTCGCGGCGTAAGGCTGGCCCTGAACATTGGCGATGATCGCGCTGCCGGGTCCGATGTTGTTGATCGGATAGTTGTAGTCCCGCGCCTCGACCGGCGTGATCGATTCCTTCGGCGCTTCCAAGACGCAGATCGGAACCCGCGAGCCGTCCGGCATGAAGACGGTTTTCTGCAGCATGTCCGAGGGACGCGACGCGAACTGCCGCGGGTCTTCCCACTGCGACACGAAAACCAGGATGCACGGCCATGAATAGGGCCGCACCTCGGAATTATCCAGCCGGCGCGGACCGCTGTCATGACGCTGCCGCCGGTCATTGGGCCAACTGTCGGACTTGCGAATACGGTATCGGCCGATCGCCGTGGCGACCACGTTGGGGTGGCGCATCAGGTGAATATGAAACAGGTCGCGCGCCTCGATCAGGTTGCGCAGCGACAGATGCGCAAAATCATTGTCGGCGCTTTGATAGTTCGCCAGGTCAATCTGAGGCTGCACATGCACCATGGAGGTCTCCTCCGAAAAGGATGGTCGGTCTGGGCGAGCGGGGAAGATTGGGTAAATGCCGGGCGCGATGGCGCCACGCTAGTCGCGGATGAAATCAAACTTATGAAATGGGACGACGGCCAATTGACCTGTCGAATTCACCACGAAACGGCCGCACCCACAAGGCGCAATTGTCCACTACGCACGTCTAAGACGTGCGCCGCTCGATTGCGAGCAATCCAGCTAGAGGGCTTTTCGGACCTTCTGTAGCGCAACGAACCGCGGACCCAGGAATGCTCGCACAGCTCAGCCGCCAAAGCCGCCGCCGCTGCGCCCATTGGCGTTTTCGTTGGCGCTGTTGGAGCCGGACGCCGAATTAGCACTGTTGCCGCCGAGCGCCGCGTTGCCCATGGTGTCATTGAGCGGGTTGGCGGGCGGACGCGGCTGATAGGCCCGCGGTTCGGTCCGGTAGTGCTTCTTAAGGGCCGGTTCAGCCTGAGCAAACGAGGTTCCGAAGGCGACGGCGGCGATCACCGCCACTCCCAATATTTTCTTCATCGTTGAATCCTTTTGCGGTCGGTCAGGAGCTTACACCACGCACCGCCGCCTATTCCTTCACGGCTACGTTAGCGCCTCAGCCCTTCGGCTTGCCGCCGTAGACATGTTCCGGGCCCGGGAACACGCGGGCACGGACGTCGGTGGCGTAACCCTCGATGGCCGCCTCGATCATCGGGCCGAGATTGCCGTAGCGCTTGACGAATTTCGGCACTTTCGCCGACAGGCCGAGCATGTCCTCCAGCACCAGCACCTGGCCATCGCAGGCAGCGGACGCGCCAATGCCGATGGTCGGGATCGCAATGGTCTCGGTGATTTTTCGCGCCAAGGGTTCGGCCACTGCTTCAATGACGACGGAGAACGCGCCGGCCTGCGCGACGGCAATGGCGTCGTTCTGGATCGGCCCGGGCTGGTTGTCGCCGGCGGCCAGCGCTTCCGATTCGGCGCGGCCCTGCGAGCGGAACGAGCCGAGCGCATTGATCGACTGCGGCGTGAGGCCAATGTGCGCCATCACGGGAATGCCGCGTTCGGTGAGAAACGCGATGGTTTCCGCCATCCGCACGCCGCCTTCCAGCTTCACCGCGCCGCAATGCGTCTCCTTCAGAATCCGCACCGCCGCATGAAACGCCTGCTCCTTCGAACCCTCATAGGAGCCGAACGGCATATCGACCACCACCAGCGCATGCTGCGAGCCGCGCATCACCGCATGACCCTGCAGGATCATCATTTCCAGCGTCACCGGAATCGTGGTCTCGAAACCGTGCATCACATTGCCCAGGGAGTCGCCGACCAGGATAACGTCGCAATAGCGATCGACCAGCGCGGCCGTATGCGCGTGATACGACGTCAGCATCACGATCGGCTCGCCATTCTTGCGCGCGAGAATATCCGGCGCGGTCTTGCGCTTGATCGCCGACTGAACTGACATCTCAGGCTCCGAACACGGGAACGCCGATCACCACCGGATGGAAGGCGAAGCCGAGCGCGAGATAGGCGACGATGCCGACCGCCACCGCGATGGCGTCGTTGCCGGGGCCGCCGACCGGGATCGGCGGGCCGCCGGGATCGGTGCGGCGCTTCAGCGAGATGCGGTCCACCACCGCCCAGGCGAGAAACGCGCCGAACAGGATGATCGAGCCGAGGTCGCCATTGGACAACAGATGCGCCGCCGCCCACAGCTTTACCGCGGTCAACATCGGGTGCTTCACCGTGGTGTAGATGCGGCCGCGGAGATAGGCCGCGACGACGAGAATGACCGCCGGCAGCATCAGGGCCACCGTGATGTGCCTCATCGCGTGCGGCGGCGTCCAGACATCGATCCAGCCGTTGGCGCGGTAGTTGGCAAAACCCCAGACGATCAGCGCCAGGCCGATGGCAGCAATCAGCGCGTAGCCGAGCTTATAGAGGCTCTCGCCGGAACGCGCGATCAGCTCGCTGCGCAATTCGCGTTGGGTGGAAATCAGGTGGACGCCCAGGAACAGCGCCAGACCAAGGATCATCACGCTCAGGCCCATGATGTGCTCCCTGCCGGCAGGCGGCTTGCCCGTGCCGCATTTTGAACTATGGTCCCGCCGGCCGGTGCCAAAATGGCGCGGCCAAGAAGCCTGCGGAACGGCTTCCGGTACCACTTTTCAGGGGATGGGCGCAATGCGGCGGAACGACAGGAGATGGGCACGCCAGTGGCGGCTGGCGGTAACGATGCTGCTGTGGCTGCCCGGCGCCGCGCTGGCGCAAGCGCAACCGTCCGCCGTCTGGCCGCCGAAACTGGTGCGCATCATCGTGCCGTTCGGGCCGGGCTCGTCGCCCGACATCGTCGGCCGCCTGCTCGCCGACAGTCTGCAGG
>NZ_JAQGJD010000013.1 GCF_028290785.1 Tardiphaga sp. | reverse complement strand
GGCGATGCGCTTGTTCACCGCGGCGTCGTTGAGCAGTTCGGCGGAGCCGTCGCCCTTTTCGCGCACGAACACCGCGATCGGCACGCCCCAGGCGCGCTGCCGCGAGATCACCCAGTCGGGTTTCGTGTTGATCATGCCGTTGATGCGGTTCTGCCCCATCGCCGGCACCCATTGCGTGACCTTGATGGCCTCGAGCGCGCGATGGCGCAGCGTGTCGCCGAATTTGGCAACGCCGACGTCGTCCATAGCTCCCGGCTTGCCGGGAGCGTTCACTTCCAAGATGTCCTTGTCCTTCGCGATGAACCACTGCGGCGTGTTGCGATAGATCACCGGCTTCTTGGAGCGCCAGGAATGCGGATACTGATGCTTCAGCCGCGACCGCGCCAGCAGCATGCTGGCCGCCATCAGCGCCTTGATGACGGCCTCGTTGGCACCGCCCTTTTCGCCCTTGTCGTTGATCACGCGCTCGCCGGTGAAGCCCGGGGCCTGTTCGGTCAGCGCGCCATTTTCATCGACGGTGTAGGGGATCACCGAACTGATGCCGCGCGCCTCCAGCGCGCGCGCATTCGCCATCCAGATATCGAAATCCTCGCGGCCGTGGCCCGGCGCGGTGTGCACGAAGCCGGTGCCGGTGTCGTCGGTGACATGGTCGCCTTCAAGCATAGGAACGTCAAATCCGTATCCACCTGCAAAGCCCGCAAGTGGGTGCCGATAAACATACGCAGCCAACGTCTCAGCCGAGATATCGTCGACCCTTACGAACGCTGTAACCCGAGCCTGTTTGAAGACGCTCTCAGCCAAATTGTCAGCCAAGATCAGAAAATCATCTGCTTTTGCCCAATTGTCTGCTGCTGCCTCGGTGACGCGATAGATGCCGTAGTTGATCTTTGAGGAAAAACTGATCGCACGGTTGCCTGGCAGCGTCCACGGAGTTGTAGTCCAGATTACAACGGAGGTGTTGATTGGAAGAAGAGGTTGAAAATTCGGTTTCTCATTCGGAACCACATCTTTCATAGGTACGTGGCCAACGGGAAACTTCACCCACACCGTGTCGCTGGTGTAGTCCTCGTACTCCACCTCGGCTTCCGCCAGCGCGGTCTTTTCCACCACGCTCCACATCACCGGCTTGGAGCCGCGATACAGCGTGCCGTTGGCGGCGAACTTCATCAGCTCGCGGGCGATCTGCGCCTCCGCGAAGAAGTCCATCGTCGCATAGCGGCCGTCCCAGTCGCCGACGATGCCGAGCCGCTTGAACTCGGCGCGCTGCACGTCGAGCCAGCGGCCGGCATAGGCCCGGCATTCCTGGCGGAACGCGACCATGGCGGCGGAGTCCTTGAAGTCCGGCTTCGGCTTGCCCTTGGAACGGTAGTTTTCCTCCTCGATCTTCCATTCGATCGGCAGGCCGTGGCAGTCCCAGCCGGGCACGTAGTTCGAGTCGAAGCCGAGCATCTGCTGGCTCTTGGTCACCACGTCCTTGAGGATCTTGTTGAGCGCGTGGCCGATATGGATGTTGCCGTTGGCGTAGGGCGGGCCGTCATGCAGCACGAATTTCGGCTTGCCTTTGGACTGCTTGCGCAGGGTGCCGTAGAGGTCGATCTCGTTCCAGCGCTCGAGCATTTTGGGCTCGGCCTGCGGCAGGCCGGCGCGCATCGGAAACTCCGTCTGCGGCAGATACAGGGTGCTGGAATAGTCGTTGGCGTCTTTGGATTCTTGGGATTTAACGGGCTTGTCGGACATGAAAGGCTCTGGCTCGGCTAGGGCGAGGAAACGCGCAGGGCGCGCGACGAACGGCAACGATCCCGGTCTTGCGCCGAGCCAAGCTCAGGCGGAAGCCGGGCCGATAATGCGGATGATGGGGCGCCGTGCGAACATCGGCCCTCAATAGCAGCCGGCGGGCGAAGCGCAAAGCCCTGTAGGCCGGGCTGGGTCCTTTCAGCCGTCATTGCGAGGAGCCACTTGGCGACGAAGCAATCCAGTTCTTGCCGAGCTTGTGGCTTTCTGGATTGCCGCGTCGCTTCGCTCCTCGCAATGACGGCTGATAGGCCGGAGCCCCAATCTCAGGATGACGGCTGCGTTTTCTTCAGCACCCGGGCCGGATTACCCGCCACGATGGCGCCGGCCGGCACGTCCCGGGTGACCACGCTGCCGGCCCCGATCACCGCGCCGTCGCCGATGGTCACGCCGGGCACGATCACCGCACCGCCGCCGATCCAGACATCGGCGCCAATTCTCACCGGACGGCCGAATTCGAGGCCCTCGGCGCGGGTTTTGGCGTCGCGGGGGTGGTCGGCGGCATAGATCTGCACGGCTGGGCCGATCTGGGTGCGGTCGCCGATGGTGACCTCGACGATATCCAGGATCACGCAATTGAAGTTCAAAAAGACGTTGTCGCCGAGCCGGATATTGTAGCCGAAGTCGCAGAAGAACGGCGGCCGGATCACGCAATCCTTGCCGACGGCGCCGAAATGCGCCTTCAGCAGCGCCAGCCGCTCGGCCACCGGCCGGTCGAGCACGGCGTTATAATTCGCCATCCAGGCCTTGTTGGCCTTCTCGTCGGCGCTCAGTTCGGGGGACCCCGGGCGATAAAGTTCGCCGGCCAGCATCTTCTGCTTTTCGGTTTTGGTCATTTCACCGCTCCCAGCCTCGGAAACGCATCCGGGGCTGCGGCCAGCGCGGCGCGGGCCCTGGCGCTGTCGTCGTCCATCTGCCGGATCAGCGGCTCGATGCCGTCGAATTTCAGCTCTTCGCGGATGAAGGCGATGAAGGCGACATCCAGCACCTGGCCATACAGGTCGCCCTTGAAGTCGAACAGGAACACCTCCAGCAGCGGCGCGCCGTTGTCGAAGGTGGGGCGGCGGCCGAAGCTGGCGACGCCATCGAAACGCTTGCTGTCGGTTCCCTGCCCGCGGCCGATCCGCACCGCATAGATGCCGTGTTTGAGGCCGCAACTGGCGGGCAGGCGGATGTTGGCGGTGGGATAGCCGAGGTCGCGGCCGAGCTTCTGGCCGTGGATCACCTCGCCGGAGACGAACCAGGGGCCGTCGAGCATGGTGCTGGCCTCGGTCACCTGGCCCTCAGCGAGCGCCATGCGGATCGCGCTGGACGACACCGGGCGCTCGTCGAAGTCGATATGCGGCTGCACATCGACCTCGATGCCGAGCCGCGGGGCCTCGGCGACCAGCAGGCTGGGCGAGCCGACCCGGCCCTTGCCGAAATGGAAGTCGTAGCCGACCGCGATGCCGCTGATTCCCAGCCGCCCGATCAGGTCATGGTGAATGAAATCTTGCGCCGTGGTGCCGGCGCGGCCCTTGTCGAAGGTCATGACCACGGCGCCGGCCAGGCCGGTGCCGGCCAGCAGCCGCAGTTTGGTGGCTTCGTCGGTCAGCCGGAATTGCGGCGTATTGGGGCTGAAGAAGCTGCGCGGATGCGGCTCGAACGTCACCGCCATTGCGGTGGTGTTGTGCAGGCGCGCCATCTGCAGGGCGGCGTTGATCACGGCGCGGTGGCCGAGGTGGACGCCGTCGAAATTGCCCATCGCTACCACGGTCCCGCGCGGGATTTCAGCCGAAGGGGTGGTGTCGCGGATCACGGTAAAGGCAGGCGTCATGACTGGATTCGTTGATGCTTTGGGGCGGGGTGGCGGACGGTGACGCGGAGGCGCCAACGAAGTCAAGCCGGGCCCGCCCGGCGATCTCGCGCATTTTACCGTTTTCGCGGCGATGGGCGGTTAACGGGATGTTTAACCGCTGCTGCTAATCCTTGGGCCGGGCTGCGGAGAGCACATTGCCGATCCTGCGCCCCAAGATATTTGCCTGCCGGTGAATGTTCGGTTTTTCGCATTGCGTGTCGTGTCTCAGGGGGAATGAAGATGGCGGTTGATTTATCGATGACGGTCCTGGTGGTGGACGACTACAACACCATGATCCGGATCATTCGCAATCTTCTGAAGCAGCTCGGTTTCGAGCACATCGACGACGCCAGCGATGGATCGGCGGCGCTGGAAAAGATGCGCACCAAGAAGTATGGCCTGGTGATTTCCGACTGGAACATGGAGCCGATGACCGGCTACGACCTGCTCAAGGAAGTCCGCGCCGACCCCAACCTGTCGCAGACCCCGTTCATCATGATCACCGCGGAATCCAAGACCGAGAACGTGATCGCCGCCAAGAAGGCCGGCGTGAACAACTACATCGTCAAGCCGTTCAACGCCGCGACGCTGAAGACCAAGATCGAGGCCGTGTTCCCCGACACCGTGCCGGCGTAAGTCAGCCGATTAAAGCTCCGCCGTCATCCCCGCCGAAACGCAGTTGCGTTTCGGCTGAAGGAGCCGCGCTCTTGCGCGGCGTCTCGAAGGATGGCCGCGGTGTTTGTCGCCCCATCCTTCGAGGCTCGCCAAGTGGCTCGCGCCTCAGGATGACGGTTTCAGCGTTAGCCAATCCCTACCATTTCAATTCGCGCATCAGCGCTGTCGGCGGGTGCCCGACCAATTCCGCCGCCGCGGCGGCTTCCATCCGCTCGATGCCATTGCCGGTGTGTCGTCGATCGCTCAATTGCTCAGTCGCTCGATGACCAGGTCAAGCAAGCTCCTGAGTCTGGCAAGCTTCCGCAAGTCGCGGTGATAGCCGACGAAGGTGTCGCGGCCGGGAGGCCGTTCGTCAAATTCCAGCCGCGTCACGCCGGTCAGCGTATCGCCGAGCGGCCGCGGCAGGACGGCGAGCCCGGCGCCGCAGACGCACATGCGGGCCTGGACGTCGCGATTGTTGCTGCGCAAGGCGACGTGGGCATTGGGCAGCACGTTCTTCAGCCAGACCGCGTCGGGCATGCCGGAGAAATTGGCGTCCATCGTGATCAGCGGCATGCCGGCGCCATCGCCGAGCTTCGGCGGTTCGATATCCGAGCGCAGGTAGACGCCATAGGGAATGTGCATCAGGCGCCGGGAAATCACTTCGGGGTCGTCGAAGGGCTGGATGCGAAACACCATGTCGGCCTCGCGGCGCGGGAGGCTGAAGTAAGTCTGGCTGGTCAATAGTTCGACGACGATGCGCGGATGAGACTTCACAAACTCGGCGAACACGGGCGCAAGAAGATTTGCGCCGAACCAATCCGAAGATGAGATGCGAAGAGTGCCGCCGAGTTCGCGGTCATGCCCATCGAGCTGTCGTTGCAACGCCAGCGCTTCCTCTTCCATATGTTCCGCATGCAACGCCACGGCGTGGCCTTCGTTCGTGAGAACGAATCCATCGCCGGTCCGCTGGAATAGCGTCTGGCCCAGCGCCAGTTCGAGCGCCTTGAGCCTTCGGCCCATCGTCGGTTGGCTCTGGCCAAGCTTTTGCGCGGCGCCTCCAAGCGTGCCTTCGCGCGCGATCGCCAGGAAGACCCGCAGGTCGCTCCACTCCATGCGCTGGCCCATCATTCATAAACGTTTGCAGCTCGTGCAGCATTGTAGGTTTCCAAGTCCCCCACACAAGCCCATTTCAGGAGCGTGAACGGAAGGGCTTCAAAATGACAGACACACATTCAATGCAAGCGGCGGTGCTGCGCGCCTATCACTCGCCATTCGATGTCACATCGGTGGCAAGGCCGACGCCCGCAGAAGGCCAGGTCCTGGTGCGGATCAGGGCCAGTGCCGTCAACCCGCTCGATCTGAAGATTCAAGACGGGGAAGCCGCGCATGCGCGACAGACGCTCCCCGCGATCCTCGGATTGGATCTGGCCGGCGTCGTTGACGGCGTCGGCGCAGGCGTCACGCAATTCCGCCTTGGCGAAGAGGTGTATGGGCTGACGGGAGGCGTGGGAGGTATTCCGGGATCACTGGCCGAATATGCCGCTGTAGATGCCGATCTTCTGGCACCGAAGCCGGCGAACGTGACGATGCGTGAGGCCGCGGCGCTGCCGCTGATTGTTGTCACGGCATGGGAGGGGCTCGTCGATCGGGCCAATGTCAGTCCCGGCCAGAAGGTTCTGATTCACGGCGGCGGGGGTGGCGTTGGACATGTGGCCATTCAGATCGCGCGGGCGTTCGGCGCCGAGGTCTTTGCAACAGGATCGGTCAAGGACCGGCAGTTCATCGAGAGCCTCGGAGCGACGTTTATCGACCGCGTGGAGATGCCGGTGCTCGAATATGTCGTCAATTACACTTCAGGTCGCGGGTTTGACCTGGTCTATGACACGGTGGGCGGCGCCGTACTCGACGCCTCGTTCAATGCCGTTGCGCGCTTTGGGCATGTCGTCAGCGCGCTCGGCTGGGGAACGCATGCGCTCGCGCCTCTGTCATTTCGCGCCGCGAGCTATTCGGGCGTCTTTACGCTGTTGCCGATGTTGACCGGCGAAGGCCGCGCACACCATGGAGAAATTCTGCGCAAAGCGTCGCTGTTGTGCGAGGCCGGCAAGCTGGTGCCGAGGCTGGACCCGCGCCGGTTCTCGTTGAACACGATCGACGACGCCTACGAAGCGATCCGCCACGGCACGGCATCGGGCAAGATCATCATCGATATATGATCGCAGCGACTTGAAGAATTCCATTTAATCAGCAGGAGAACTACGATGCCTCTCGTCAGAATTAACCTCAGCAACAGCTATTCGCCAGAGCAGCGCCAGGTCATCGGCGATGTCATCTACGATGCAATGGTCGAAATCGCCAGTGCACCCAAGGACGACAAGTTCCTGATCTTCACGGGCCACGCCGATGGTGAACTGGTGTTTCCGCAAACCGCGTTCATGGGAATGAACTACACGGCAAAAATCGTTTTCATCCAGGTGTTCTGGGTTGCGGGGCGCAAGACCGATGTGAAGAAGCTGTTCTATCGCAAGATCGCCGACGAACTGCACGAAAAGCTTGGCGTTCGAAGGGAAGACGTCTGGATCAATCTCATCGACAGCGCGCGCGAGGACTGGTCGTTCGGCAACGG
>NZ_JAQGJD010000076.1 GCF_028290785.1 Tardiphaga sp. | reverse complement strand
CAGGTCAGGCCCGCAGCACCCATATCCAGAATCGCAACGACGCAATCCGCCGCCATGATTTCGAGGCAGGCTTCCAGCAGCAGTTTTTCCGCGAAGGGATCGCCGACCTGCACCGTCGGGCGCTTCTCGGCGGAATCCTCGTCGAATTCGGCGGAAGCCATCGAGGCGCCGTGGATGCCGTCGCGGCCGGTCTTCGATCCCAGATAGACGATCGGCATATTGACGCCCGACGCCGCGGCGAGAAAGATCTTGTCGGCATCGGCCAGGCCGACGGCCATGGCGTTGACGAGGTTGTTGCCGTCATAGCGGGTGTGGAAGCGCATCTGCCCGCCCACGGTGGGCACGCCGAACGAATTGCCGTAGCCGCCGACGCCGGCCACCACGCCGGACACCAGATGCTTGGTCTTGGGATGCTCGGGCGCGCCGAATGACAGCGCATTGAGGCAGGCGATCGGCCGCGCGCCCATGGTGAACACGTCGCGGAGAATGCCGCCGACGCCGGTGGTGGCGCCCTGATAGGGCTCGATATAGGAGGGGTGGTTGTGGCTCTCCATCTTGAACACGATGGCCTGGTTGTCGCCGATGTCGATCACCCCGGCGTTCTCGCCCGGCCCCTGCAGCACCCACGGCGCCTTGGTCGGCAGCCCCTTGAGGTGGATGCGCGAGGATTTGTACGAACAGTGCTCGTTCCACATCGCCGAGAAGATGCCGAGTTCCGTGAAGCTCGGAACCCTGCCGATCAGCTTGAGGATGCGCGCGTACTCGTCGGGCTTGAGGCCGTGGGAGGCGACGAGTTCGGGGGTAATCTGGGGCTGATTCATCGGGACTCTGCGCTAGTGGAGGCTCTTCATAGGAAGAACGGAACAGCGGGAAAAGGGCTTTTACCCCCTGCTTCCGCCCTGTCCAAGGATTTACGGCGATTGCCGCAGGAAGCGGCATTTGCGCCCGGCGGATGGATCGGATTTAACACTTTTCGGAAGCATTCCAAGGAGTTCAGACCGTGAATACCGCCGCGCCCGAGACCATCCCGTTTTCCTCAGCCATCGTGACCGCCACCGAGGGCGAGTTTGCGGGCTGGACTACCTGGAGCCGTGATTCCTTCGAATCCAACAACGGCCCGTTCTGGCACAAGGTCGAGCCCGACGGCACCGTGCGCTGCGCCTTTCGCGTCGAGAAGAAGCACCTCAATGGTATGAAAAATGTCCATGGCGGTTGCTACATGACCTTCGCCGACTACTGCCTGTTCGCGCTCGCCTCGCGCGAGCTGCAGGGCCCCGGCATCACGGTGTCTTTCGGCTGCGAGTTCCTCGACGCCGCGCGCGAAGGCGACCGCATCGACTGCGACGGCGAGATGACAAGGATTGGCGGCTCGCTGATCTTCCTGCGCGGCATCCTGCGATCCGGCGAGCGCAGACTGTTCTCGTTCTCAGGCACCATCAAGCGGGTGAAGAAGAAGCCGAAGCCGGTGGCGGTTGCGGAATAATTCGCGGCAAAGGCACCCTACGGAACTTCCTCCTGCGCGGGCTGTCGTATTTCAGAGAATCGCCACAGCGCTTGCTTATAGTTGAAGACCGAATCGGCGGAGACGGGCGACGCGTGATGAAGAATTCCAGTCTGACATCTGACCGACGCAACCGCGGACGCGCAGTTTATCCGGGACAAGGCATGGGACATCGATTTCTGACGGCGCCATCCACCGCGCCGGTGCGGCGTTGGGGCTGCTCCGCGATGGCGGCGCTCGCGGCGATGGCCGCGCTGACGGCGTTCAATGCCGACGCTGCGGCGAAACCGAAAAAGCCCGCGGCCGCCACCGAGGCGACAGCGCCGCGCGAGGCCGGCGAGCCGATCATGGCGATCGTGTCGATCAAGAGCCAGCAGGTCACGTTGTACGACGCCGAGGGCTGGATTTTTCGCGCGCCGGTCTCGACCGGCACCACGGGCCGCGAGACCCCGGCCGGCGTGTTCGCCTTGCTCGAGAAGGACAAGGACCACCACTCCACCATGTATGACGACGCCTGGATGCCGCACATGCAGCGCATCACCTGGAACGGCGTCGCGCTGCATGGCGGGCCGCTGCCCGGCTACGCCGCCTCGCACGGCTGCGTGCGGATGCCGTTCGGCTTTGCGGAAAAGCTGTTCGACAAGACGCGGATCGGGATGCGGGTGATCATCTCGCCGAACGATGCCGAACCGATCGCATTTTCCCATCCGGCGCTGTTCGCGCCGAAGCTGGAGGCCATTGCCGCCGCCCCCGCGCGGGCCGAGACGCTCGCCCGCGACGCCGCCGAGGCCGCGAAGAGCGCCGAGGAGGCGAAGCTGACCGCCAAGACCGCGGCGCGCGAGACGGCGGCGCTTGCGGCGTCGCTGCGCAAGCTGCAGGCGCAGAAAACCCGCGCCGACCGCGACCTCGTCTCTGCTGAAAAATTGCTCGCCGCCGCCAGCACGGAGCCTGCCAGGGCGAAGGCCGAGGAATTGAAAGCGAAGACCACCGCCAGCGTCGCGGAGCTGGGATCGCAGCTCGATGCCGCCCGCGCCGCGGCCGCGTCAAAACCCACCATCGCCGCCATCAAGGAGGCCGCGAGGGCGGCAGTAGCGAAGAAGGCCGACACCGCCAGGGCGGCCAGTGAGGCCAAACTCGCGCTCGAACCGGTCTCGGTCTACATCAGCCGCGCGACGCAGAAGCTCTACGTCCGGCGCAACACCCACAAACCCGCACCGGATGGCGGCGGCGAGGTGTTCGATTCCAGCATCGAAGTGCCCATCACGATCCGCAATCCCAACCAGCCGATCGGCACCCATGTGTTCACCGCGGTGGCGCGCAACGATGCCGGCCTGCGCTGGACCGCGGTGACCATCGATCATGCCGACGACGCCAAGAACGCACTCGACCGCATCACCATCCCGCAGGAGGTGCTCGACCGCATCGCGCCGACCGCGATGCCGCGCTCCTCGATCGTGATTTCGGACGAGCCGCTGAGCGCCGAAACCAACTATCGCACCGAGTTCGTCGCGGTGCTGGAAAATCAGCCGCAGGGCGGCTTCGTCACGCGCAAGCCGACGACGGCGGTGGCGAGCCGCGACGATCAGGACGACGACGGCTTCGGCTTCTTCTCGCCGCGCAACTGGGGCACGCAACCGTTCGATCCGCGCCGCGGCGGCCCGCCCGTTCGCCCGGTGCAACGCGGCTGGTGGTGACGCTTTTTCCCTCCCCCGCGCGCAGCAAAGCTTCGCTAGTAGGGAGAAGAAGCTCCGAGCCGCTGCGTCCGGGATTCTTCTATCAAGACCTCTCGCGTTGATCTCGCTTCGCCGCTATCGCCTCCTTCTTCCGCTCGGCGGCAATAAGCATCTCGACGAATGCGGTGACTTTTCGCGGCCGGAAGCGCGCCGCGGG
Organism: Tardiphaga sp.; assembly: GCF_028290785.1. Classification (GTDB taxonomy): domain Bacteria; phylum Pseudomonadota; class Alphaproteobacteria; order Rhizobiales; family Xanthobacteraceae; genus Tardiphaga. The sequence continues at coordinate 11,495 of NZ_JAQGJD010000076.1, read as the reverse complement.
ATAGACGGTATAGATGCCGCCGGACGGCAGGCTCCATGTCGGCAGCGCTCGGCTTAGCCGCCCCGCCGCGAGGTCGTCGGCCACCAGGAAATCCGGCAGCACCGAAAGACCGCCGCCTGCCCGCACGGCCGCAAGCACGCCGGGCGTCGTGTCGATCGCGATATTCGCTTTGGCGCGTACGCTGCGGGGTGCGCCATCGCCTAATGAGAACTGCCACAGCAGCGGCTCGCGCAGCGCCATGTTGGCGATGAATGGCATTGCCACGAGGTCTTCCGGATCGCGACCGGCGCCGATCCGTTCGATGAGCGCCGGGGCGCCGACGAGATACTGCGCGAACGTCGCGATCTGCCGCGCCTGCAGCCCGGAATCCATGAGCCAGCCGACGCGGATGGCCATGTCCATCTTGCCGGAGGTCAGGTCCAGGGTCTGATCGCTGAGCGTTTGTTCGACCCTGCAGGCGGGATACCGCGCCGCGAATGCGGCCACGACAGGCACGACCATCGCGACGCCGTAGTCGTGGGGCGCCGTGAGACGCAACGTGCCGGTCGGCTCGGCGCCGGCCTGGGCGAGTTCGTCGAACGCATCCTCCGCTTCGCGCAGGATCTTCACGCAGCGTGCATGCAGCACCAGCCCGGCCTCGGTGGGCTGCACGCGGCGCGTCGTGCGGATCAGCAGGCTGCTGCTCAAATCGCGCTCAAGCTGCGCGACCTGCTGACTGACCACCGCCTTGGTGATGCCGAGCCGTTCCGCGGCGCGGGTGAACGAGCCGGTATCCACGACGGCAGCGAAATAGGCCAAACGATTGAGGTTCATGGAGCCACGCCCGACAATTCGATTGTCATCTTCTAGCATATATTCTGTCAGTTTTGTTGACCTTCTGCGATCAGCCGGCCAGTGCCATGTTGCGGACCAGAGGACGCGCCCTTTCTGGATCCCGATCTTTCCGCCCTCACAGGAGACATTCATGTTCACCCGGAGAAGCCTCATGAAAACGACTCTTGCCGCCGGCGCCGCCGCGGCGTTCGCGCCAGAGGGAACCGGCCAAGCGGCCGGTGGTCTTTCCTGGAAGCACCTCCCCGCCGGACCAAGCGGATTCTTCCGCGCGCCTGTTCTCATCACGGGGGTGTCCGAGGCCGTTCTGATCGATGGCGGCTTCAGCTACCCCGACGGCCGCGCCGTCGCCGAGGCGATCAAGGCAAGCGGCAAGAAGCTGACCACCATCTATGTGAGCCAGGCCGACCCGGACTATTACTTCAGCCTCAAGCCGATCAAGGAAGCCTTCCCGGAAGCTCGCGTGCTCGCGGCGTCGGCGACGCTGAATGCCATCAAAGGCAATGTGGAAAAGAAGCTCGCAGTGTGGGGGCCGCAGCTCAAGGAGAACGGCCCGCAGACGCTGGCCGATGTCATCCTGCCGACCGCCTTCGACGACAACAAGCTCACCGTCGATGGCGAGACCATCGAGATCGTCAATGCCGACGGGTTGGCCAACCGCCGCTATCTGTTCGTGCCGTCGCTCAACGCCGTGTTCGGCGGGGTTCTGGTGTTCTCGGGCGTCCACGTCTGGACCGCCGACACCCCGACCAAAGAGCAGCGAGCTGCCTGGGTCGCCAATCTCGACAAGATCGCGGCCCGCAAGCCGGCGATCGTCGTCGCCGGCCACATGACGCCGGCGTCCACGACGGACCTGTCGGGCATCGCGCACACAAAGGCCTATCTGATCGCGTTCGAGGAAGAACTGGCCAAGGCCAAGGACGCCGCCGCGCTCAAGGGCGCCATGGATGCCCGTTTCCCCGGTCTCGGCATGGGCGTCGCGCTCGATATCGGTTCGAAGGTGGCCACCGGCGAGATGAAGTGGGGCTGAGATGAGCACCAACCTCGATCTGGTCCGGGCCACCTATGAAGGCTCTTCGGATGAGAATGGCCGAAACCTGCTGGCCGTTCTCGCGCCCAACGTGGAATGGACCGAGGCCGAGGGTTTTCCCTATGCGGGAACGTATGTCGGCCCGGAAGCGATCGTCGCAGGCGTCTTTCGGCGCCTGGCGACCGAATGGACCGGCTATCGTGCCGCCGTTCACACCTATCTCGAAGACGGCGACCGCGTCGCCGCCTTCGGAGTCTACTCCGGCACCTACAATGCGACGGGCAAGTCGATGCGCGCCGCCTTCGCACATCTGTATGAGTTGAAGGGCGGCAAGATCATGCGCATGATGCAATACGTCGACAGCCATGTGGTTCAGCAAGCGCTATTGGCGGACGTCAAGTAACAGAAGACGCCGCAACTCTCGCGCCCCGGATGCGAGCCGGCGGGATCACGCGGGCACCGGCGTCGCCGTGGCTTTCGGGAACGGTCGGAAGCCCAGGGCCATCAGGAACGCACCGATGCCCATGCCCCACGCACCGATATACAGCCACGCATAGCTGGCAAAGGTGTCGTAGATCAGGCCGCCGGCAACCGGGCCCGTGGCCATGCCGAGACTGCCCGCCATCGCGATGCCGCCGATCATGGTGCCCATCATCTTCAACGGAAAGTTTTCTCGCGCCAGCACGGAATAGAGCGGCATGACGCCGGCATAGATGAAGCCGAACAGTGCGGCGACCGCATAAAACGCCGCAAGCTCGCGCACGAAGACATAGGCCAGCGCGCCGAACGCCTGAGCCAGCAGCCCCACCACCAGAACGCGCCTGGCGCCAAACCGGTCGCCGAGCAAGCCGAACGCGATACGACCGCCCAATCCCGCCAGCCCTTCCACGCTGTAGATGGACACCGCGGCCAGCATCGGAATGCCGCAACTGATCGCGTAGCTCACGGTATGGATGATCGGGCCGGAATGCGTGGCGCAGCAGAAGAAATTCGTCGCCAGAAGGACGACGAACTGCGGCGACCGTACCGCCTGTGCAAGCGACATCTCCGATGCCGGTTCCGCGTTGCCGGGTGCGGAGTCGGCAACCGCGAGCGCAGGCGGGCGACGCACCAGCAGCGCGACCGGAATCATGATGGCTGCGACGACGGCGGCCAGTATCTGCAGCGTGGTCCGCCAGTCGTAACTGGAGACCAGCCAGGCCACGAGCGGCGACATGGTCATCGGCGCCATTCCCATTCCGGCCGATACCAGCGACACCGCAAGGCTGCGATGCGTGTCGAACCAGCCGGTCACGCAGGCCATCAGCGGCGCGAAGATCGCCGCCGTCGCCGCGCCCACCAGCAGGCCGAAGACGAGTTGAAATTCGATCAGTGACGTTGCGCGGCTTGCGAGGACGAGACCCACCGCGATGACGACCGCGCCGCTCAACACAACCGGCAGCGGTCCGATCCGATCCGACAAGGTCCCCCAGATCACGCTGGCCAAGCCCATGGCAAGGAAGCCGATCGTCATGGCACTGGATACGCCGGCAACCGACCAGCCGGTGTCCCGCGTGATCGGCTGCAGCAAGACCGGCAGCGAAAACATGCCACCGATGGCCACACAGCCCAACAGGCCGCCGGCTGCAACAATAACCCAGCGATAGCGAGAATTGTTCATGTCATGTCCCCGTTCCAGGTTTCTAAAAACAGGACGAACGGGAAAACGCGAAAGCGACAGACAGGCTGGCGGACTACCTCACTTTTATGTGAGTGACCACGCTGCAGTGTGGCGACCGGGCCATCCTGCGCAACGCGCGCCATCGCTGCCATCACCCGCAAATAGCCGGGCGATGACGGAGCTGCGCGATGCCGGCTCAGTCGTGGTTAGAACTTGTCGTTCTTCAGCAATTCGCGGTACTTGGCCACGTCGCGCGTCACTAGTTGCTGCAGCACGTCCGGGCTGTGCTCGTTGGCGTCCGGCGCCACCGTGGAGAGATCGGCGAAGCGCTTCTTGACGACGTCGCTCTCCACCGACGAGCGCGCGGCGGCGTTGAGCTTGGCGATGATCTCCGGCGGCGTGCCCTTCGGAGCGAACAGACCGTTCCAGCCCTGGGCCTCGAATTCAGGCAGGCCGGCTTCCGCTGAGGTCGGCAGTTCCGGCAGCGACCCTAGCCGCACATTGGAGCCGACCACCATCGCTTTCACGAGCTTGTCGTCGATCGCCTGCGACACCGAGGCCGCGCTGTCGCAGACGCCGTCGATCTGTCCGCCGATGGTGTCGGTCAAAGCGGGCGCCGCGCCACGATAGCCGACCAGCGTGATGTCGATGCCGGCGGCTTGTACGAAGCTCTTGCAGATCAGGTAGTTCGACGAGCCGACGCCGGCGTGGCCGAGGTTGACCTTGCCGGGATTGGCTTTCGCGTAGGTCAGAAACTCCTTCAGCGTCGCGGCGGGAAAATCCTTGCGCAGCGCGACGATGCCGAAGGTCTTGGCGACCATCGCGATCGGCGCAAAGGAGTCCGGCGTAAACGGCAGCTTCGGATAGATGGTGTAGGTCGCGGCACTGGTGCCGGCATTGCCGATGGCAATGGTGTAGCCGTCCGGCGCGGCGCGCGCCGCGCGCGCCAGCGCGGTAGAGCCGCCGGCGCCGGCAACGTTCTCGATGATGACGCTCTGGCCCAAGGAGGCAGCCATCTGCTCGGCCACCGCGCGCGCGATCACGTCCGAGGTGCCGCCGGCCGCGAACGGCACGATCATGGTGATGGGCCGCTTCGGAAAGTCCTGCGCCTGCGCGGTCACCGCGGTGAAGGCGGCAACGGCCGCGGCGGCGATGATCTTCAGCACGATCGCGCTCACGCGGCTTTTTCCAACTGCGCCACAAGGCCGGCGAACAGGCCGCGACCGTCAGTGCAGCCCATGATGTCTTCGACGTGGTTTTCCGGATGCGGCATCATGCCAAGTACATTTCCTGTATCGTTGACGATGCCGGCGATCGATGCCGCGGCGCCGTTGATGTTGTGGGTGTCGTTCACGTCGCCGGCCGGCGAGCAATAGCGGTACAGCACGCGGCCGTCGCCCTCGAGGCGCTTCAGCGTCTCGGCATCGGCGGTGTAGTTGCCCTCGCCGTGGGCGATCGGCACGCGGATTACCTGGCCGGCATTGTAGCCGCGGGTAAACGCGGTGTCGGAGCGCTCGACGCGCAGATGCACGTCGTGGCAGATGAATTTCAGTTTGGCGTTGCGCATCAGGATGCCCGGCAGCAGGCCGGACTCGCAGAGGATCTGGAAGCCGTTGCAGACGCCGAGCACCAGCCCGCCATCGGCGGCAAACGCCCGCACCGCATCCATCACAGGTGAACGCGCCGCAATCGCCCCGCAACGGAGATAGTCGCCATAGGAAAAGCCGCCGGGCACCACGACTAGGTCGGTACCCTTGGGCAGCGCCGTGTCGGCATGCCAGACCATGGTGGCGTCCTGCCCGGATGCGAGCTTGAGCGCGCGCGCCATGTCGCGCTCGCGGTTGATACCGGGGAAAACGAGGACGGCGGATTTCATGTCAGGCTCGGACTTGGTTGAGTTCAATACAACGCTCGATGCGATCGAGCCGGTGTTCGTGGCGCACCAGCGTGGCGTGGACGCTCGCGATTTCGTTATGGATGCTGGCTAACTCGTGGCGAAGGCTGTTCTGGGACATGCGCATTGCCTGCATTTCCTGCTTGAGTTCATCGACCTTGCCATCGACTTGCTCAAGCCTTGCCTGCACGGCTTTCACAACCTCATAAATCAACTCATTGCTTACTTCAGCCATGACCCGATCCCCGGAAGCCTACCCCTGCACCTCGATAGCATAATTCTCGATCACGGTGTTGGCCAGCAGCCGGTCGGCGGCGGCTTTCAACGCCGCCTCCGCGGTGGCCTTGTCGCCGCCGGGGATCTCGATGTCGAACACCTTGCCTTGCCGCACCGAAGCAATGCCCTCGACGCCGAGCGACTTCAGCGCGCCCTCGATGGCCTTGCCCTGCGGATCCAGGATGCCGTTCTTCAACGTAACAGTGACACGCGCTTTCATATGGTCCTCGTCATTCCGGGGCGGCCGCGCCCTTGCGCGATCGAACCCGGAATCTGGATATGTTTGTCATTTCTAGATCCCGGGTTCGCTCGCGGCTACGCCGCTCCCGCCCCCCCGGCACACCAATTGGTGTGCCGTAGATGACCGCCTTTGGCGGTCAGCTCTTCACCAGTACGGGGCCCGTGCCCATCGGGCGTTCGTTTTCGGCCAAGATGCCGAGACGCTTGGCGACCTCGGTATAGGCCTCCAGCACGCCGCCGAGATCCCGGCGGAAACGGTCCTTGTCGAGCTTCTCGTTCGACTTGATGTCCCACAGCCGGCACGAATCCGGCGAGATCTCGTCGGCGACGATGATGCGCATCATGTCGTTCTCGAACAACCGGCCGCATTCCATCTTGAAGTCGACCAGGCGAATGCCGATGCCGAGAAACAGTCCGGTGAGGAAGTCGTTGACGCGGATCGCCAGCGCCATGATGTCGTCGATTTCCTGCGGCGTGGCCCAGCCGAACGCGGTGATGTGCTCTTCCGAGACCATCGGGTCGTTGAGCTGGTCGTTCTTGTAATAGAACTCGATGATCGAGCGCGGCAGCTGGGTGCCCTCCTCGATCCCCAGGCGCTGCGACAGCGAACCTGCCGCCACGTTCCGCACCACCACTTCCAGCGGCACGATCTCGACTTCGCGAATCAGTTGTTCGCGCATGTTGAGGCGGCGGATGAAATGGGTGGGGACGCCGATGTCGTTCAGATGCTGGAACAGGTATTCCGAGATCCGGTTGTTGAGGACGCCCTTGCCCTCGATCACCTGATGCTTCTTGGCATTGAACGCGGTCGCGTCATCCTTGAAGTGCTGAATCAGGGTGCCCGGCTCCGGGCCCTCATACAGGACCTTGCCTTTGCCTTCATAAATGCGACGTCGACGGCTCATGGGGATGTACCGTGTGTTGTTGAAATCCATGGAATTGGTGTGCTCCGAGTGACGGGATCGACCCACGACGGAGCTGCCGTGAAGGCCAGGAACGGGAAAACGAAACAAGAACCGGGCCTGCGGCCAACCTAGCCGATCGATCCCGCCAGTACAATCGATCCGGCCGGATGGGACCGGGTTTTACCGCCCTCAATCCGCCGCCCTGCGACCTTGCGCCGGTTGTGGGCCCTGCCCACCACCTCTATCTAGGGTGCGGAACGGCATCCACAACACCGCCGGCCATCCCCTTTCTCGATCGAACGGAACTTAACCATGTCATCATTCGACAAGCGCGGCGACGCCTTCGAAAACAAGTACGCGCTCGATGAGAGCCAGAAGTTCAAGGCCGAGGCCCGCCGCAACAAGCTGCTCGGCCTGTGGACCGCCGAACAGCTCGGCCTGGGCAGCGACGAAGCCGCCGCCTATGCCAAGGAAGTGGTCGCGGCCGATTTCGAGGAAGCCGGCGACGCCGACGTGGTGCGCAAGGTGCTGGGCGACCTCACCGCCAAGGGCGTGGCGATCACCGAGCCGCAGATTCGCGCCAAGATGGACGAACTGCTGGCAACGGCGATTCTGCAGGTGAAGGCCGGGACGTAAGCGGGCCACGAACTCCGTGTCGTCCCCGCGAACGCGGGGACCCATACACACCAGCGATATGTGGCAGCCCGCGGCCAGCGACCGTCTTCACCGAGAAGACAGAGGCTATGGATCCCGGCTCGGCGCGCGCACTGACGTGCGCGCTGGGCCGGGATGACAGGCTACCGCCAGCCCAGTCCCGGCGCGACGTGCTTGAGGATCGCCTCGATCACATGCGCGTTGTAATCGACGCCGAGCTGGTTCGGCACCGTGAGCAGCAGCGTATCCGCTTCCGCGATGCCCTCGTCGTCCTTGAGCTGCTTGATCAGCACCTCCGGCTCCGCCGCAAAGCTGCGGCCGAAGATGGCGCGCTCGTGGCCGCCGAGATAGCCGACCTGGTCCTTGTCGCCGCCCTCGCGGCCGAAATACATCCGGTCCTGGTCGTTCATCAGAGCCACGATGCTGCGGCTCACCGACACGCGCGGCGCGCGCGTGTGCCCCGCAGCGGCCCACGCCGCCTTGTAGAGCCGAATCTGCTCGGCCTGCTGGACGTGAAACGGCTTGCCGCTCTCGTCGATCTTCAGCGTCGAGCTCTGCAGGTTCATGCCGAGCTTCGCCGCCCACTCCGCCGTAGCGTTGGTCGAGGCACCCCACCAGATCCGATCGCGCAGCCCTTCGGAATGCGGCTCGAGCCGCAGCAGGCCGGGCGGATTGGGAAACATCGGCGACGGATTCGGCTGGGCAAAGCCCTTGCCCTCCAGCACGTTCAAAAACACCTCGGTGTGACGCCGCGCCATGTCGGCGTCGGTCATCCCTTCCGGCGGCGCGTAGCCGAAATGGCGAAAGCCGTCGATCACCTGCTCCGGCGAGCCGCGGGAAATCCCGAGCTGCAGCCGGCCGCCGGATATCAGATCCGCAGAACCGGCGTCTTCCGCCATATAGAGCGGGTTCTCGTAGCGCATGTCGATCACCGCGGTGCCGATCTCGATCGACTTGGTGCGCGCGCCGACCGCCGCCAGCAGCGGAAACGGCGAAGCGAGCTGGCGGGCGAAATGATGCACGCGAAAATACGCCCCGTCGGCGCCGAGCTGTTCGGCGGTCACCGCCAGCTCGATCGATTGCAGCAGCGCGTCGGACGCGGTGCGTACCTGCGACTGGGATGACGGCGTCCAGTGGCCGAAGGAGAGAAAGCCGATGTTTTTCATGGAGAGATGCTCAGAGGGATGGGTTTGCTGTGACCGTATCTAAGGCTGAACGGGAACCGTAACAGGGGCTTTTCGGAAACGGTGGGTTTCCGGATTGATGCAGTCATGCGGCAGGCTGGATGTCGCTTGGTTGAAAACGGCCCAAATCGGACAATATCAGCTAGTCTGTATCTGCTGGTCTTGCTAGCCACCGGACGGACGCGGGTGATCGCCATGTTTGAAACCGACCAGGTGTTCGCGGGCTCGATTCCTGAAAACTACGACCGCTATATGGTGCCGTTGATTTTCGAGCCGTTCGCCGCGGATCTCGCGCAGCGCGCGGCTTCCTTGTCACCGCAAGCCGTTCTGGAAACCGCCGCCGGCACCGGGGTCGTCACCCGCGCATTGCTGCCAAAACTCTCCGCCGGCGCAAGCTATATCGCGACGGACCTCAACCAGCCGATGCTCGACTACGCCGCTTCGCGACAAGCACCCGACAGTCGCATTACCTGGCGCCAGGCCGATGCGCTCGCGTTGCCGTTTGAAAACGCGACGTTCGATCTGGTATGTTGCCAGTTCGGCGCGATGTTCTTTCCCGACCGCATCTCGGCCTACCGCGAAGCCAAGCGGGTCCTGAAGCCCGGAGGACATCTGTTGTTGAGCGTATGGGACCGCATCGAGGAGAATGCATTTGCGGATGAAGTGACGAACGCGCTCGCCAGGATATTCCCGAACGATCCGCCGCGCTTTCTCGCGCGCACGCCGCACGGCTACCACGATACGGCGCTGATCCGCCGCGAGCTCGAGAGCGCGAGTTTCTCCGGCGTGGCAATCGAGACGAAAGCTGAACAAAGCCGCGCATCCTCGCCGCGGCTTCCGGCCGTTGCCTATTGTCAGGGAACTGTCCTCCGCAACGAAATCGAGGCCAGAGGGCCGGGAGAGCTGCAAGCCGCAACCGACTACGCGGCATCGGCGATCGCAGAGCGACATGGCCACGGCGAAGTGGCTGCGAAGATTCAGGCACACGTCATCTTGGCTGTGGTGTAGCCGTATTCGGCGCTCGCCCGCCCGACGGGCTAACGGCTTCCTCTCGGCGTTGATCCGCGACCGTCCCCTCCGTGAGCCTGCGTAACAGTTCCGTGCAGCGAACCAGATCGTCCTCGCTCCAGGCGGCGACGCGGTGCTGGAAGGTGGCGCCCTTGGCCTGCATTGCGGCTTCGATCCGCCGGCGGCCGTCGGCGGTCAGCGACAGCACCACGGCACGCTTGTCCGCGGCGTCGGTCGCCGACTTCACCAGCTTCAGGCGCACCAGTTCGCCGGTCAGGCGACTCGCGGCGCTGCGGTCCATGGCAACGGCTTGCGCTACCGCGCTCGGTTTGGCCGGGCCGAACGAATGCAGCCACAGCGCGATATGGAAGGCGGCCGGCTGCAATTCGGGATGAAACATCGCCGCGGCCTGCGCCGTCACCGCACGGGCCTCGCTCACCAGCCCATGCAACGCCTCGCCCAGCGCCCGGACATGCCGCGCGCGGCGGCCGGCGTTGCCCCCTTGCGTCCGCGTCTTCATGTTCGATCCACCCTCCTGTCGGCCCGATCATGGGCCTATTGGTTGACAAAAGTCCACCATCTATCTAATGGACATTTATCCATTATAAAAGAGAGTGCCAATGCCACAGCCCGTTCCGACGATGGTGATCACCGGAGCCACCGGCGGCATCGGGCAGCGCGCGGCGCTGGCGCTGGCCCGCCAGGGCGCCCACCTCGTCCTCACCGCGCGCAGCCGGGCCCGCGCCAAGGCGACGGTGCAGATGATCGAGGCGGCCGCGCCGGGCACGCGGGTCGACGTTTACTACGGCGACTTCAGCGATCTCGCTTCGGTGGCCGCGCTCGGGCGCGAGATCGCGGCGCGCCACGCTCGGATCGACGTGCTGGTCAACAATGCCGGGATTCACGCCTTCGCGCCGCGCATCACGGCGGATGGCTATGCCGAGATGGTCGCGGTCAACTACCTGGCGCCGTGGCTCTTGACCGACATGCTGCGCGACACCCTGCTGCGCTCGGCGCCGTCGCGCATCGTCGCCGTGGCCTCGGAAGCCTCGCGGCAGGGCGCCGGCTTCGATCCGGTGGCCGCGCTCGACGACATCAGGCCGTTCACCGCGCGCGGCTCCTCGGCGATCTACGGCCGCACCAAGCTGCTGGACATCATGTTCTCGCAGGAGCTGGCGCGGCAGTTTGAGGGCCGCGGCGTCGCGGTGAACTGCCTGTGTCCCGGCTTCAACGTGACGGGGCTCGGCCGCGAGCTGTGGTTCGCCGCGCCGCTGCAGCGGCTGCTGGCCGGGCTCGGGATCGGCGATCCCGCGCGCGGCGCCGCCATCATCGTCCGCCTCGCCCGCGATCCCGCCTTCGCGGAAGTGACCGGCGGCTATTTCTCCGTCCAAGACGCGCGCCCGCTGGTGCCGGTTTCGCCCGGCGCCGATCGACACGCGCAGCAGGCGCTGTGGCAGGCGACGGCCGAACGGCTGGCGAGGTGGTCCGTGGCTTAGACGAACCAATCGCGGCGCCCGCATCGTCCGTCGTCGCACTTAGAGCGATTCAATCTTGCTGGCACTGTTTGCAACCCTTGCCATCTACTTTTCATCAGACAGCGCTGATAGACGCGGCCACGTAGATTCATGTCGAGCGTGGAAGTGACTATCGTGACGACCCAAACCATCGAACCTTTCGCCGGCCCCCGTCCTGTGTTCGCGCGGCGCCGCGCGCGGCTGCTGATCGGCACGTCCTTGCTGGTTCTGGCCGACCTCTCCGCCCCCACTTTCGCGCAGGCACAGTCGTCGCTGCCGCCGGTCACGGTCGATGCCCC
>NZ_JAQGJD010000064.1 GCF_028290785.1 Tardiphaga sp. | reverse complement strand
CGATGGTCGGCATCAGGGCGGCGCGGTTCTTCAGTGCCCAGCCGTAATACTGCACATTGGCGACTTCGAGCCGGTCGGCATCGAGATCGACCGCCATCTGGATGATGTCGGCAAGCTGGTGCAGGTTCTGCCGGTGCATCACCGCGTTCACCGTCAGCGGCATGTCGAGCTCGCGGGTCCAGCGCGCGACTTCGAGCTTCTTGGCATGGCCGTTCCTGTAGCCGCCGACGCGGTCGGCGACGACGGGTTCGTTTCCCTGGAAGCTGATCTGCACATGGCACAACCCGGCATCGGCCAGCGCCGCCAGTCTGTCGCGCGTCAGCAACACGGCTGAGGTAATCAGGTTGGAATACAGCCCGACATCGCTGGCGTGCTGCACCAGTTCGACGATGTCCTTGCGCGCGGTCGGCTCGCCGCCGGAGAAGTGGATTTGCAGTACGCCGATCTCGGCGAGTTCGGACAGCACCTTCTTCCACTCCGCGGTGGTCAGTTCGGCGCTGGAGCGCTCGAGCTCCACCGGATTGGAGCAATACGGGCATTGCAGCGGGCAGCGGTGTGTCAACTCGGCCAGCACCGCGAGAGGGATGCCGAAAGTCTCCGCGGTGGAGCGGGTCTTCTCCATGATCGCCAGACCGTCGGTCGGATCGGCTAACAACGGTTCAGCAAATACCGAATTGGCGTCGGTGAGCGTCGGGCTCATGCCGTCTTCTCCCGCGCTTGAGTCAAAAAGCCCTTGTCGGCGAGATCCTGCAGCATCGCGATCACATCGGTACCGATGTCGTCGCGCGGTGCAGCATATTTCGCCGCCAGCAGGTCGATGATGTCGGCGACGCTGCGCGCGCCGTCGCACAATTGCAAGATCTCAACCGCGATTTCGTCCGGCGCCAGCACGCGCTCCGGTGCCAGGATTACCCAGACCTGCCGGCTGTCGTCGAATTTCAGCCGGGCATGACGCGGCAGCACTGGCCGGCTGGCCTCTTCGACGCTCATGCGGCGGCTGCGCGGTTCGGTCATCGGTGGCCTCTAGCTCGCTGTGGGCACGAAGGCGCCCGGCGGCACATGGCCGTTCACATAGGCGTGGTACAGCGCGTCTAGCTGTACCCACAGCACGTTGGTCTTGAAGATCAGCGCATTGCAAACCGCCTCGCGCTCCGTCGGCGTGTTGGCGTGCTTCCTGACGTAGTCCAGCGCGAAGTTGGCATCGCGGGGCGCCTGGGTCAGGCGGCGGCTGAAATAGCTCATGATGTCCGGATTGACGAAGTCGTAATGCTTCAACATCCCGGCGATGCGCTCTTCGTGCAGGTTCGGCGCGAACAATTCGGTCAGCGAGGAAGCGATGGCTTCGAGCGGCGTCTTGTCGCGGACGAAGTGCACATAGGCGTCGACCGCAAAGCGCGTCGCCGGCAAAATGCCTTCGGCGGATTCCACGTAGGCGCTATCGAGCCCGAGCCCCTCGGTCAGCTTCAGCCAGCGCTCGATGCCGCCTTCGGTGCCGGGATCGCCGTCGTGGTCCTCAATGCGGTGCCGCCATTCCATCCGAATGTCGCGGTCGCGAAACCGCGAGATCACCACCGCATCCTTAATCGGAATCGTGCTCTGGTAGTAGTAGCGGTTCAGCGCCCAGGCCTGCACCTGTCCTCTGTTGAGTTTGCCGCCGTGCAGCAAAGCGTGGAACGGATGCAGGCTGTGATAGCGGGTTGCGCCGATGTGTCGCAGCGTCGCCTCGAGCTGTTCGGCGCTGTCGAGCGGCGTGGAAGAGACCAGCGAAAAGGCGGTGAGGGCGTTCACAGCGTGATCTCCATGCCGTCGTGAGGCATATGCCAGCCGGCTTCTTGCAACGCAGCACGCTCCGGCGAATCGTGCAGCAGTGCCGGGTTCGAATTGTTGATATGCAGAAAATATTTCCTGCCGATATCGGCGTCCGCCAGCATGGCGATGGCGCCGTCACTGCCGGACATCGAGAGGTGGCCCATCTGTTGCCCGGTCTTGTGCCCGAGGCCCGCCGCGATCAACTCCTCGTCGCGCCACACCGTGCCATCGAACAGTACCAGCGGCGCACCACGGAGGCGCGCTTTCAGCTCCGGCGTCACCCGCGCGCAGGCGGCGACAAAATAGAAATATTGGCCGGTCGCCTTATCCTCGATCCGCAGACCGAGCGTGTCGCCATCGGCATCCTCGCCCGCAGGATGCGTCTGGCCTTCGAGATACCACGCGCTCTTGCCGGGCACGACGAACGGCAGAATTGATACGCCCGATGGCTTTCCATCCGGCAGGGTCGGCTCAAAACTGTGATCGACGGCGATGGCTTCGCGGCGCACGTTTTTCTCGCTGAGCACGTTGAAAATGCTGTTGGCTTTGAGAATCGCAAGCACCCTCTGGTGCGCGTAAATCGTAAATGGCGAGCCCTCGCGCATCGACAAGAGCCCGGCGACGGCATCGACTTCCCCATTGGTCAGGATAACGCCGGCGATAGGCGTGTGGCGAAGTTGTCCGTATTTCGGATGAAGCGACGGCGTATCGATCAATTGCTGCCGCAACTCTGGCGCGGCGTTGACGAGGAACCAATGGTCGCCATTGACACTGAGCGCGATCGACGCCTGGCTGCTCTGCATGTCCGGCTGCTTGGTGCGCGCCGTGTCGCAAATTGGGCAACCGCAATTCCATTGCGGAACTCCACCGCCGGCCGCGGCTCCAAGAACGATCACACGCAACATGGCATCGCTCCTGAACCTAGCCTTTCGCCGTGTGGGGCGCCTGCAGATGATGCAAGCACCCCAATGGCTAGGTCTTACTGCGCGTGGTCTTACTTGCGTGCAGCGCAGGCGTACATGTTGATTTCCATGCCGACCGCAACTTCGACGATCTTAGGTGCTTTCCAGGCCATTTCGGGTCTCCCACTAATTGCAGCCACAACGCTGCTGGCGGTAACTCTAATCCCTGCCCAAAGGTTCGCCAACTGGTTCTTCAAAACAATATGTCAATTGAAGTGCACTGCAGCATAAAATCGCACGCAGCGTAAACCCTTTCATCGATTGCAACGACTGCGATCCCGCGACATATAGCGATCAGGGCGGCCGGCCGCTCGAAACGGTTCGGCCGCGAACACCAAAGCGTGATCGTCAGCCAAGCGAGATTCGGTACAGGGGAAAACCGTCATGCCACGCTATTTCTTCAATACCCGCCTGGGCGATGATCTTGTCGTCGATCCCGATGGCAAGCGGTTGCGCGATCCCGACGAGGCCTGGGAAACCGCGCGCGAGATGATTCAGCAGCTATTGAAAACCGAAGGCGCTCAGGCAGGATTGTTGACGGCGGCGCTGGAAGTCACGGACGAGGCCGGGGAGATCGTGCTCGAATTTCCGTTCAGCGAAGTTTTGATGGAGATGCCTGACATATCTTCAACCAGGCATTGACCGCGGCGCGTCTTGCTGTGTTCAGGCATCAAATGTTTTCGTTGTGCACTGGACAGAAAATACCACAAAGTAAATCAGGAGGTCGTGGGCGCCGCATCGTTGCGGTCGCTTAGAAAAGGCCCCTGCATCAGGAGGACTCCATGAAAATTGACGCGCCCGCACGGCAGGCTTTGCTTGCCGGGGCATTTCTCAGTGCCTTCACGCTTGCTGCCGCAGCGCAGCAGCCCGCTCCCGCCGCGCCGGCACCTGCTCCTGCCGCTGCGCCCGCGCTGCCGCCGGGCTCGCCGTTGATCGGCCGTCCGGATGGCGCCGCGGCTGCCAAGCTCGCGCCGGTGGCGCCGCCGCCGATCGCCGCCGCCGCAGACAAGCTGCCGGTCGCCAAGCTGAAACTGCCGCCCGGCTTCAACATCGAGGTCTATGCCGCGGGCATGGCCAATGCGCGCTCGCTGCGCGAGGGCGACAAGGGCACGGTGTTCGTAGGCTCCCGCCTCGTCGACAAGGTCTATGCCGTCGTCAACAAGGACGGCAAGCGTCAGGTCAAGGTGCTGGCCTCCGGCCTGTACCGGCCGAATGGCCTCGCCTTCAAGGATGGCACGCTTTACATCGCCGAACTCTCGAAGATCTCGAAGATCGAGAAGGTCGAGGACGTCCTCGACAACCCGCCGAAGCCGACGGTGATCTACGACGACCTGCCGAAGGACGAAGCGCACGGCTGGAAGTTCATCGGCATCGGCCCGGACAACAAGCTCTATGTTCCGGTCGGCCAGCCCGGCAACAGCGTGCTGCATGACGACGCCCACGGCCAGATCCGCCGCATGAATCTCGACGGCTCCGGCGCCGAAGTTGTGGTGCGTGGCATGCGCAACACGGTCGGCTTCGACTGGAATCCCGAAAACAAGCAGATGTACTTCACCGACAACGGCCGCGACTGGGTCTCGGAAACCGTGCCTGAGGACGAACTCAACCGCGTCAGCAAGGACGGCGAGAACTTCGGCGCGCCGTATTGTCTGCAGGGCAATATTCTCGATCCCGAATTCGGCTGGGGCAAGTCCTGCGCCGACTACACTGCGCCGATCGGCCTGCTCGGCGCTCATACCGCGGCGCTCGGCATGCGTTTCTACACCGGCAAGATGTTCCCGGCCGCCTACAAGAACGCGATCTTCATCGCGCGCCACGGCTCCTGGAACAAGTCGCAGAAGCTCGGTGGCGACGTGGTGGTAGCGAAGCTGAACAGGGATGGCACGGTGAAATCCATCGAGCCGTTCATCACCGGCTTCCTCAACGACAACACCTATTCGGGCCGTCCCGTCGATGTGCTGCCGATGAAAGACGGATCGTTGCTGGTGTCCGATGACTGGAACGGCGCGGTCTACCGCGTCACCTACGGCAAGCCGAAGGTGGCCGAAGGCAAGTAATCGCTCTCCACCTCTCCTTGCTTGCGGGGAGAGGTGGATTTTTCGCGACAAGCTCCCCGCGAGTCGTCCCCGCGAAAGCGGGGACCCATAACCCCCGGCCTCCCATATGACATCCAGGCTTCTCCGCCGCATATTCACAAGCATCCGCGTGTATAGGCTCCCGTTGTCGCGGGGACGGCCAGCTTTGCTGTTGGCGCTCTCCTTCATTGCAGCATCTCCGCTGTCCGCCGCCACGCTCGCCGAGCGCGCCGCGCCCTGTCTTGGTTGCCATGGCGAGAAGGGCACGTCGGAGATGGAAAACACGCCCTCGCTCGGCGCCCAGCAGCCGGCCTATGCACTGATCCAGTTGTTCATGTTTCGCGAGAAGTTGCGCATCTTCGATCCGATGAACGAGATGGCGAAGGACTTCACCGACGACGACCTGCGGATCTTCTCGGACTATCTGGCGACGCTGCCGAAGCCGGCGCCATTAGCGGACGCCGGCGATCCCACGCGGATGGCGAGCGCGCGTACGCTGACGCAGCAATTCCGCTGCGATTCCTGCCACAACGCTGACTTCTCCGGCCGCGACAATATCCCGCGCATTGCCAACCAGCGTGAAGATTACCTGGCCAAGACGCTGCGCGAATACAAGGACAACTCCCGCCACGGCTACGACGCCACCATGGCCGACGTGATGCAGCCGATCACCGAGGCGCAGATTGTCGAGCTCGCGTATTTTCTGGCAAGGGTGCGATAGACGGACGCTCCCGTTTCCCGGACGCGCCGCAGCGTGAAACGCTGCTGCGCAGATCCGGGATCCCGGTATTCTGTGCGGACCGGGACCCCGGCTCTGCGAAGCGATACTGCGTATCGCATCGCGTCCGGGGCACGAACACGAACCATGGCGCAGCGACGCTATCTGTCCCCATTGGCCTTCTCGCTCCCGCTGCGATAACAAGCGTCATCCATGGAGTGATGCATGAACGATCTCTGGCGTTTGTCGGCCGTTGACCTGGCGGCGTTGATTCGGGGCCGCAAGGTGTCGGCGAAGGAAGCAGCTTCGGCCGGCCTGGCGCGGTTGGACGCGGTCAATCCGGCCATCAATGCGGTGGTCGAGCATCACCCCGAAGACGTGATGGCGCAGGCTGCCGCGGTCGATGCCGCGATGGCGCGCGGCGACGAGGTCGGCCCGCTCGGCGGCGTGCCGGTCACCGTCAAGGTCAACATCGACTATGCCGGCTATGCCACCACCAACGGCCTCAACATCCAGCGCGACGTGCTGCCGACCAGCAACAGCCCGGTGATCGACAATCTGCGCAAGGCCGGCGCGGTGATCCTCGGCCGCACCAATTGCCCGGCGTTCTCCTATCGCTGGTTCACCACCAACCTGTTGTACGGCGACACCAAGAACCCGCGCGATCCCGCCCTCACGCCAGGCGGTTCGTCCGGCGGCGCGGCATCTTCCGTCGCCGCCGGCATCGGCCATATCGCCCACGGTACCGATATAGCCGGCTCGATCCGCTACCCAGCCTATGCCTGTGGCGTGCATGGCCTGCGCCCCACGCTGGGCCGCATCGCCGCCTATAATGCCGCGCTGCCGGAGCGCATCATCTCCGGTCAGATCACTGCGATGTCCGGCCCGCTGGCCCGCACCATCGGCGATATCCGGCTCGGTCTGCACGTCATGTCGCAACCGGACATGCGCGACCCCTGGTGGGTGCCGGCGCCGCTGGAGGGGCCGGCGATGCCGAAGCGCGCGGCCATGTGCCTGCGCCCGGACGGGCTGGAGATATCAGCCGACGTCGAAGCCGCCGTACGCGACGCCGGCAAGCGGCTGGAGGCGGCCGGCTGGACCGTCGAGGAGATCGACAACACCCCGGCGCTGCGTGAGGCCGCCGAACTGCAGACCACGATCTGGTTCGGCGATGGTTTTCAGGGGATGCTGGACGCCGCCGAGCGCGAGGGCGATCCCGGTGCGCTGGCCTGTTTGCGAGGCAATAAACGCAAGCTCGAAGGTTTCGAGAACGGCGGGTTGTCGCGGGCGCTGGTGCGCCGCTCCACTTTCGTGCGCGATTGGCAGATGTTTTTGCAGACCTATGCGGTGGTGCTGATGCCGGTCTCCGGCGAGCTGCCGTTCGAAGACAACCTCGACCTCAAGGACGACCAATCCTTCGAGCGCGTCTGGCGAGCGCAGATGCCGCAGATCGGTATTCCCTTCATGGGCCTGCCGGCCTTGTCGGTGGCCACCGGCCTGGTCGGTCGCGTGCCGACCGGCGTGCAGATTGTCGCCGGGCGCTACCGCGAGGACCTGTGTATGCTGGCGGGCGAGGCGATCGAGGCCGGCGGCACGCCGGTATCGCCGATCGATCCGGTCACAGCCTGATGGCAAGCATCTACGATTTCTCGGCCAGGACGCTGGCCGGCCACGACGTCTCCCTGAAGCAGTTCGAGGAGCAGGTGCTCTTGATCGTCAATACCGCTAGCGCCTGCGGATTCACGCCGCAATACAAGGGGCTGCAGCACATCCATGAAGAATACGCGCCGCGCGGCTTTGCGGTGCTGGGCTTTCCCTGCAACCAGTTCGGCGGCCAGGAGCCGGGTGATTCCCCGCAGATCGAAGCGTTCTGCGCGACCCACTACGAGGTCAGCTTCCTGATGTTCGAGAAGATCGACGTCAACGGAAGCCATGCCCATCCATTGTATAATTTCCTGAAATCTGAAAAGTCAGGGCTGCTGGGCTCGGCGATCAAATGGAATTTCACCAAGTTCCTGATCGACCGCGCTGGCCGGGTGGTCGCGCGGTATGCGCCGACCACCAAACCTGAATCGCTCAAAGACGAAATCGAGGCGCTGCTATGACCGACAATAACGACGCGACCACCGAATTGCCCGACCGGCTGTCCACCGATCCAAGCAGCCCGTTCTACAATGCGGAAGTGCTGCAGCAGGATGTCGGCATCCGATTCAAGGGCGTCGAGAAGACCAATGTCGAAGAATATTGCGTCAGCGAAGGCTGGGTCAAAGTCCCCGCCGGCGCCGCCAAGGACCGCTACGGCAACCCGCTGATGATCAAATTGAGCGGTCCGGTGGAGCCTTATTTCCGCCCCAAGACCTGACAACGCCGTGCGGGGGTCCTGCGGCCAAACTGCGGCAGCAAGCGGCAGGGCGCTGACTAGCAAAAAGGCGGCCCCCGCATAAATTTGAAGCTTAAAACAATTGCAGTTTCCCGCTATGGTTCGAAGGCGGGCAGGATGGACTCGACCGGGTCGTCGTGATTGCAATGCGTCCATGGCGGATGAAGGACCGGGAATGAAGGTGGTATCGCTGCGTTCCGACGTTCAGGCTGAACCGGCCGCGTTGCCCGGCGTCGCGCCCGCGATGGCGATGATCCACATCGATCACGTCTCGCAACGCTTCCAGACCTCCGGCCGGCAGAGCCATCTGGCGCTGTCGGATATCAATCTGACCATCGAGGACGGCGCTTTCGTCTCGATCCTCGGGCCCTCCGGCTGCGGAAAATCCACGCTGCTCTATATCGTCGGCGGCTTCGTGCAGCCGAGCGACGGCGCGGCGAAGGTCAAGGGCAAGGTGATCACCGGCCCCGGCCCGGATCGCGGTCCGGTGTTCCAGGAATTCGCGCTGTTTCCGTGGAAGAATGTGCTCGGCAACGTGATGTACGGTCTGCGTCAGCAGGGCGTGAAAAAAACCGACGCCGAAGCCAAGAGCCGCAAGCTGCTCGAGATGGTAGGCCTCAAGGGCTACGAGAACTTTTATCCAAAAGAACTGTCCGGCGGCATGAAGCAGCGTGTCGCGATCGCGCGCACGCTGGCCTACAATCCCGCGGTTCTCTTGATGGACGAGCCGTTCGGCGCACTCGATGCGCATACCCGCACGCGGCTGCAGAATGATCTCCTCACCATCTGGGAGCGCGACCGCAAGACCGTGCTGTTTGTCACGCACTCGGTGGAAGAGGCCGTGTTCCTGTCGGACAAGGTCGTGGTGATGACGCGCTCGCCGGGCAGCATCAAGGTCGTGGTCGATATCGACCTGCCGCGGCCGCGCAAGCGCGCCGAACTGCTGCTCGATCCGCGCTACCAGAAATACGTGGTCGATATCGAGAAGCTGATCGACGACACCGGCGAAGACGAGATCCACGCATGATCACGCCGGGCGCTGCGCTTTCGAAATCGGCGCCGCTGCTGGCCTGCATCGGGCTGTTGTGCGCCTGGCAGGTCGCGTCGCTGGCGCTGCAGACCGAAAGTTTCCCGACTGCGCTGGAAGCGATCCGCGCCGTTCCCTCGATCCTCGGCGACAAGGAATCGCTGGTCAATATCGGCGCCTCGATCCGCCGCATGGCGATTGGATTGAGCCTCGCGGTGCTGTTCGCGATTCCGCTCGGCCTCCTGATGGGCCGCATCAAGGGCGTGGCGTCGTTCTTCAATCCGCTGCTGATGATCATCTATCCGGTGCCGAAGGCCGCTCTTATGCCGATCATCATGCTGTGGATGGGCGTCGGTGACATGTCGAAGACGCTGGTGATCTTCCTCGGCGTCAGCCTGCCGATCATCTATCACTCGTTCCAGGGCGGCAAAGCGGTGGAAGAGAAGATGCTGTGGTCGGGCGCCGCGATGGGCCTGTCGGCGCCGCAGCGCATGCTCCGCATCGTGCTGCCGGCCGCGCTGCCGGAAATTCTCACGGGCTGCCGCACCGGGCTGGTGCTGGCGCTGATCACCATGGTGACGTCCGAGATGATCGCGCGGCAATCGGGTGCGGGCAACATTCTCTTTAACGCCCTCGACATGGCGCAGTACGATACGGTGTTTGCGATGATCATCATCATCGGCGCCATGGGCATCCTGTTCGATGCCGCCTTCGAGAAACTGCGCGGCTGGCTGGTGCGCTGGTCGAAGCCGCAGCACGACATGCCGCTGAGCTTCTCATGAACCCTGCGCTCAACAAGGTCCTGCTCGGCATCACCCCGATCGCGCTGTTCCTCGCGCTGTGGCAGTCGCTGATCACCTTCGGCTACGCGCCGGTGACGATGCTGCCGCCACCCGGCGCGGTATTCCTGCGGCTGGGCCAGCAACTGTTCACCAGCGACTTCCTGCACGAGATCGCCGCGACCCTGTTGCGGCTGTTCGCCGGCTTCGGCATCGCGGTGGTGCTCGGCGTGATCATCGGCCTTGCCGCCGCGGTCAGCCCGGCGATCAACGCGGTGGTGAAGCCGCTGGTGCGGGTGATGGCGCCGATCCCCAAGGTGGCGCTGTATCCGGCGCTGCTGCTGATCCTCGGCTTCGACCACGCCTCGAAGATCACGTTGGTTGCCGCGGACGCGCTGTTTCCGATTTTGCTGTCGACCTATTACGGCGCGTCGATGGTCGAGCAGAAGCTGATCTGGTCGGCGATGGCCGCAGGGACGCCGCGCGCGCAGATCCTGTTCAAGGTGGTGTTGCCGGCGGCGATGCCCTCGATCCTCACCGGCTGCCGCATCGGCCTGGTGATCTCCTGCATCGTGGTGTTTCTGGCCGAGATGATCACCTCGACAGACGGCCTCGGCCACATGCTGGTGCAGGCCGCGCGCACCTTCCAGACCGTGGATATGTTCGTGCCGCTGATCACGATCTCGATGCTCGGGCTGATCCTGAACAGCCTGCTGCATGGGCTGCGGACGTATTTGCTCAGGGGATTTCCGGAAGTTTAGTTCCCTTCCTTCTCCTCTTGTGGGAGAAGGTGCCTCCGCGAAGCGGAGGCGGATGAGGGGGTCTCTGGGCTCGGAGCGCGTGGCTACCCCTCACCCGTCCGCGCTACGCGCGGCCACCCTCTCCCACCTAGCGAAGCTTCGCTTCGCGCGGGGGAGAGGGAAGAAAGAAGCGCCGGCGCCCGCTTTACGCGAACCCGTACAGCCTCACCGCGTTCTCGACCATAATCTTCTTCCGCGTCGCCGCATCCGGCGCCCAGACGGCGAGCTGGTTGAGCAGCCGGCCATCGTCGATTTGCAGCAGCGGCGTGAGGTCGGTGGGCTTCTTGCCCGGCGGGGTCACCGAATCCGGGTGCGGCCAGTCGGTGCCCCAGACGATGCGATCGGGATTGGCCGATATCAGCGTTTTCGCCAACGGCACGACATCGCTGTAGTCGGGACCGAGCGTGGAGGCGCGGTAGGCGCCAGAAATCTTCACATAGGCCTTGCCGGATTTCACCAGCTCGACCAGGTCGGCGAAGCCCGGCTGCTCGACGCCGAGCGCGGCCTGGGCGCCGCCGAAATGATCGAACACCAGCGGCACCGGCGACGTCGCCGCCAGATCCTTGATGGCGGGGATCACCGGAAGGTTAGTGTAAATCTGCAGGTGCCAGCCGCGCGCCTTGATCCGGTCGATCGCCGACTGCACGCGCTGCCGCGCGATCGATGGATCGTTGGTGCCGGCGGTGGCGAGGTTGACGCGAATGCCGCGAATGCCGGCAGCGTGCATGGCGTCAAGGTCGCTCTCGGTGGTCTTGTCGTCGATCACCGCGACGCCGCGGGCGTCAGGGCCGCGAGCCTTGATGCCGAACAGTGTCGCTGAGTTATCGGTGCCGTACACGCTCGGCGTGACGATCACCACGCGCTGGATGCCGAGCGCCTTGTGCAGCGCTACCATTTCTTCCGGCGAGGCGGATTCCGGCGTGTAGACCCGGCCCGCGAACATCGGGAATTTCTCCGGGTCGCCGTGGATGTGAGTGTGGCAATCGACGGCGCCGGCGGGCACTTCGAAGTTGACTTGGGTGCCGGGCTGCGAGGGTTTTGCCAAAGCGGATTTTCGGGTGAGCATGACGGCGGCAGCAGCCGAGGTCAGCAAGACATGACGGCGTGTCAGCATGGGATCCTCCGGTTTGCGTCACCACTTGTCTGTGGTGAACTTTATTGACAGGCAAGGTGACGTGTTTGGCGGGGGCGTGCAAGATGGCGGATGTGCTGCGGTGCGGGGAGATACTGTGACCGCTCGACGAAAAACGCGGTGTCGTCCCGGACAAGCGAGCGCAGCGAACGCAGATCCGGGACCCATACCCTCCGAGTTCGTGGTTTAAGTTGGCTGCTGCCACCGATCATCGATGGGACGGAGGCTATGGGTCCCGGCTTGCGCTCGCAAGCTCGCTTGCCGGGACGACATGGCGACTGGCTTCGCACTCCTACCTGATCGCGACCGGGTTGATCATGCTCTGCACGCCACCCTTGAAGCGCGGCTGGCCGAGCACGAACAGGAACTCGTAGCCCTTGTCTTTCGCCAGTTCGGCGGTGTCCATGTTTTCGAGGATGTAGGTCCCGTTCATCGCCAGCAAAATCTGGTGGATTTCGAACACGTTCTTGGCCTCGAACGGCACCGCCTCGACGCCCCAGGTATCGGCGCCGACGGCGACCACGCCCTTGCCGGTGAGGTACTTCGCGCCTTCGACGCCGAGGCCCGGTTCGCCGGCATTGTAGCGCTTGTCGTCCTTACCGATCAGGCCGAGCCAGCCGGTGTGAAACAGTACCACGTCGCCCTGGCGGATCTCGACGCCCTGCGCCTTGGCCGCCTCCTCGATCTCCTTGACGTTGAAGGCGGTGCCTTCCTTGACCACGTCGGTCTTGTAGTAGGCCGCCATGTCGAGCAGCACGCCGCGGGTCACCAGCGGCGGCACCTTGTCGATGCCGAGTTTCTTCAGGCCGGTGGCATCGCCAAAATCAGCGACCTTGTTGCCGTTGTAGTAGACGTGGTTGACGCCGAGATGGCCGAGACCGTCCATCTGGCTGCCAACGCCGACCCAGCCGTTGATCATGTCGTCATTGTAGGTGGCGTTATTGGGACCGAGGCCCGAATTGCCGGCCTGGCCGGGCTGCACCACGGTGATCTTGAAACCGCGCGGCGGATAGGCCGGGGTCTCGGAACTGACGGGGATGCCCAGCGCATAGGTCTTGCCGGTCTTGACGAGCTGCGCGGCCGACTTCACCAGCTCGGGCGTCATGTAGTTGGCGGCGCCGATCTCGTCGTTCGGGCCCCATTTCGATTTGGTCCAGTCCTGCGCGTGGGCAGGCGATGCAACGGCAAGCAGCGAAACGGCACAGCCGAGCAGACAGGCTTTCAGCATGTTCGGTCCTCCCTTGTGATGCCGGTGTTTCCCGGCTGGGCATAAGGATACCAGCGGAAGGAAAAATAAGGGAGGGGGCGATCGCGTGAGGCGCGCTCTTTCTTCCCTCTCCCCTTGTGGGAGAGGGTGGCTTCGCGCAGCGAAGACGGGTGAGGGGTAGCCACAAGCTCCGAGCCTAGTGACCCCTCATCCGGCGCGGACTTCGTCCGCGCCACCTTCTCCCACAAGGGGAGAAGGAAGGACGAAAGAAATCAGCCCAGTCGCATGTCCAGCAGCCGGCGACCGCCTTCAACCTTAAGCAGCTTTTTCACGGCGCTGGAGGCGGCGATCTCGTAGTGGTCGGCATAGGCCTCGTGGTTCTTCTCGATGTCGTCGAGGCGGTATAGGTAGTTCACCATCAGGCCAGCGGATTCGCGCAGGCCTTTGGGCGAAAGGTCGCCGAGCCAGTCGATGCGTTCCAGCCGGGCGCCGTTGCCGAGGTGGAAGCGGGCGA
The DNA here is from genome assembly GCF_028290785.1 of Tardiphaga sp. GTDB lineage: Bacteria > Pseudomonadota > Alphaproteobacteria > Rhizobiales > Xanthobacteraceae > Tardiphaga. Next base: position 11,019 of record NZ_JAQGJD010000064.1, on the reverse strand, counting down.
CGGAATCCACCGGGCCGCCGCGCGGCGTCTTCGCCTTCAGGAAATAATGCGCGGCCAGCGGCTCGACCACGGCGCGGAGCTGCGCCGCCAGCGCGGCGTCGTTGATCCAGTCGGGAGTGTCGAGATGCGCCAGCAATGCGCGCTCGTCTTCGGTGACCGGCAGGTCCGGCGCGCGCTGCAGCCACTTCATGAAGCCGGGCACCGGCGACAGCGTGACGAAGGTGTCGAGCTTGAGCAGTTCGCGGCGCAGTTCTTCGACCACCTGCTTGATCAGAAAATTGCCGAACGAAATGCCGCCGAGGCCGCGCTGGCAATTCGAGATCGAATAAAACACCGCGGTGCGGGCGCGTTCGATCGCCACTGGCTGACGGTCTTCGGCGAGCAGCGGCGCGATGGCGCCGGGAATGGTCTCGGTCAGTGCCACCTCGACGAAGATCAGGGGCTCGTCGACCAGCGCCGGATGGAAGAACGCGTAGCAGCGCCGATCAGCGGGATCGATGCGGCGGCGCAAATCGTCCCAGTCGTGGATCTCGTGCACGGCTTCGTACTTGATGACTTTTTCGAGAATGATGGCGGGTGTCGACCAGTCGATTCGGCGCAGCACCAGAAACCCCCTGTTGAACCATGATGCCAAGAGATGCACGACGTCGCGATCGACGGCGGCGAGATCCTTGTTGGCCTTTGTCAGGTCGAGCAGATCGGCGCGCATCCTGACGAGTTCGTGGGTGGCGCCGGGCGCGCGGTTGAGCCGGCGAAACAGTTCCTGCCGCTGCGGCTCGGATGCGAAATGCAAGTCGGCGGCGCCGTCGCCGGTCGGCTTGGCGCGCCAGGCCGCGATGGCCTTTTCCAGCCTGTCGCTGTCGGGGCCGTATTTCTGCGCCAGCGCCTCGAAGAAGGTGAGGCGGCCGGCCTCATCCAACTGGTGGTAGCGATCCAGCACGCCACGCGCGATGGCGGTGCCCGAGGCTTCGCCACGGCCGGACAGCAACTCGCCGCACAGCTCTATCAGGTCGGACGTGTTCTGTCTGGCGTCGATCGATGCCGGCCCCAGCCGCAGCAAGGTACGGCCGCGTTCCGAGATGGAAGCGAGGAGGTCGGAGAAGAAGTCGTTGCTCATGGTCAATCAATTCCCGGCTGGCAGCCTATCCAGTCGCGGACAATATAGGGCATCGCCGGAATTTGTGCGCGGCGATTTGCGGCATGACTCAATCGTGAGCGCGACGATTTTGCGACAAATTTCATCAGGAAGGGACGGGCCCCGGATCTGCGCGGTCGTAACAGCCGTAGGGTGGGCAAAGCGAAGCGTGCCCACGTCTAGGACACCAGGTTAGACGTCAAGAAAACGCGTGGGCACGGCGCAAGCGCGCCTTTGCCCACCCTACGCGCTACGGTGTTAGTCGCCGCTTGCGTCGCTGGTCAGGCGGCTGTCGATCAACAGATCCAGCGCATATTTGATGGTGGCGCGCTGGTCGTCGCTGAACTGCTTCAGCAGTTCCGCCTCGTGCGCCATCGCGGCGGCCTGCACCGGCTTGACGCGGGCGCGGCCCTTCGCCGTGAGGTGCAGCGTGACGCGGCGGCGGTCGTTCGACGCGCTCTGGCGCTTCAACAGCCCGTCGCGCTCCATGCGGTCCAAGACCTTGGTGAGACCGGGCTGCTTCATCAGCGCCATCGCGGCGAGTTCGCCGACGGACAGTCCCTCGACATCCATCAGGCAGGCCAGCACCCGCCATTCCGGCACGGTCAGATCCCAATCCTTCAGGGTGGCGTGGAATTCGCCGGAGACGTTGAAGCTCGCGCGCGCCAGCAGATACGACAGGTAGTTGCGCGCAAAACTGTTGCTCGCCAAAGGCGGCGCGCGGCGCAGCGCGTTGTCGATGCGGCGCAGCTCGCCGGAGTGAAACACCAGCGGATCGTGGTTGCGCTCGACAAAGCGCACGACTTCGCCGACCAGAATGGTGTGATCGCCGCCGGGATAACGCGCCCAGGTCTTGCATTCGAAAATCGGGGCGAGACCGTCGATCAGCGGCGCGCCAGTGACGCCGGGCGCATGCTGGATGCCGGCGAACTTGTCGGAGCCGCGCCGGCCGAACCGCATCGCCAGCTCGCCATGATCGGCGCCGAGAAAATGGATCGCGAAGGCGTCGGCCTCGACGAACGGATCGTGGCTTGGCGACGACTTGGCCACGCTCCACAGCACCAGCGGCGGATCGAGCGAAACCGACGAAAACGAATTCGCGGTCATGCCGACGGGGTGATCGCCTTGGGTTGCGGTGACCACCGTGACGCCGGTGGGAAACTGGCCCAGCGCCTGGCGGAACGGCACCGGGCTGACCGCCTGAGGGGCATCCGCGACCTTGTCATCCGCCATGGCACCTACCTGCTTTGTCATCGTCGGCCGCTGCCCGAAAAAGCCGCGCCGCGCTGTGCTTTAACATTAAAAATATTCCTTTTCATGTAACACGAGCGCCCGTATCATCCAACGATAATCGCTTTAAACACCGGAGAAACCGCATGCTGGCAGATCGCATCGAGGCGAAATGGATCGACGCATTCTGCGAGATTTTCGAGCGCTGCGCGGTGAAGCCCGGTGATACGGCCGCGATCCTCTCCGAGACGCAGTCGCGCGCGCTCAACGTTCACATCGCCGAACTGGCGCTGCTGCGGATGGGCGCGCGGCCGTTTCATGTGATTGTACCGACGCCGCGCAACAAGCAGATCGTGGCGGTGCGCTCGACCGGCGCGAGCGAGGCGATCGGGCAGCTCGGCCCGGTGGTATCGGCGCTGCAGCAGGCCGGCTTCGTGGTCGATTGCACCATCGAGGGCCTGATGCACGCCAAGGAGACGCCGGAGATATTGAAGTCCGGCGCGCGCATTCTGGTGATCTCCAACGAACACCCGGAAGCGCTGGAGCGCATGGTGCCGGACTCCGCACTGGAGAAGCGCGTCCGTGCCGCCGCCAAGATGCTGCGCGGGACCAAGCGCATGAAGGTCACCTCGGCGGCGGGCTCGGACCTCGACGTCAACATGGAAGGCGCGGCAACCGTCGGCGTGTGGGGCTGGACCGACAAGCCGGGCACGCTGGCGCACTGGCCGGGTGGCATCGTGGTGAGTTTCCCGAAGAGCGGCACCATCAACGGCACGCTGGTGATGGACGCAGGCGATATCAACCTGACCTTCAAGCGCTACCTGACCTCGCCGATACGCATGACGTTGAAGGACGACTACGTGGTCGATCTGCAGGGGCAGGGGGCCGACGCCGAGATGATGAAGCGCTACCTGGCGGCCTGGGGCGACAAGGAAGCCTACGCCGTGTCGCATGTCGGCTGGGGCATGAACCCCAACGCGCGCTACGAGTCGCTGGCGATGTACGACCAGCGCGACACCAACGGCACCGAGATCCGCGCCGTGGCAGGAAATTTCCTGTTCTCGACGGGGGCCAATGAATTCGCCGGGCGTTACACGGCCGGGCATTTCGACCTGCCGGTGATGAATACGACGATCGAACTCGACGGCGTGGCGGTGATCAAGGCCGGCGTGCTGCAGGATGTGTTCGGGTGAGGCCGAGTCTCCCGTAGCCCGGATGGAGCGAAGCGAAATCCGGGAAAACCGCGAATGGTTAGGACGCCGGCCCCGGATTTCGCTTCGCTCATCCGGGCTACGGACTACAGCACCGGCGGCTTCGCCAGTGCAAAGTGCCGCAGCAGATCCACGAACGCCGCGAGCCGCTGTTCGCGGTAGGCGGCGACATCCATCCCGGCGTAATCGAGAAAACCTTCGCCGGTGCGCAATCCGACTTTGCCTTCTTCCATGTTGCGGCCGATGATCTCTGGCGCGGCGTAGCGATCGCTTTGCAAAGCGCCGGTGAGATACTGGCTGGCGTAGTGCAAAATGTCGCCGCCGCCCCAGTCGATGAATTCCAAGAGGCCGAGTACGGCGAAGCGGAAACCGAAGCCGTATTTGATCGCCTTGTCGATGTCTTCGGCAGAGGCGACGCCTTCCTCGACCATGCGCGCGGCCTCGTTCATGGCGAGCACCTGGATGCGCGGCACGATGTAGCCGGGCGTGGCGGCGCAGACCACCGGCACCTTGCCGATGCCTTCTAGCAGCGCCTTCACGCGCGCGGTGATCGCGGGATCGGTCTTCACGCCCGGCGACAATTCGACCAGCGGCACCAGATAGGCCGGGTTGAGCCAGTGCGCGTTGAGAAAGCGCTCAGGATGCTCGACCGCGCCCGAAATGTGATCGACCAGAATTGTCGAGGTGGTGGAGGCGATGATCGGCGTGGGGCCGGCGAGTTGCGAGGCGCGCTTCAGCGCATCGCGCTTCTGGTCGAGCACTTCCGGCACGCCTTCGAAGATGATCGTCGCACCCGACAAGGCTGCACCGGCGCCGGCTTCCGGCACCACGCTGACGCGGGCCATCAGCGTCTCGATATTTTCGGGCGTGAGCAGGCCGAAGCGCGACATGGATGCAAAGGTCTTGCGGATTTCGTCCAGCGCGTCGGCTTGCAATACCGCGAACTTGCCGGCGTCGCGCGGCTTGAAATCGACGATGGCGACGGGGTGGCCGGCATAGGCAAAGGCCACCGCGATGCCGCGGCCCATGCGTCCGGCGCCGAGGCAGGCGATGGTTTCGCGCGCGCTCACGACGAAAAGCCTTCGCGCAGCAGCTTGATCAGGCCGTCGCGGTCCAGATCGCCGAAGCCGAGCAGCGCGAGCGTGCGGCCGCCCTGCAGGAAGTTCTCGCCGCAAATGGCGCCGCCGATCGCGAGGAACGCCTTCATCAGCGGCGTCTCGACTCCGGCCAGCGTGGCGCAGGACAGGAAGAACGACAGGCCGGTGCGCAGGTCTTCGCGCATGTAGCGGTGCTCGCGCAGCACGATGTGTTCGCGCCAGTCGCCGGAATCGGTAAGGCGGTCATGCGAGCCGCGGCCATACATCCACTCGTCGCCTTCCTTGGCATAGTGATCCGCCAGCGGGAAATGCGAGCCGCCATAGCCGAACGCTTCGCGGATCGCGATGCGTTCGGCATCCAGCGCGTCGGTGACGCGGCGGATTGCGGCTTGCGTGCCCTCCTTGTGGATGTCCCAGGTCTCGAAATGCTCCAACGGCCCGGCATTCATCACGATCAGCGGCGGATGGATGATCGGGCCGGCATTCATCAGCGCGCCGGACAGCGCATCGCCACACGGCTCGATGACGCCGGGGAAGGCCCTGTCGATCACCTTGCAGGCGTAATCGGACAGCGCGAGCGGAAACGCGCCGGTCGGCAGCCGCTTGGCGCGGATGGTGATGGACACCTCGAACGGCCCGTGCTTGCGCGCCAGCCAGGGCAGGGTGCCGGTCTCTGCGAAGGCGACACGGGCGTGGTTGCCGGCTTCATGCGCGGCTTTCGCAAAAATCATCGAGCCGAAGGTCGCCGGCGGCAGATACACCACCTGGCCGTCCCGGAGGTGCGGTGCGATCTGCTTGGCGATGTCGGGCTGCGCGAAGGCCGGCGTCGGACACAGGATCAGCTCGACGTCGCGGACCGCTTCGGCGATGTCGGTGGTGACCAGCGTGAGCTGGGTGTCGTGGGTGCCCTGCGCATTCTTAACCTGAATGCGCGAACCGGCGGCCTTGTGTGCGGCCACGGCGTCGGCGTCACGGCGCCAGAGACGCACATCGTGGCCTTGCAAAGCGAAGTCGCCTGCCGCCGCGAACGAACCGTTGCCGCCGCCCAGAACTGCTATTTTCATCGCTCGTCCTCTGATAATTTGGCCGTAGGGTGGGTTGAGCCCTTGTGAAACCCACCGGCAAACGGTGGTGGGTTTCGCAAGGGCTCAACCCACCCTACGAACGAGTGTCTTGCTTCAACTTGAAATGCTGCACCTTGCCGAGCGCGGTGCGCGGCAGGTCGGTGACGAAGACGATGTCGCGCGGCACCTTGTAGCGGGCGAGCTGGGTCAGCACGTGGGCGCGCAAGGCGTCGGCGGTGCAGTCGCAGTCCGGCCGCAAGATGACGTAGGCGACCGGCACTTCCTGCCATTTCGGGTCGGGCAGGCCGACCACGCCGACCTCGGCGACATCGGGATGCTCCAGCAGCACGCGCTCGACTTCCGCGGGATAGATGTTCTCGCCGCCGGAGATGATCATGTTCTTCTTGCGGTCGTGGACCCAGAAGTAGCCGTCGGTGTCGCGCGTGCCGATATCGCCGGTGCGATACCAGCCGTCGTGCAGCGCCTCGCGGGTGGCGCTCTCGTTGCCCCAGTATTCGAAGAACACGTTGGGGCCGCGGATCGCGATCTCGCCGGCTTGGCCTGCCGGCAGTTCGGCGCCATTGTCGTCGATGATGGCGGCCTCGCAGCACAGGCCGGGCAGGCCGGTCGACCCGGTTCGCGTGAGATCACCGCCGAGCCTGGTATAGACCGAGATCGGGCAGGTCTCGGTGGAGCCATAGACCTGCAGCACCGGAATGTTTCGGGCGGTGAGCCGCGCGATCACATGCGGCGGCACGATCTGCGAGCCGGTGGAGACGGCCTTGAGGCAGCTGAGGTCGGCCGCGGCCCAGGAAGGGTGCTCGCTCATGGCCTGGATGATGGCGGGCACCCACACGGTGAGCGTCGGGCGGTCTTTGGCGATGGCGGCAAAAGTGGAGTCCGGCGTGAAGCGGGCGTGGATGGTGACGGTGGCGCCATGATGCAGCGCCGGCGTGGTCTGGATGTTGAGGCCGCCGACGTGGAAGAACGGCAGCACGGTGAGCACGTGGTCGTCGGAGGTCAGGCCATGCATGTGCTGGCTCATCACGCCGTTCCACAGCAGCGCCTCCTGGCGCAGTACGGCGCCCTTGGGGCGGCCGGTGGTGCCGGACGTGTAGACGATCAACAGCGGGCAGGCGAGGTCGGTATGCGGATTGCGGCCGTCGCCCGACGCCTTCGCCAGCAGCGCGTCGAAGGTCTGGCCGGGGGCCGGCGGCGCGAAGTCGAGCGCGACGACGCGGGTGTCGGGCAGCTCTTTCGCTAGCGACGGCAGGATGTCGGCAAAGCCTTTCTCCAGCACCAGCACTTTTACCGACGCGTCGGACAGGATGAACAGTTGCTCGGCCACTGCGAGGCGCCAGTTCAGCGGCACCAGCAGGGCGCCGAGCCGGGCGCAGGCGTAGAGCAGCACCAGATAGTCCGGCCGGTTCAGGCTGAGAATCGCGACGCGGTCGCCACGCCCGACGCCGCATTCGGATTTCAGTGCTTTGGCGGTGGTTTCGATGCGGGCGTCGAACGCGGCATAGCCGAGCGTGGCGCCCTCGAAATAGATCGCGGGCTTGTCCGGCGTGAACGCCGCGTTGCGGGCGATGAGATCAGAGAGATCCACGATGGGTATCCGGTCTGGTGTTAGTCTTGTTTCCCGGACGCGCTGCGGCATTCGTATGCCGCTGCGCAGATCCGGAATCCCGGTTTCTTTCGTAGCCACCGGGACCCCGGATCTGCAGCGCACCACGCTGCAAGAGCAGCGCGCTGCGCAGCGTCCGGGGAACGGTGAACATGACGTTTGTCGTTTTTACTCGTCCTTCTCGCCCTGCTCGTACAGCGCTTCGCGGCCGATGCGGTCGAGGCACAGCTCCGCCGTCCACGGCAGCATCAAAGCGCCGCAGCGGCTGTCGCGGTAGATGCGCTCCAGCGGCAGCGACTTCAGCATAGCCTGGCCGCCGCAGGTGCGGATCGCCAGCGTCGCGATCTCGTTGGCGCCTTCCATCACGGAATACTGCGCGGCGTAAGCGCGCAGCACCTGCTCTTTCGTCGGATTGGCGCAGGCTTCGGTGATCGCTTGGAACCAGATGCCCTTGATCTGCTCCAGCTTGATCTGCATCTGCGCCACCGCAATCTGCTTGGTCGGATACATCCGGCGTTTTACCGGCGGCGTGCCCGGCACCTCGCCGCGCAGATACTTCACGGTGAAATCATAGGCCGCCTGCGCGAGACCGACATAGGTCGGCGACAGCGTCAGGAACATGTGCGGCCAGCGCATCGCGGCCTGGAAGTACACGCCGCGCGGCATCAAGGCCGCATCGAACGGCACGAACACGTCCTTGAAGATCAGCGTGCGCGAGACCGTGCCGCGCATGCCCAAGGGATCCCAGTCGCCGACTACGGAGACGCCGGGTGCATCGGCGGGCAGCGCCAGATACAGCGTGTTGCGGCGCGAGGCTTTTTCACCCTCGGCGATCTCGGTGCACAGTACGCCGTAATAATTCGCGTGGCCGGAGAGCGAGGCAAAGATTTTCTTGCCGTTGACCAGCCAGCCACTATCGACCGGCTTGGCTTCGGTGCCGAACGCCACGCCGCCGGCGGCAGCCGCGCCGCCTTCGGAGAACGGTTGCGAATAGATCGCGCCGTCTTCGACGATGCGCTTGTAGTGGATGGCGCGGCGGCGCTCCTGGTCGGCGCGGGTGGGCTCGTCCATCTCGAGGTCGTCGGCGAGCGGGCCGGACCACAAGGTCGAGCAGACGTGCATGTTCCAGGTCAGCGCGGTGGCGCCGCAATAGCGGCCGATCTCGGCGGCGGTCATCGCATAGGTCTGGTAGTCGGCGCCGAGGCCGCCATGGACTTTCGGGATCGCGATGCCGAGCAGGCCGGCCTGGTGCAGGTCCTTGTAGTTCTCGGCCGGGAAGATCGCTTCCCTGTCCCACTTCGAGGCGCGGCCGGCGAACACGCTCTGCCCAAGCGTGCGCGCCCGGGTCATGATCTCGGCCTGCTCGTCGGTCAACCCGTAGGCCTTGGGATCGAAGATCGGCTTGTCGAGCACGATGGCGTCGAGATCGAGTGCTTTGGCGATGGGCATGGTCATGAGGAGGACCCCGAAAGATTGTGGCTGGTGGAGAGGAAGTCGGCGAGCACTTCGTTGAATTCGGCGGGCCGTTCCATGTTGGCGAGGTGACCGACGCCCTCGAGCTCGACATAGGTCGAGCCCTTCACGAAGGTCGCCATCTTGGCCATGGTCTTGGCCGGCGCATTGTTGTCCTTCGAGCCGGACAGCAGCAGCGTGGGCACCTTGATGTCGGCGATGTTCTTGCGCAGGTCGAAACCGATCATCGCCTGCATGGAGGAGCGATAGGTTTCCGGCTTGACCGACGCCATGCAATCGCGCGCCAGTGCGATACCTTCGGCGCTGGGCGCGTCGCCGATCAGGTCCTGCACCAGCTTCGGCGCCATCGACACCATAGTCTCGCCGCGGTCGAGCGGGCCGACGCGGCTATCGATGAAATTCCTCTGCCACTCGCCGTCGGAGCTGCCGAACGCCGAGGTGGTCTGCGCGAGCACCGCGGCGCCAGCGAGATCGGGATAGCTCACCAGAAACTGCTGCACGATCATGCCGCCGATGGAATGGCCGACCAGCACCGGCTTGACGGCACCGAGCTGGGCCAGGAAATCCTTCAGCGCGTCGGCGAGCGTGGGGATGCTGGTGACCGGCAGTGGCTGCGAGCCGCCGTAGCCGGGCATGTCCCAAGCGATGGCGTGATAGCGATTGCCGAAGGCGTCGAGCTGGGCGCGCCAGCCGCGCGCGGCGCCACCGATGCCGTGGAGAAATACCAGTGGCGTTCTAGTCGCATCGCCCGCGGCCTCATAGCCGAAGCGGCCGTCCTTTGTCGTCATGGCTGCAGAGTCAGGCACGGCGCATCTCCCTTGTGGGGTGGAACGGCGCCGATCCTAGCAGGATGAAATTATATGAAAAGCGATAGTTTTAGACTTAAAAGGGTAGTGGGTGCCTGTTTGGCGGGCAGGCGTCCTTCGTGTCCCGGACGCGGTGCGGCATTCTTGATGCCGCTCCGCAGATCCGGGATCTACCGTGTTAGCTGTCAAGCTGCATTTGCGCTTTTCCATGGTTGGCCGGACCTGAGAACGGCATTGGCGAACACGACGAGCCGTCTCAGGATGGCGATCAGGGCCAATTTTGGCGGTTTGCCTTTGGCGATGAGGCGGTCGTAGAAGGGGCGGAGCACCGGGTTGTGTTTGCTGGCGCAGACGGCGGCCATGTAGAGGATGCTGCGCACGGCGGCGCGCCCGCCGTGGATGCGTGCGGGGGCGATCATGGTGCCGCTTCTGCGCACGAACGGGGCGACGCCGATGAGCGCCGCGGCCGCCTTGTTGTCGACCCGGCCGAGTTCGGGAACCGAAGCCAGGAAGACCAGCGCGGACTTCGGGCCAATGCCCTTGATGGTTTTGAGCAAACGCTGGTCGCGCTGCAGGTCGAGGCGCTGACGCACCAGAGCCAACATCATCCGGTGGACCTGCTTGTCTTCGGCTCGCAGCGTCTCGAGATGAGTCAATATCGCCTGGCGGAGTTCGGCCATCCGCACCGTCCCGAGCCTGCAGGTCTCGGCATGGATCATGTGTTTGAGCTGGTCGCGGCGGCTTGCGAGTTCGGAAAGGGCCTCGCGGATATCATCTGCCGGCAGTTCGACGTGACTGGCCTTGCGACCGCGCACCTCGTCGGGGGCGGCCGCATAGGACGCGAGCAGCCGGGCATCCGAGGTATCGGACTTGGCCTTGACGCCGACCAGCTTGCGGTAAGCCGCAACGCGCGTCGTGTGGGCGATCTCGACGGGGAGCTGCGCCTGACGCAACGCCTTCACCAGCGCCTTCTCATACCCGCCGGTCGGCTCCACCACGATGCGGGTCACGGGTGGCCCCGACCGCAGCCGCTCGACCAGCGCGGCAATGCCATCGGGGCTATTGGCGTAATGGGCACTACCGCCCCGATGCCATGCGACGTCGAGACCCGCACCACCAACGTCGATGCCGACGAAGGTATTGTCCGACAAATGAGGGAGTGTCATGTTTGCTCCTGCCTTGTTCGAGAGGCAGGGCCGGCTCCTGGATCGTCAAACGTGCGGCCAGCACTTGCTACCGTCCGGGTGTCCGGCCCTTCGATCAAACGAGGCGGGGTGCGAGATCCCGACGGCCGCCAACGACCTTCCCGTAATCCCGTAACGCCCGCCCCGGCCGGCACCATCCTAACCGACGCACGCAGACTTACGATCCCGGTT
>NZ_JAQGJD010000015.1 GCF_028290785.1 Tardiphaga sp. | reverse complement strand
ACGTTTCAGTCCCTCGAATTCCGTAAAGTGAAATGCTCCGTTGCCACGTGACGGACGAAAAGCCAATGCCGCAGGATGCATTGCAGGTGGCTGCATGGTCTTTGCTGCGGTGCAATGTCGCGGCTGGAAGCGGTTATCCTGCGGGGCCTGTGAGACGAAAGTCGTAGAGGCGCGTCGCCGGCCCATCCCCGTCATTGCGAGGAGCCGTTGCGACGAAGCAATCCAGTTCTTACCGAGCTTGTTGCTCTGGATTGCCGCGTCGCTTCGCTCCTCGCAATGACGGGGATGGTGCGGAGCCTTGCGTCGCCGCAAGGGCTCCTCGCAATGACGACTTAAGCCGCAGCTCTCGGATCGATCGGCGTTGCACCGCTGATGCCCAGAATGTCTTCCAGCACGCGGGAACCGGCGAGCAGCGCCGCGTCGCCGCGCGGCGGGCCGACGATCTGCAAGCCGACCGGCAGTCCCTTCGCGGTGAAGCCGCAGGGCAGCGACAGCGCCGGGCAGCAGATCAGCGTGATCGCGTAGACGATGCCCAGCCACTGCACGTAGTTGTCGAATTTGGTGCCGTTGCATTCGGCGAGGTAGCGCTGCTCGATCGGGAATGGCGGTACGATGGTGGCCGGGCACAGCAGCAGATCGTAGGTCTGGAAGAATTCGTAGGCGCGTGCCGCCATGGCGACGCGCTGCGCCTCGGCGCGCTCGATGTCGGTGACCTTGAGCTTGAGGCCTTCCTCGATGTTCCAGATCACTTCCGGCTTCAGCATGTCGCGCTTGTCGCGGAGCAGCACCGCCTTGGACAGCGCGAAGTCGTAGGCGCGCAGCGCGTGGAAGCACTCATGGGCTTCCCGGAGGTCGGGATGGGCCTCCTCGACGATGATTCCGGCTTCCTCGAAACGCTTCGCCGCGGCGCGGGTGATGGCGACGACTTCGGGATCGACCGGGGTGATGCCGAGATCCGGCGAATAGGCGACGCGCTTCGGCTTGCGGCCGGAGCGCGCGGCAGCGCGGAACGATTCCGGCAGCAGCGGCAGCGACAGCGGATCGGCCGGATGTTCGCCGCTCATGGCGTCGAGCATCAGCGCGAGGTCTTCCACCGTGCGGGCCATCGGGCCCTGCACGCTGAGGGTGCGGGCGATCGCTACTGAGGGCGTTGCCGCGACGCGGCCGATGCTTGGCCGCATGCCGACGATGCCGCAGAAGCTGGCGGGATTGCGCAGCGAGCCGCCCATGTCGGAGCCATGCGCGAGCCACGCGGTGCCGCTGGCCAGCGCCGCCGCGGCGCCGCCGGAGGAGCCGGCCGCCGAACGCGACAGGTCCCACGGGTTAAGCGTGGCGCCGAACACGTCGTTGAAGGTGTTGGCGCCGGCGCCGAATTCCGGCGTGTTGGATTTGGCGTAGATCAGCGCGCCGTTGTCTTCCAGACGTTCGACCAGAATGTTCGACTTGGCGGGGATCACGTCGGCGAAGATCGGCGAGCCCTGCGTGGTGCGCACGCCGGCCACGGCCGTCAGATCCTTGATCGGCACCGGCAGGCCGGCGAGGATGCCGCGCGCGCCGAGCGGCTTCTTCATCAGCTCCTTCGCCGCTGCGCGGGCGCGATCGAAGCACAATGTCGGCAGCGCGTTGACCTGGCCATCGACTGCGGCGATCCGCGCCTCCAGCACGTCGAGCAATTGCAGCGGCGTCACCGTGCCGGCATTGAGTTGATCGACAATGGCACACGCCGTTGCCTTGATGAGATCCGTATCAGTTGCCACGCACGTCTCCAGTTCGCTTGCCTATGAATGTCGATCCCGACGATGTAGCCGTGTAGACGATTTTCTGGAAATGTGGAATCGCGAGCGCGCTGACGCCTCGCATCAATGCAAGGATGCAACCATGAGTAAGCCCTTCGGCGAGACGGACTGGCGCGCGATGAATCAGGCGCAGCTCGACGCCGGCCTCAACAACGGCGTCGCCGTCGCCGGCAGCGCCGAGATCGGCGCGAGCTGGGTGAAGCGCTCCGAGGAGATGAAGGCGAAACATCCCGACCATCTCGACCTCAGCTACGGGCCGCGCGAGCGCAACCGGTTCGATTTCCTGAAGGCCGCCGACGGCGGGCCGACGCTGGTGCTGATCCATGGCGGCTACTGGCAGATGCGCTCGAAGGATTTCTTCACCTGCTTCGCGGCAGGTCCGATGGCGCACGGCATCAATGTCGCCGTGGTCGGCTATACGCTGGCGCCGGAAGCCACGCTGGACGAGATCGTCGCCGAGCTGCACGCCAGCGTCGATGCGGTGGTCGCGCAATCGCCGAAGCTGGGCGCGGACCCGTCGCGCATCATCGTGTCCGGCTGGTCGGCCGGCGGTCATCTCACCGCGACGACGCTGACGCATCCCGCGGTGAAGGGCGGCGTGGCGATATCGGGCATCTACGATCTCGAACCGATCCGGCATTCCTATCTCAACGAAAAGCTGAAGCTCGACGAGGCGATGGCGAAGCGCACCTCACCGCTGATGCAGGAGAGCGGCCCGGCCGCGCCGCTGTCGCTGGTGGTGGGCGGCGGCGAACTGCCGCTGCTGCGCCAGCAGACCGCGGACCTCGCGGCGTTCCGCGCCGCGCATGGATTGCCGGTAAGCTACGAGGAGATT
>NZ_JAQGJD010000403.1 GCF_028290785.1 Tardiphaga sp. | reverse complement strand
GCTTCAAGAATCCGGAACAGATTCGCCGCATATTATGCGGAGCGCTCTCATGTTTATGATCGCCGTTATTTTATGGATCTCGGCCGGCCTTTTCTACGTCGCCAGCATCAACTCAGCCGGATGGGCGATTCAGGTCTGTCGCTATGGCGACGTGTTCTGCCTCAACCCGTCCTGGCTCGCGATCGCCGCGCTGGTGTCGCTGGTATGGGCGTGTTTCCTGCGCGTCGATCGATTGTAAGGCGTCGTCGCGACCGCAGAAATTCTTCGCGACCGGACCACCCGAGATTTTGGCCGCTCAGCGCGGCACCAGGAAATGCGCGTCCCATTCACCGCGCGGTACTTCCGCGCCCAATTGGTAGGTGAACGAACTGACTTCGAGACCCTCCGCGTTGGTCTCGCAGACGTAGGAAAGATGGTACCATTTGCCGCTGCTGCGAATCGCGCCGCCGGGCGCGCTGATCCGCGTGCCGCGCAAAACCGGATCCGCGAAGGCATAAGCGACGAATTCGTCCGGCTTGAAGCCCTTGTGTTCGCGCTGCACGGCACCCATGGCCCGTGCGTCGCAGCGCTGCTCGATCCGGGTCTCCGGCGAAAGCTTCATCATCTGCTGCTGGCGAGAGGTCGCGGCATGCGCCAACGGGGCTGCCAGGGCAGCAATGGCGCCGCAGATAAAGACGATTGATTTCATGTGATTAAGCCGGCGATTTGATGCGTTTTATGAGCGAGCTGATTGCCGCAGGCTACCATGTTCGCGGCATTGAAAAACCCCGCTCGGAGGTCCGGCGAGGTCACGATGTCGTCTGTTCGTGCGATTCAGCCGATGCGATCAAATGTCAGCAACTGATGAAATTCCGACGGCGCAAACTGGCGTCCGCCCAGCCCGGATATACGCACCCGCCAGCCGGCATCGTTGAGTACCCGCGCTTGCGCCACTGCGACATCCGGAATGATCCGATGGGTCACCATGCTTTGATCGTTCCGGGTGGCGTGGATCGTGAAAATATCACCCCGGCGCGGCGTGGCCGGCGCTTCTGCAAATTCAAGTCCATGGTCCGATATGATCGTCGCCAACGGAATTCTCCATCGTTCGCCGTACAACCCATACTGCGGAGACATGGTTAACGATTTATTACTCCGTCGGAGCCTTTGGCATCACATCGTCGTCACTTGAAGGCACCGGTAACCTTGTCCCACAAGGTCTCCTTCTCGCGATCACCGTCCGGCTTCGACTTGGCTGGTTGCGTTGCACTCACGGGATCGGACGCCGGAAACGAATCTTCCAATCCAGATTTCAGCTCGCTGTGCTGTTTCTGATCCGCCTTCGCCGCTTCCTTGACGCCGACGGCGTATTTGTCGTGCGGTGCAGGATCGAATTTCTCGGCCATGGTAACCTCCATTTGTCGGAGGAAAAACGCCACCATGGCCAAGAGGTTCCATCGTTGAACTAGTCGAGGCCACGCTCACGGCTGAGCCGCACCATCTCTTCAATAAATAGCGCCTTCTGCTTGGCGTCCAGGCTGGCGAACAGCGGCTCGGCGGCGTCCGCAACGTTGCGCTGATCGACGGCGCGGTCGTTGAGGAACTGGGCCTCGTTGCGCATCTGCTCGATGATGTCGTCCGGCGGATCGCGCTGGGCGCGCGCAATACGCAGCTTGAGGCGATCGGCGCCATTGTTGCCGAGATAGTGCATGGCGCTGTTGAAGCCGGCCCAGTTCTTCTCCTGTTCCGGCGTCAGATTGAGCGCGGTCTTGATGCGGGCAATGTTGGCGTCGCTGTTGGCGACCACCTGCTCTGCGGTCAATTGCGGTTCAGGCGCCGGCTCTGCCGCCTTTTTGCCTTTGACGCCCTTTGCCGCCCGGGTTTCCTTGGTCTGTTTCGCACCGGACTGCGCGGGACCGCGGACGCTGTTGTTATTGGCGGGCACGCCGAACACGCCACCCACCACACCGACAACGCCGCCGATCGCCCCACCCAGCACGCCGCCGATCGGCCCTGCCGCCTTGTTGCCGTCTCTGGCGCCTTGCTGCACGCCCTGGACCAGCCCCTGGGCCTGCGCGGCCGAGGAGTGGGCCAATAGCGCGACGGCGCCGACGCCGAGAACGAAACGCAATCGAGCACACAGGCGCGCCGGCAGTATCGGTCGGATCATCAGGGTCGTCTCCTTCAAGGTCATTCGTTTTGCATCGCAACAAACAAATCAGCAGCAGCCCGCGAACAATATCGTTTTCATCGACGCCAAGTCCATCCGTTCACGTGGCGACGGCGATGGACCTCACCAGATTGAGCCTGTTAAATGAGGAGCGCGTCGCGGAACGTTACGCGAGCGCACAAGAACAAATGCTTCAAGGGGTGGAAATGACGACCAATAAGAAGAAACTTCTCATTACCGAATCCATGTCTCGACTTGGCTGGGACCTGTTTAACGAACGCGGCGATATCGAAACCGTCGAATTTTCCAACCTAATTTCCGCCGCCGATTTTTCGGCGCTATTGGAGAAGCAAGCGCCCGTGCACGGCGTGGCGCTCGGCGCGACGCGGTTCGGCGAACCGGAACTGGAAGCCTCCCGCGACATGAAGGTCGTGGCGCGGATCGGCGTGGGCTACGACTCCGTCGATGTCGCAGCGCTCAGCCGCTACAAGGTGCCGCTGATGATCGCTGGCACTGCCAACTCGCCCTCGGTTGCCGAACAGGCGCTGTTCATGATGCTGACCCTGGCCAAGCGCGCGGTCGAACTGCACGCGCTGGTCAAGGAGGGGAAATGGAGCACACGGCTCGGCCTGCTGCCGTTCGATCTGTTCGGCAAGACCGTGCTGATCCTTGGCTTCGGCCGCATCGGCACCCGCACTGCCAAGCGCTGCCTAGCGATGGAAATGACGGTGCTGGTCTATGATCCCTACCTGTCGGCGGAAGCGATCAGGGCCGCTGGCTGCGAGCCGGTGAGCGATCTCGATGCCGCGCTGCCGCGCGCCGACTTCGTCAGCATCCACTGCCCGAAGACCAAGGAGACCACCGGTCTATTCGACGCCGCCCGCATCGCGCGGATGAATCCGAGCGCCTATCTGATCAACACCGCGCGGGGCGGCATCGTGGTGGAATCGGCACTGTACGACGCGCTAGTGGCCGGCAAGCTTGCCGGCGCCGGGCTCGACGTGTTCGAGGTGGAGCCGCCGCCGCTTGGCCATGCGCTGTTCGATCTGCCTAACGTCATCATCGCGCCCCACGTCGCCGGCGTCACCCGCGAGGCGCTCGACCGCATGGGCCTGCAGACTGCGCGCAACATGCTGAGCGTGCTCGATGGCGAGCCGATCAAGCAGAACGCCGTCAATGCAGAGGTGCTCGGCTAGCCGGCGCATTGCTGGCGCGGGCCATCCGCGCTAGCAACGCCTTCCCTCATCCGAGTACCCCCCCCATGACGTTCAAGGAATACGGCGCTTACGACGCACTCGGTCTTGCCGAGTTGGTCCGCAGCAAGCAGGTCAGTCCGCGCGAATTGCTCGACGAGGCGGTGGCGCGCACCGAGCGCGTCAGTCCTGATATCAACGCTGTGGTGGTGCGCCATGAAGACTACGCGCAACGCCAGATCGACAACGGCCTGCCTGACGCACCATTCACCGGCGTGCCGTTTCTGCTGAAGGACCTCGACCTCATCGAAGGCACCCGCACTACGTTTGGCGCTAGCCTGTACAAGGACTACGTCGCCGACCACACCGGCACCCTCGCCCGGCGCTTTCTCGATGCCGGGTTGACGATCTTCGGCAAGAGCGCCAGCCCGGAATTCGGACTGATGCCGACCACCGAAGGCCGGCTGCACGGCCCGACGCGCAATCCGTGGAATCCCGCGCACTCGTCCGGCGGCTCGTCGGGTGGAGCCGCAGCAGCCGTGGCCGCTCGCATCCTGCCGGTGGCGCATGCTAGCGACGGAGGCGGCTCGATTCGGATTCCGGCATCGGCCTGCGGCGTGTTCGGCCTGAAGCCGACCCGGGCGCGGACCCCGTGTGGCCCCGACAAGGGCGAAGGCTGGGGCGGTTTCTCCTGCGGCCACGTGGTCAGCATCAGCGTCCGCGACAGCGCAGCCATGCTCGACGCCATCCACGGCCCTGAGCCGACCAGCCCTTACATGGCGCCGGTCCCGGAGCGCGCATTCCTCGATGAGGTTGGCCGAGAGCCCGGCCGACTACGCATCTTCTTCACCGACAAGACGCCCTATGGCGAAGCCATCGATCCCGAGATTGCCGCGGCGGTGCGCGATGTCGCGAAGCTGCTCGAAGGCCTCGGCCACCATGTCGAGGAACGCGCGCCGGTCCTGGCCGCGGATCCCGCGCTGGTGATCGCCGCCGTGGTCTCCGCCAACACTGCCGCGACGGTGCACCTGGCCGCGCAGAAGTTTGGCCGTGCGATGACGTCCGACGATTTTGAGAAGTTGACGCTCGGGAGCGCGCACAATGCGCGCAAGGCCAGTGCGATGGACTATGTTGTCGCACTGCAAAACGCGTTCCTGATCTCGCGCAGCCTGACCGAGTTCTTCACCGGCTGCGACATCTTCCTGTCGCCGACGCTGTGCCAGCCACCCGTGAAGATTGGTGCCATCGACACCATGTCCGACACGCTCGGCGAGATCCCGCCGCTGCTGCGCCGCTACATGCCGGGCACCAGCTTGGCCAACATGTCCGGCCAGCCGTCGATGTCGGTGCCGCTGGCGTGGAGCGGTAACGGGTTGCCGCTTGGCATGATGTTTACGGCAAGGTTTGGCGACGAGGCCACGCTGCTGCGTCTCGCAGCGCAACTGGAAATCGCGCGACCCTGGAAAGATCGGACGCCGCCCATCTGCGCCTAAAAACAGCCATCGCTTGCATCGACAAGGAACTACACACACACTTAAGAGTCTGTGTAGTATAGTGCGGCATGCGGGGGACGAATTTTTGATGCAGAGTGATCCGACCGATCATGCGCTGGCAGCGATCGCAAGCATCCTTGATCACTCCAGTGAAAAGCCGGAAGCCAAAGTGGAGATCGAGCCCGAGCTGATTTCCGAATCGGCTCAGCCCGAGGGATCGGCGCAGCCTGAAGACGAGCCCGCAGAGCAGCCCGCTGCCCCCGTTGCCGCGCCATCGATCGACGTCGAACACTATTCCAGACTTGGCCCCGGCCCGCTCGATGCGATCCGCTTTCGCTGGACCGCACGGCGCGATGACGAGGGGCGTTACTTCGTCGACGAGACCATCGGCCCGCATTCGCGTCCGCTGGTCTTGGGGCCCATGCCATCTGACGAGGTGGTTGCTTTCATCGACGACCGCGAGCGCGCTGCGCGCCGCCGGTTCGAGGCGCTGAAGAGCGATATGACCCTCGGCAGGCGCATGCCCGACCACGATAGCGACGATAGCGAAAGCTGACGCACCAAAGACCGGCGGCATGTTCGACGCCTGCATAGCGACTGCTGACGAACGGCCGCCGATTGCAGGTTCAGATATTGAACCTCGCCGACATCCCTGTAAGCTGCTCGACAACGGTGCCGCCAATTGCTGGCGATGCCGCAGAATTTCGGGGGAGCGTCATGGTCCGCATGCTGGCCGGGTTGCTGGCTATCGCTTGTCTGTGGATTACGCCGTTGCGCGCGCAGACGCCCTCCTCGCGGCTCGACGATATCATTGCACGCGGCACGCTGCGGGTCGGCCTTACGGGCGACTATCTGCCGTTCAGTTCATTCGATCCAGCCACCGGGAAATTCAACGGCTTCGACGTCGAGATGGCGGAGCAGCTTGGCCAGGCGCTCGGCGTCAAGGTCGAGCATGTCCGGACCAGTTGGCCGAAACTATCAGCCGACTTCGCGGCGGATCGGTTCGACATCGCCATGGGCGGTGTCTCCATCACTCTCGACCGGCAGAAGAAAGGACTGTTCTCGATACCCATCATGCGCGAGGGCAAGACACCGATCGCGCGTTGCGCCGACAAGGACAGGTTCGCGACGGTCGCCGACATCGATCGGCCCGGCGTACGCGTCATCGTCAATCCCGGCGGCACCAACGAGCGCTTTGCCCGCGCCAGGATCAGCAATGCCGAGATCATCACCCATAACGACAACGTCAGCATCTTCGATCAGATCGCTGCCGGCCATGCCGACGTGATGATGACCGACGCCTCGGAAACCAAATATCAGCAGAAGCTGCATCCCGGCGTGCTGTGCGCCGTGCATCCGGAAACACCGTTCGATTTTGCCGAAAAAGCCTACTGGCTGCAGCGCGATGTGGCACTGAAGGGGTTTATCGACCAGTGGCTGCACATCATGCAGGAAACCGGCAGCTTTCGCAGCGTCAGCAGCCGCTGGTTCGAATAGGGTCGCGCGTTCAGCCGCCCACCTTTCCCGCATAATCAGCATCGCTCACCTGCTCCATCCAGGTTGCGAAGCTGCCGTCGAGAGCCTCCTGCATGGCGATGTGAGTCATCGCATTGGTCGGCGACGCGCCGTGCCAGTGCTTCTCGCCGGGCGGTATCCACACGGTGTCGCCGGGTTTGATCTCCAGAATTGGGCCGCCTTCGGTCTGAATGCGGCCGACGCCGGAGAGCACATACAGCGTCTGGCCAAGCGGATGGGTGTGCCACGCCGTGCGGGCACCCGGCTCGAAACTGACGCGCGTCGAAGCCAGACGCGCCGGGGCTTCGGTGGCGATGATCGGATCCTGCCAGACCGTGCCAGTGAAGTAGTCCTGCGGCGCCCGGTTGGTCGGACGCGAACCTGCTGCGTGGATCTTCATGGCACGGCCTCGCTGTTTGGTTTGCGTTACTTCTTCGAAGCCGCGTAGCGCGCCTTGGTGTCGGCGTTCATCGGGTAAAGGCCCGGCAGCACCGCGCCGTTATTGACCTCCTCGACGATCCACGCCTCCATGCGCTCCTGCTCCGCGCC
>NZ_JAQGJD010000352.1 GCF_028290785.1 Tardiphaga sp. | reverse complement strand
GCGTGCCCCATCCAGATCTGCGGATTGGCCCAGCCTTCGCCCTGCGCGCCCGGCGCCATCGCCTGGCGAAACAGCGTCCATTGCGCGCCGTAGGCGGCGCCGGCGGCATCGACAAGGTTGGCCGTGAGATACCACCATTCGATGCGATACTCCGGATGCGGGCCATGGTCCGCCGGGAACACCAGCGCGCGGCCGGGCACCACGCTGGCAAAGCCGTCGGCATCGCGGCCCAGCCCGGCAAAGCCTTGCGCCATCGCGCGCGCGCCGCCGAGGCCGAGCGCGGCGAGGCCGCCGGCAAACATGCGGCGCGTGAGGCGGCTATCGTTCATCGGCAAACACCTTCACCAGCTTCGCCGGCTGCATCCGCAGCAGTTTGACGATCGGCAGCAAGGCCGCCAGCAGCGACGCCAGCATCGCCACGCCGAGCAACTGGATCAGTTGCAGCGGAAATACATTGAACGGCAGCCGCCAGCCGAACGCCTTCACATTCACCACCGCGATCAAACACCACGCCACTGCAAGCCCGAGCGGCAGCGCCAGCAGCGCGGTGATTAGTGCCACCGACAGCGTCTTCAGCAGCTCGATGCCGGCCAGCCGCCGCCGGGTAATACCGATCGCCCATAGCGGCGCCAGTTGCGGCAACCGCGAATTGCTCAAGGTGAGCAGGCTGGTCAGCAGCGCCACGCCGGCGACGCCTAGCGTGAAGGCGTTCAACGCGGCGGTCACGGCAAAGGTGCGGTTGAAGATGCGCAGCGATTCCGCCTTCACCGTGGCCTGGTCGGCCAGGTTGCGGCCGTCGAGCCCGAACTGCTGCTGGATCGCGGCGATCAATGCGGGCACATCGGCAGGCTGAACGCGCAGCCCCATCCGGGTCTGCGAAATGGCGGGGAAGCGGTTCACCAGCGCGTCGATATTGACGCCGAGCTGTCCCTTGGGATTGCCGTAATCGGCATAGATGCCGACGATCTGGAGCTGCCAGTTGCCCGAGAGCGCGGGCACTTCAAGGCGATCGCCGACGCCCAGCTTCAGCCGCCGCGACAACTGCTCGCTGATGAACGCCGCATCGCCGGAACGCACGCGGTCCCACGCATCGCTGGTCGCCTCCAGCAGCGGCCATTGCTGGCGATAGGTGGCATGATCAGCGAAGCCCAGCACTTCAACTGGCAGGCCTGAGAGCTGCACATCGGTGCGGCTGCCCGGCAGCACCGCCTTCACTTCCGGCCGCGGCTTCAGCCAGCGCTTGATTTCGACCGCCTGTTGTTCGCTCGACGCATTGAGATAAATCTCCGCAGCGAGCCGGCCATCGAGCCATCCCGTAAACGTGCGGCTGAAACTTTCCACCATGGTGCCGACGCCGACATTGACCGCGAGCGCCAGCAGCAGCGCCATTAGCGCCAGCGACAATCCCGAAAGCTGCAGCCGGCTGTCGGCCCAGAACCATTTTGTGAGCGGCCGTCGCGTGCTGCGTTCGCCCAACGCCAGCACGAGGCCCAGAATCACCGGCAGTGCCAGCGCCGCGCCGATCAGCAGCGCGGCGAGCACGACGAAGCCAGCAATCAAGGAGTCACCGAGCAACAGCACACCGGCCGCACCCGTCAGCACGATCGCCGCCAGCGCGCCCTGCAACGTCAGCCAGCGGCTCTGCGCCTGCTGCCAGGCATAAGGCTGCGCCGCTGCCAGCAGCGGCAGCCGCACCGCCTTCAACAGGCTCGACGTGGCCGCCGCGAGCGCGCCGAGCACCGAAATAGCGAGCCCTGCCAGCCACCATTCCGGCTTCGGGGTCAGTTGGCCGGGGATCGTCGCGCCATACAGCCCGCGCAGGCTGGCGGCGACATCCGGCAGCAATGACGCGGCGATGAAGTAGCCGCACACCAGCCCGATCAACCCGGCGACCACCGCGATCGACACCAGTTCGACTAGCAACACGGTGTTGAGCAATCGCGCCGACACGCCGCAGGCGCGCAGCGTGCGCAGCATCGGCAATCGCTGCTCGAAGCCGAGGCCGATGGCGGAATTGACGATGAACAGGCCGACGACGAACGACAGCAGTCCGAAGGCGGTGAGGTTGAGATGGAAGCTGTCGGTGAGCCGTTCGAGGTCGGTCTCGGCATCGGGCTCGACCTGACGTAATTGATTTCCGGTCACCTGTTCGAGCGGTGCGCGTGGGCCGTTGGCCTTGCCGATCAGCAGCCGCGAAATCTGGCCGGGCATTTTCAGCAAGGTTTGCGCGATGCCGATATCGACCACCAGCACGCCCTGCACTAGCTGCGGCTGCACCCGCAGCGGCGGCAGCTTCAGTGCGTCACCGATCGCGGGCGTCGCGCCTTCCATGAGCCCGAGATCGGCCAGTGTCTCCGGTGAAATCAGCGTCTGCCCCGGCGGCGTAATGAAGGCCTGCACGCCTCCTTTGCCGACTTCGGCGGTGGCGCTCGCTTCCACCGGCAATGTCACCGGCTCGATGCCGAGCAGCCGAATCGTGCGGCCGCCGATTGGCACGCGACCTTCCAGCATCGGCGATACCGGCCAGCCCGCGCGGCGCAGATCGACGAACAGGTCTTGCGACACCGCCGCGCGGTCGCGGCCGACCAGCATCGCGGTGCGCGCGCCGCCGAAGGTCGCGGCGGCGCGGTCGTAGCTGGCGCGGGCCTGCTGGTTGAGCGCCTGCACGCCGCTCCACAACGCGGTGGCGGCAATCAACCCGACCAGCAAGGTGGCCAATTGCATCGGATGCCGGCGCCAGTGGCTCAGCAGCACCGCAAGAATCCACGACGCGCGTTTCACCGGATCAAGCCAGCATGCAGTTGCACCTGCCGGTCCAGCGTGGCGGCGAGCCGCGCGCTATGCGTGACCATCAGGAAGCCGCAGCCGGTGCGCGCCACCAGGTCACGCGCCAGGCTCAGGACGCTATCGGCGGTTTCCTCGTCGAGATTGCCGGTAGGCTCGTCGGCCAGCAACAGCAGCGGTTTTGACGCCAGCGCGCGGCCGATGGCGACGCGCTGCTGCTGACCGCCGGACAACTGTTCGGGATAGCGCTTCAACAGCGCAGCGAGACCGAGGCGCTCGACTAGTTCGTCTTGCCAGACGGCATCGTGGCGGCCGGCAATGCGCGACTGGAACGCGAGGTTGTCGGCGACGTTCAGGCTCGGGATCAGGTTGAATTGCTGGAACACGAGGCCGAGCCGGTCGCGCCGCAGCGCCGCGCGGGCGGCATCGGGCAGGCCGGTGGTGACGACATTCTCCAGCGTGATGTCGCCGCCGTCGGCCTGATCGAGCCCCGCGATCAGGTGCAGCAGCGTGCTTTTGCCGCTGCCGGATTCACCGGTCAGCGCCACGCTTTCGCCGGCAGCGACATCGAGATCGACGCCGCGCAACACGGCGACCTGTTCCTGGGCCGAGCGATAGGATTTGGTGAGATGGCGGACGGTGAGCATGCCGAGGGACTGTAACAGACTCTCTCAGTGTCGTCCCCGCGAAGGCGGGGACCCATAGCCTTCGTCGGGCGCGCTGAAGGATGCCACTCCACTAGCCCCACGCCAAACCGCGCAGACAGAGCGTATGGGTTCCGGATCTGCGCTCGCTATCGCTCACTTGTCCGGAACGACCCGGAGGGCTTCCGTTCCGACACCAGCGCCAGCAGCACCGTCGCCGCCATGAAGGCCGCGGAAGCGCCGAACACCCAGTGCGGCAGCGCGTGATCCATGAACCAGCCGAACAGCAGCGGGCTGAGGATGCCGCCGAAATTGAAGCCGGTGGAGACGATGCCGAAGGCGCGGCCGGCGGCGCCCGCGGGGGCGGCGTTGCGCACCAGCATGTCGCGCGACGGCACGATCACGCCGCTGAGGAACCCGGCTACCGCCATGGTGAGCGCCAGCGCCAGCGTAGGCAGCGTCACCGCGGCGATCGTGAACACGATCGCCGCATTGACGGCGAAGCAGCCCGCGGCGATCTGGCTGTGACGAACGGTGCGGTCGGCGAGCACGCCGCCGACCAGCACGCCGACCGCGCTGCAGCCGAGATAGGCGGTCAGCGCGATATTGGCTGACGAGAACGAACTGCCGTAGCCGGTCATCAGCGCCACGATGCCGAAGCTGTTGATGCCGTTCTGCGACAGCGCCAGCAGCGTGAAGAAAACCGTCAGCAGCAGAATCGCGGGGGTCATCATGCTGATCTTCGCTGCGGGTGTGCCATCGACGTCGTCGTGCATGGCGCCCGCATCGGGAATCCCGACCACCACCAGCATCAGCGCCACGGCGAGGCCGATCAGCCCGGCGACGATCAGCGCGCTGGCGCCACCGACGCTGGCGACCAGCGCCGCCATGATCGCCGGCGCCACCGCGCCGCCGAAAAACCCGGCGAAGCTGTGGATTGAAAACGCCCGTCCCATCCGGGCCACGTCCATATGCGCCGAGAGGATCGCATAGTCGGCAGGGTGATAGACGCTGTTGGCCAGTCCCAGCAGCGCGGCGCAGACGATCAGTGTAGGATAGCTGAGATGCAGGCCCAACGCGATCAGCGCGCAGCCGCCGAGCGTCATGCCGAGGATCAGGATTTTTCGTGCGCCGATGCGATCGACCAGATAGCCGATCGGCGCCTGGGTCAGGCCGGAGACCACCGCGAAGACGGTCAGCGCGAGGCCAAGGTCGATGTAGCTGACGCCGAGCCGGTCCTTGAGGAACGGGAACAGCATCGGCAGCACGAAGATGTGGAAGTGGCTGACCCAATGCGCCGTGGAGATCGCGCCGAGGGTGCGCAGCGCCGAATCCGCCGGGGCATCATGTGTCGCGGCCGGAAGATCGACCATTGCAGTTTCCACCCGTGTTTTCTTGCCGGCGCGAAGCTTGCCTACCCGTAGATCGGCAGCGGTTGCTTGTCCATGAACGCTGCGGCATGCAGCCGTTGCGGTGCGTGCAGGGCGCCAGCCTGCGGCTTCGCCAACCGCGACAACGTGCCGGTAATGCGAAATGATTGGGCATGATGGCGTCTCGCACTCATTTTAGGCCACTGCGCATCCTGCTTTCCGAGGGCAACAGCACCTCGGCGCGCGAGGCCGTCACCATGCTGGGCCTCGCCGGCCACCACATCGAGATCTGCGATCCCGCGCGGTTCGGGCTGGCGCGATTCTCGCGCTTCGTCGCGAAATATCATCGCTGCCCGCCGATGCGGAACGATCCGGCCGGCTTCCTGCGCTTTGCCGAGCAATTGTTGGAGAAGCAGCGTTTCGACGTGCTGTTGCCGATCCACGAGCAGGGCTATTTGTTCGCGAAAGTGCAGGGGCGCCTTGTCGATCGGACGGGCCTGGCGCTGCCGGCCTTTGAGAGCTACCGGACCGTGCATGGCAAGGCCGGCTTCAGCCGCGTGCTCGAAACGCTCAGCCTGCCGCAGCCGCCAACCCGCATCGTCACTTCCGCCGCAGAACTGCGCGCGGCTGTCCGCTATCCCTGCGTGGTCAAGACCGCCATCGGCACTGCCAGTCGTGGCGTATGGATGGTTCGCGAAGCCATCGATCTGAATCGCGCAGTGCAGGAGATCGAGGCCGTCGATGGTTTTGCCGGTGAGGTGCTGGTCCAGGCGCTGGTCGCGGGTGCCACGGAAAAAGCCCAGGCGATCTTTCATCGCGGCGAACTGCTCGGCTTTCACGCCTATCGGCAGATCGCGGAGGGCGCCGGCGGCGGCGACGCCATCAAGCAAAGCGTGCGCCGCGACCGCGTCCGCGCCGATCTCGCTTTGATCGGCCGGCATCTCGACTGGCATGGCGCGCTGTCGATCGACTTCATCATGCCGGAGGATGGCTCGGGGCCATTCTATATCGATGCCAATCCGCGGCTGGTGGAACCGATGACGGCATATCTCGCCGGCGTCGATCTGGTCGATCTGCTGCTGCAAGTATCGCTCGGCGAGAGACCACCGGTGGCGCCGGATGGCCGCGACGGCATCGTCACCCATCAGGCGATGCAGGCGCTGCTCGGCGTCGCCTTGCGCGGCGGCACGCGGCGCGATGTGTTGCGCACCTGCCGCGACCTGCTGCGCCATCGCGGCGCCTATACCGGCAGCGTCGAGGAACTGACGCCGGTTCGGCTCGATGGGCTCAGCGCGGTGCCGCTGGCGATAACGGCGCTGCTATTGCTGGCGTCGCCGAAATCGGCGCGGCGCCTCGCCCAACGCGGGTGGGGCGACCATTTGCTCGACGCCAGTTGCATCCGCATAATCGAGCGCGACATTCCGTCATCGTCGTAGGGGGGGGCAAAGCGAAGCGTGCCCACCACAATTTTCAAGGCGCGCGATGGCGGGCGCGGCGCAAGCGCGCCTTTGCCCACCCTACGATGGCTGCATCGCGTCGCGTCGGGGGCAAAAATCGCTACTCGGGCGCTTCGTCGTCGCGGTCGCGTTTGGGTGTGGCGATGTCGCCGTCTTCCTCCTCGATCTCGGGAGGCGGTGGGGGCGCCGGTGGCGGCTTGCGATCGTCCTTGTTCTCTGGCTCGCTGATTCGCCCGTTCATGCTGATACCTGTCTGAATTGCGCGCATCGACCTCAATTGGACCGATATTGAAGCCGATACTGTTTCCATCCCGCAATTGCCCCTGCCTTTTTCCGCTGTTCCGTGTAAACGGGGGCCAATCTCATAATCCTACCTACCGGAGTAACGATGAAAAAGCCGAAGATCGAAATGGACGAACCGCAGGCGCGCAAGATCGTCCGCGCCGACCGGGCGCCGACCGAAGGCTATTCGCTGGTGGTCGATGGCCATTTCAAGTCGCACCACGACACGGTGGAAGCCGCTGAAGAAGCCGGCATGAAGCTGAAGAACGCCTACCAGATGCTGCAGATCCAGGTCTACGATTCCGCGACCAAGACCCGCACCATGATCGAATGGCCGGCCCCGGCCCCGGCCGCCACTGCCCCGGTCGTCTGATCAGGTCTCAGGTCCGGCGGCCGCCACTCTGCTGACCGGCAAGCCAGGCGGCCAGCGCCGGGGTCTTCTCAGCCGATTTGCTACCCGGCTTCGTCGCTGCCGCTGATTTCTTCTTCTTCGCCACCACCACCGGCGGCGCTAACGCCTCGCGGGCGAGCCGCTGCGCCTTCAGCTTGGCCATGTTGTCGATCACGGCCTTGGCGGCCGCGTCGCGCTCGGCCTTGACGGTCTTGCCTTCGTCCTTGGCCATCAGGTGGCTTTCTTTTTCTTGGCGGGCTTGGCCTTCGGCTCGGGCGGATTGGCCAGTGCTTCGGCCTCGCGGGCCAGACGCTCCGCGCGCAGGCTTTCGGTGCGCTTGCGGATCGCGATGTCGGCGGCGGCGATGTCGGCCATCGCCTTGATGCCTTCGGTCTCCTGCGCGAGCTTACGATTCAGCCGAATCTCTTTCATCTCGGCGGGGGTCTTCGGTTCCGGCTCGGTATCCATGATTGCCTCAAATTTGGCCGTGCGGCGTACGCTTCGGCTATTGCTGCGCCAGTCCTACCACAAAACATCCGGGCAAAGGCACCCCGCCGGGTCATTTAAGGGCTCTTGCGGTTAAGTGCCGGCCTTCCGCACTGCGTTCTCCGGCCGCGGCGGGCGATGTTGCACTGGAAGCGCCTTCCTGAGACACTCCAGCCGGTAACACGGACCGCATTATCCCCATGATCCGCACGCTTTTCGACGACGGCGCCGACAATCTGCGCAGCCGTACCCTCGCCATTTACGCCATTCTGATACCGCTGAATCTGCTGACCTGGCTCTGGGCTCTGATCGCGTTCCGCGACCAGCCGGTGCTGCTCGGCACCGCGCTGCTGGCCTACACCTTCGGCCTGCGCCACGCGGTGGACGCCGATCACATCGCCGCCATCGACAATGTGACGCGCAAGCTGATGCAGTCCGGCAAGCGGCCCATTTCGGTCGGCTTGTTCTTTGCGCTCGGCCATTCGACCGTGGTGGTCGTGGCTTCGATCTTTGTGGCGCTGGCCGTCTCGGCACTGCAGTCGAAGTTCGAGAGCTTCAAGGAAATCGGCGGGCTGATCGGCACCGGCGTGTCGGCATTCTTCCTGCTGGTGGTAGCGCTGGCCAATATCGTCATTCTGGTGTCGGTGTATCGGCTGTTCACGGCGGTGAAGCGGGGCGAACGTTTCATCGAGGAGGATCTCGACATCCTGTTGGCGCAGCGCGGCATCATCGGCCGCGCGCTGCGCTCGCTGTTCTCCATCATCTCGAAAAGCTGGCACATGTACCCGCTGGGCATCCTGTTCGGGCTCGGTTTCGACACCGCCACCGAAATCGCGCTGCTGGGCATTTCCGCAGCGCAGGGCGCTGAGGGCATGTCGATGTGGTCGATCCTGGTATTCCCGGCGCTGTTCACCGCCGGCATGTCGCTGGTCGACACCACCGACGCCGTGCTGATGGTGCGCGCCTATGGCTGGGCCTTCATCAAGCCGATCCGCAAGCTGTACTACAACATGACCATCACGCTGGTGTCGGTGATCGTGGCTCTGGTGATCGGCGGCGTCGAGGCGCTCGGCCTGATCGGCCGCAAGCTCGATCTGTCCGGCGGCTTCTGGCGTGGCATCGAGGCGCTGAACGAAAACTTCGGCGCACTCGGCTATCTAATCATCGCGATCTTCATCGTGAGCTGGATGATCTCGGTGATCGTCTATCGCCTCAAGGGCTACGACGACATCGAGGTCCGCGTGCACTGAGCGCGACCGGATGTGACGGCATTACTTACCGGGCATCTTTTCCAGCGCCGCGCGCTTCCACAGGTCCCAGGCGCGGCCGTGGATCTGGTCGATCACGCCCAGCGTCTTTTTGCTTTCCTCGGGCTCCATATAGGTGACCGGACCGCCGAGCGACATCGCCTGCGTCTGCAGCTGCGCGTTGACGTTGCTGTAATGCGCGCGGAACACCGCCATCGGAAGGGTCGCCGCGACGACGACGCTGCCATGGCCGCGCATCAGTGCGACGTTGCTTTCTCCGAGCGTGGTCGCCAGCGCCTTGCCAAGCGCCGGGTTGCTCACCAGCATGTTGCTCTGGCCGGCGCTGTCGCGGATCTCGAACACCGGCACGCCGGGGGACAGGAAGGCGCCGAGGTGAAACACCGGCCGCAGCGGCACGCTGGAAACGCTGAACGGGATCACGCCGGGCGAATGGGTATGGACGATGGCCATCACGTCCGGCCGCGCTCTGTAGATCTCGCCGTGGATGAAGCGCTCGAGAAAGCTGGCGCGTCCCCTGGCATCGACCGGATTGGAATCGAGGTCGTATTCCAGGATGTCATCGGCGACGACCAATGCCGGCGCCACCGAGCGGCCCATCAGGTAGCGGTTCGGATTCGCCGGATGCCGCATGCTGACATGGCCGAAGCCGTCGATCACGTTGAGGTCGGTGAGCACCCGGTTGGCGAGCACCAGATCCTGCATCGAGGCGGCATCGACCGGCCCGCCCGACGCGGGAGCAGGCGCAGGTGTTGTGGTCTGGGCATTAGCGGGCTGCAGTGCAGCGGAACACAGCGAAGCGGCCAATAGCGCCTGCTTGGCCAAATTGAGAACCTTCATCGCGTCCCTCCCAAATTACCCGCTTTGCGGTGTTTTGTATGTCGTTTGGCTAGCTGCTGGTGGCTATCGGGCCGCCCGCCTTCTTCCAGGCATCGATGCCGCCATCGAGATGCGCGGCATTGGTCAGGCCCGCATCGTTGGCGGCCTTCACCGCCATCGCCGAGCGCTCGCCGAAGGCGCAGACGAACACGATGCGGCGCCCGGCGGCGTTGGCGACTTCGCGCAGCATGCCGCCCGGCTTCAGGTTGTCCGATATCGTGGGGTAGGGCGCATGCAGCGCGCCGGACAGTACGCCGTGCCGGGCGCGTTCGCCGTCCTCGCGCAGGTCGACCAGCAGGATGCCGGGATCGCCGAGCCGCGCGATCGCATCCCGGGCGCTGATCGCGAGGCCCTGCCGCGCCAGTTCGTCCTGCTTCAGGCCGACATGCATGTTGGCGGGCATTACCACGTCCATCAGTTTTGGATTCGGCAGATTGAGGTTGTTCATCAGCTCGATGTAGTCCTCGACCGACTTCACCTGCAGCCGCGGATTGTAGCGCTTCTCCTCGCCGATGGTGGAGACGGTGTCGCCCTTGTAGTCATGCGCCGGAAAAACCATCGTCTCGTCAGGCAGCTTGAGCAGCCGGCCGAACAGCGAATCGTACTGCGCCCGCGCGCTGCCGTTCTGGAAATCGGTGCGGCCGGTGCCGCGGATCAGCAGCGTATCGCCGGTGAAGACGCGGTCGCCCATCAGATAGCTGTAGGAATCGTCGGTGTGGCCCGGCGTATACATGACGTCGAGGCTGACGCCCTCGATCCGCACCTTGTCGCCGTCGGCGACGCGCATGGCCACCACGTCGGCCTTGCTCTGCTCGCCCATGATGGTGACGCACTGGGTGCGGTCGCGCAGCTCGGCAAGGCCAGTGACGTGGTCGGCATGGAGATGGGTATCGACCGCCTTGACCAGCTTGAGGTCGAGTTCGCGCAGCAACTGGCAGTAGCGATCGACCTTTTCCAGCACTGGATCGAGAATCAGCGCCTCGCCGCCGGCGCGGCTGGCGAGCAGGTAGCTGTAGGTGCCGGAAACGCTGTCGAACAATTGGCGAAAGATCATGCGGGCTCCGAGGTGATCGCGGTCCAAAGACTCGGCGACGACGCGATGCTAGCCGAATATCGGTGCTCGGCGCGATGCGTTTTCGCCGGATGGCAATGCTGCTAGACTGGCCTCTTGGCACGATCTGGCGAGGATGTGGCGTGGCGGAATATGTGGTTGAATTCGGCAAGGATGGCGGGCGCGTCGAGCCCGACGGACGCCTCGATGCGGCGGCGTTCCACCGCAACCATGAGGCGATCTGGGCCGCGCTTGCGCCGTATCTTATCGGCCAGTCCGGCGACGTCGTCGAAGTCGGCAGCGGTACCGGGCAGCATGTGGTGGATTTCGCCGGCCGCAGTCCTGAGCTCACCTGGTGGCCGAGCGACCTCAACGCGGCGCATCTGAAGAGCATCAAAGCGTGGTCCGCGCACGCACATCTCGGCAACGTCCGCGCTCCCCTGCGCATCGACCTCGCCGACCCCTCTTGGTGTCCGCAGATGAGAGACGGCAGCGGTCCCGGACCGTTGCTGGCGGTGTTCTGCGCTAACGTTGTCCACATCGCGCCGTGGCCGGTGGCCGAAGGCCTGATCGCCGGCGCCGCCAGATATCTGCGGCCGGACGGGCGGCTATTCATCTACGGACCGTTCAAGCGTCACGGCAGGCATACCGCGGACAGCAATGCGGTGTTCGACAGCAGCCTGCGCAACGGCAATCCTGAATGGGGCGTGCGCGACATCGCCGAACTGGAGCAGGTGGCCGTGGGCGTCGGCCTGACGCTGACCGACACCCAGGAGATGCCCGCCAATAACCTGATCCTGGTGTTCGGTCGCGTCGCCTCGACCTAAGGCAAGGCGCATGGCGCACCCGCGCCGGCGTTGGTTGATCGACCGGACCGCCGCCGTCATAGTCCGCCCGAAATAACAGCCCGGATTGCACCGGGCCATATCCGGGCGGAAATGCCGATGATCGACGTCACTGCTGCTGAGATATCCGACGATGCCCGCGCCCGCTCCAACGTGCGCAAGCTGGCGGCAGCACAGGCGCTGGGCGGCGCCAATTCGGCGGTCATCTTCGCCACCGGCGCGATCGTCGGCGCGACCCTGGCGCCGAGCGCAGCGCTGGCCACCGTGCCGATCTCGGTCTACGTCGTTGGCCTCGCTTGCGGCACCTTGCCGGTCGGCATCATTTCGCGCGCCTATGGCCGCCGCGTCGCCTTCATCATCGGCAGCGGCTCCGGCGCCTTGTGCGGCGTGCTCGGCGCCGTCGCCATTCTCAATGCTTCGTTCGCGCTGTTCTGTTGCGCGACCTTCTTCGGCGGGTTCTACGGTGCGGTGGCGCAGTCCTATCGTTTCGCGGCGGCGGATGGCGCCAGTGCGGCGTATCGGCCGAAGGCGGTGTCGTGGGTGATGGCCGGCGGCGTGTTCGCCGGCGTGCTCGGTCCGCAACTGGTGCAGTGGACCATGGACATCTGGCCGCCCTATCTGTTCGCTTTCAGCTTTGCGGCGCAGGCCGTGGTGGCGCTGGTTGCGATGGCGCTGCTGACCACCGTCGATGCGCCGAAGCCGGCGCCGGCCGACCTGCATGGCGGGCGCCCGTTGCTCGACATCGCGCGGCAGCCGCGCTTTATCGCCGCCGCGATCTGCGGCGTGGTGTCGTATTCGATGATGAATCTGGTGATGA
Source organism: Tardiphaga sp. (assembly GCF_028290785.1). Lineage (GTDB taxonomy): Bacteria > Pseudomonadota > Alphaproteobacteria > Rhizobiales > Xanthobacteraceae > Tardiphaga. The sequence goes on along the minus strand of NZ_JAQGJD010000352.1, from coordinate 2,911 downwards.
CCTCGGCGCCGTTGGCGATGAAGATCTGCGGGCTCAGCCTCACCGATTCCAATTTCGGCATCCAGTGGCACATCGTGGCGATGTACGGGCCGAGCTTTTTCACGGGATCGCTGATCGCCCGCTTCGGCGCGCCGCGCGTGGTCGCCGTCGGCCTGGCCCTGGAAGCGCTGGCGGCGGTGATTGGCATCTCCGGCATCACCGCGATGCATTTCTGGAGCGGCCTGGTGGTGCTCGGCGTCGGCTGGAATTTCGGCTTCATTGGGGCTTCCGCGCTGGTGCTGGAAACCCACCGCCCGCAGGAACGCAACAAGGTGCAGGCGTTCAACGATTTCCTGGTGTTCGGCGTGATGGCGGTGGGCTCGTTCTCGTCCGGCCAGTTGCTCGCGAACTATGGCTGGCCGACGGTCAACGCCGTGGTATTTCCGCCAATCCTGCTGGGGCTCGCGGTGCTGGCGCTGGCCGGATTCGCCAAGCGCCGGGCGCAGCAGGCGATCATCGCCGATCCGGCGATCTGATCAGTCCTCGAACGGGCGCTCCAGGGTTTCGAAGCTTTCACGCGGCCAGGAGATCTGTACCACGGCGCCGTGGTCGGGAAACACCCGGTTGCTGAACGAGACCCGGGCGCCGGTGCGTTCCAGCAAGGTGCGGGCGATGAACACGCCGAGCCCGAGTCCGCCGTGTTCGCCGGAATCTTCGCCGCGCCGGCGCGACAGATAGGGCTCGCCGATCCGCTTCAGGAGGTCCGGCGGAATCCCCGGCCCGTCGTCGGAGATCGAGATCACGATGCTGTCGGCATTCCACCATGCGTTGACCTCGACCGTCTCGCGGGCGAAATCGACGGCGTTTTCCAGGATGTTGCCAACGCCGTAGAGGATCGCGGGGTTGCGCATGCCGACCGGCTCGACGGCGCCGGCGACCGCGATGCGGACTTTGATCGCGATGCCAAAATCGCGATGCGGCGCCACCGCTTCCTCGATCAGCGTGGAGAGCCGCATCCGGTCGAACGGCGCGCCGCCGGAATTCAGCTGGGTGATCTTGGAGAGAATGTCCCGACAGCGCTGCGCCTGCTCGCGCAAGGTCTTGAGATCGTCGGCGATCAGTGGATTGTCGTGCACCGTCTTTTCCAGCTCGCGCGCGATCAGGAAGATGGTCGATAGCGGCGTGCCCAGCTCGTGCGCGGCGGCGGCGGCGAGGCCGTCGATCTGAGTCAAATGCTGCTCCCGCGTCAGAACCAGTTCGGTGGCGGCCAGCGCGTCGGACAGCTTGCGCGCTTCCTCGGTGACCTGAAACGCATACAGGCTGGTGACGCCGATCGCGGTCAGGATCGAGAGCCAGACCCCGAGCAGATAGATCTGCGGCAGCACTAGCGGCTCGTCGGCATCCCATGGCAGCGGCAAATGGAACCAGCCGAGCACCGTGGCGCAGGCCGCGGCGAACACGCCAAGCGCAATGGTCAGTCGGGTCGGTAGCGCCGTTGCCGAGATCAGCACCGGCGCCAGGAACAGGAACGAGAACGGGTTCTGCAGTCCGCCGGTGAAATACAGCAGCGCGGCCAGTTCGCCGATGTTGAGCGCGAGCAGCGCCGCGGCGTAGCGCGGTTCCAGCCGCTGCATCGGGTTGAACAGCATCTGCAGCACGAGGTTTAGCGCCGCCGAGATGCTGATGATGGTCAGGCAGGGAATGATCGGGAGGTCGAAATCGAGGCCCTGCACGACGATGAAGATCGCCGCGAGCTGCCCCAGCGCCGCGAGCCAGCGCAGCCGCAGAATCGTGTCGAGGCGGACATGGCGGCGCGGATGGCGGAAGTCGGAGGCGGCGATGTCGGTCATGTCTGCGACATTAGACGGGCGCTGCGCCGACCACAAATCCGGCTGTCCCGGCAACATGTTGATCGGCCAAAGGCTTGCGCTTTGCGTCGAGATGCCGCTAGGAACGGCGCGCATGACGATCGAACTCGCCCAGTCCCCCGAACGGCCCGCGACCGCCACGGCGACCTCCGCCGCGATCGAGGTCGCGCACCTGGTCAAGATCTACAAGACCACGCGGGCGGTGGACGACGTGTCGTTCTCCATCGCGCGCGGCAGCATCACCGGGTTGCTCGGCGGCAACGGCGCCGGCAAGACCACCACCATCGCGATGATCATGGGGCTGGTGCTGCCGACCTCCGGCCGGGTCTCGGTGCTTGGCTGCGCGATGCCCGGGCAGAGCGCCGACGTGCTCGGCCGGATGAATTTCGAGAGTCCCTATGTGGACATGCCGATGCGGCTCACGGTCCGCCAGAACCTGACGGTGTTCGGCAAGCTCTATGCGGTGCCGGACCTGCGCGGGCGCATCGCGCAGCTCGCCGAGGATCTCGACCTCAAGGATTTTCTCGACCGCGCCAACGGCAAGCTGTCGGCCGGGCAGAAGACCCGCGTCGCGCTGGCCAAGGCGCTGATCAACCAGCCCGAGCTGCTGCTGCTCGACGAGCCCACCGCGTCGCTCGATCCCGACACCGCGGACTGGATTCGCCGGCATCTGGAGACCTACCGCCGCGCCCACAACGCCACAATCCTGCTGGCCTCGCACAACATGCTGGAGGTCGAGCGGCTGTGCGACCGGGTCATCATCATGAAGACCGGCCGCATCGAGGACGACGACAGCCCGGAAAACATTCTGGTCCGCTATAACCGCGCGACTCTGGAAGAGGTGTTCCTCGATGTCGCCCGCGGCCGGGAGCGCGCGCCATGAGCATGACCGAGCCCTATCGCGGTATCGCCGTGCACCGCGTCAATGCGATGATCTTGCGCTACTGGTATCTGCTGGTGTCATCATGGCCGCGGATGCTGGAGCTGATCTACTGGCCGGCGCTGCAGATCATCACCTGGGGCTTCCTGCAAAGCTACATCTCGCAGAATGCCGGGTTCTTCGC
>NZ_JAQGJD010000315.1 GCF_028290785.1 Tardiphaga sp. | reverse complement strand
TGTTGCCAAGAGAAGACTAAGGGAAGTCCGATGCCGTCAAAACCGATCCTGATCGCCCAGATCTCCGATCTGCACATCAAGGCGCCGGGCGAACTGGCCTATGGCAAGGTGGATACCGCCCTGGCGCTGCAACGTTGCGTCGAAACGCTGAATGCGTTGCAGCCGCGGCCCGATCTGGTGGTGATCTCCGGCGATCTCGCGGACACGCCGACACCCGAGGAATACGACCACCTCAAGCGCCTGCTGGCGCCGCTCGCAATCCCTTTCATCGCGATTCCCGGCAATCACGATTCGCGCGACATGATGCGCGCGGCGTTTCCCGACCAGGCCTATGCCGAGCCCTCGGGCGCGCTGAACCAGGTGCGCAGCGTCGGCGGCCTCGATGTCATCCTGCTAGACTCCAGCGTGGCGTCGCAGCCGCATGGCGAGCTGGAAGCTGCGACCCTCGGTTGGCTCGACGCGACGCTGGCGTCCTCATCGAGGCGACCGGCGCTGCTGTTCCTGCATCACCCGCCGTTCCGTACCGGGATCGAGCACATGGATGTGCAGAACCTGTTCAACGCCGCCGATCTCGCGGCGCTGGTTCGCAGCCATCCGCGCGTGCAAGGGGTTGCCGCCGGCCATGTGCATCGCGCCACGCTGACGCAGTTCGCCGGCGTTCCCGCCACCATCTGCCCCGTGCCGAACCATGCGGTCGCGCTCGATCTCGGCGAGCTGCTGGCGCCATCCTTCGCCATCGAGCCGCCGGCATTTCACCTGCACGCGTGGTTTGCCGACGAGGCGTTCGGCCATGTGGTGACGCACCAGGTGCCGATCGGCCAGTTCGACGGGCCGCATCCGTTCTTCGGGGCCGACGGCAAACTGCTTTGAGGTTTCCTGCCATCCCAGCGATCTGGGCGCGTCGGGGCTGGAAGAGCCTCGGCGTCGTGTTGAGCGTGACCATCGCGGTCTACGCCTTCATGGCGCTGACCCATGCGCTGAAGGGCGTCGACTTCAACGAGGTGCTGGCGGCGATGCGGCTGACGCACCCGGCCAGCATTGCGTTGTCGCTGGCGCTGGTGGCGCTCTCCTATGGCAGTCTCACTTTGTACGATCAACTGGCGCTGCGCCTGATCGGCCGCGGCGATATCCCGTACCGAATCGCGGCGCTCGCCAGCTTCACCAGCTATCCGATCGCCCACGGCACCGGCGCGGTGTTGCTGGTGTCGTCGTCGATCCGCTACCGCATCTATGCGCCACACCGGATCGGGGTCGCCGACGTGGCGCGGATCTGCTTTCTCACCGGGCTAACGTTCTGGCTCGGCAATCTGACGGCGCTCGGCCTCAGCATCCTCTACGAGCCGGAAGCGATCAGCCGGATCGATCATCTGTCGCCGCACCTGAATGGCTGGATCGCCATCGCAGTGCTGGCCGGAATCGTCACCTATGTCGGCTGGACCTGGAACGGCAGCCGGCTGTTCGGCCGCAGGCGATGGGCGATGCCGCTGCCGAGCGGGCGCAACGTGTTCCTGCAGATTGGCATCGGCCTGGTGGATCTCGGGGCGGCGGCGCTGGCGATGTATGTGTTGATGCCGGCGGCGATGGATGTCGGCGTCGCCCGCGTCATCGTCGTCTTCATCGCCGCGACGCTGCTCGGCTTTGCCAGCCACGCGCCGGCCGGCATCGGCGTGTTCGACGCCACCATCCTGGTCGGGCTCGGCGGCGAGCACAACGAACAACTGCTGGCAGTGCTGCTGCTATTCCGGCTGTTCTACCACCTGACGCCGTTCGTGCTGGCGCTAGCGCTGTTCGGCGCGGTCGAACTCCATCGCAACATCGGCCGCCGCAAGCTCAGCCAGGCCGGGTAGGGCGCGTCAGCACGGCGGATTGCGCGTAGCCGCGGAACGGCTTTGCGAAAGCAAGATGGGCGCCGGCATCCGACGCCATGGTCATCAGCACATCCTGCATGTCGCGGCGCGGCGTAACGTCGAACAAAGTCAGCCAGCGCAGCAGCACGGAGCGGGCCACGGCCGGCAGCCGCTCCTGGTTGCCGAAATCGACGATATGAAGTTGCCCGCCGGGTTTCAGGTGGGACACCGCGTTGTCGAGCACCGCGTGCCAGTCGGCGATCATCGACAGGCTGTAGGAGATCATCACGCGATCGAACGCGGGGATTCCGAACAGCGCGGCCGGATCGAACGCGGTAGCGTCGCCATGGGCGACACGCACGCGGCCATCAAATCCGCGGCGCGCGATCGCCGCAATCGCCGTGGTCAGCATCTCTGTGGACACGTCGATGCCGTAGAACCTTGCGCCGGGATATTTGTTGGCGGCATGGACCAGGTTGCGGCCGGTGCCGCAGCCGATTTCTAGCACGCTGGCCCCGTTCGACGGTTTGATCGCATCGATCAGCTCGTCGCGGCCGAGCAGGTAGTAGCGCCGCGTGGCGTCGTAGATGTAACGCTGCCAGCGGTACATCCGGTTCATGCGGCCGGTAGCCTCAGCCGACCACTTCGCTTCCGCACCATCGTCGTAGTCGGAGACAGTCGTCATCGCATCACCTCGTGGCCGGCGCAAAAGCCATGCTTTCCATCGCAACACGACGCCGGTGTGACAGCGCGTTTTACGCACAGGGCAGCATGGCGCTGTCGCAAAACCGCAGTCTGCGATTGATAAATGTTTCAAATGGTCGATTCGAGGAAACAATGAACACGCATTTGATCGCCGACGCCGTTCGCAACAGCCGTGGCCGTGAAGAGGCCACCGTGTGGGACCGCCTGTTCGCCTTCTGGTTCCGCCGGCTGGTCTACACCCAGATCTGGGAAGACCCGGAAGCCGATCTCGCAGCGCTGCAACTGCCGGAAGGCGCGACCATCCTCACCATCTCCAGCGGCGGCTGCAACGCGCTGTCGTATCTCGCAGCGAAGCCGGCGCAGGTCTATGCGATCGATCTTAACGAGGCGCATCTGTCGCTGCTCAAGTTAAAGCTCGCCGGGCTGCGCGCATTGCCGGACTATGCGACGTTCTGGAAATTCTTCGGCGAGGGCGATGCGGCGTCGAACGCCGCACTCTATCGTGACCGGCTGCGACCGGCGCTCGACGCTGAGGCGCGCGGCTACTGGGACGAACGCGACGTACGCGGCCGGCCGCGCTACGGTTATTTCACCGATGGCTTCTTCCGCCATGGCGCGCTCGGTCGCTTCATCGGCTTCGCCCATCAGCTCGCGAAGGTCGCCCGCATCGATCTCGGCGCATTGCTGAAGGATGACGCTACCTCGCCCGCGCGGCTCCAGGCACTTGATAAACTGCACCGGCTGTTTCATTCGCGGCTGGCGCGTTGGATGACGCGCACGCCGGCCTTGCTGTTCAGCCTCGGCATCCCGCCGCAGCAGCGCACGCTGCTCGGCGGCGACCAGCCGCTCAACGAGGTGCTGCACCAGCGGCTGCTGCGCCTGATCGACGTGCATCCCAATGCCACCAACTACTTCGCCTGGCAGGCACTCAGCCGCAGCTATGTGGGGCCGGGGGACACCTGCCTGCCGCTGTATCTGCAGCGCAGCCGGTTTGCCGACATGGTACGGGGCGCCGGCCTGGTGACGCCGGTGCACGCCAATTTGCGTGTCTTCCTGGAGAGCCAGCCGGCGCGGCAGATCGATGCCGTGGTGCTGCTGGACTCGCAGGACTGGATGGCGCCGGACGAAATCCGCGCGCTGTGGAACGCGATCGACCGCGCCGGCAATGACGGCGTCCGCGTCATCTTCCGCACCGCCGGCGCGGAGTCACCGCTGGATGGCCCGGAACTGGCGTCGCTGCGCGACACCTGGCAGCGCGACGATGCGCGCAGCGCCGCGGGGCTCGCCGCGGACCGCTCCGGGATCTACGGCGGCTTCCATCTCTACACGCGCAAGGCAGACTAGCCGCGGGCGCGGCGACCGCCTGTGTAGTTAAGGAATGGTTATCGTTGTCGATCTATCGTGCCGCATTATCTGGGCGGTAGGAAATTGACGATGAAGCGCGCGATCGTGGTGATGACGGCATTGTTGATGCAGGGTGGCCTCGAAGCTCGGGCCCAGACCACCGGGGCCGTGCCATCCACGGCGGCGACGCCCGCCGCGAAACCTGTCGAAGCCAAGGCGCCCGCGCCGACGCCGGAAACCCGTTCCGCAGCAGCGCTGGCCGCCTCCAGCGAGCCGACCTTCGACGCCGGTTCCGCCGACCGCATCACCGATGCGATCCAGGCCTATTCGCTGATCGAGAAGCTCGGCGGATGGCCCGCCATCCCGGCCGAAGCCAAATTCTCCCTCGCCACCCCCGGGCCGCATGACGAACTGCTGCGACTGCGCCTGGTGATCTCGGGCGATTTGACTTCGGCGGAAGCCAAGGGCCCTTACAATGCCGCGCTGGTCGCTGGCGTGAAACGTTTCCAGCTTCGCCATGGCCTCGAAGCCACCGGCAATGTCGGGCCGCGCTCGCTCGCGGCGCTCAACATTCCCGTGCAGAAGCGCATCGAGCAGCTCGAAGCATCGTTGCAGCGCGTCGCCAGCATCGGCTTCCGTTTCGGCCCGCGCTATGTGGTCGTCAACCTGCCGGCGGCCTACGCCGAGGCGGTCGAAAACGACATCGTCGTGCGGCGCTACCGCGTGGTGCTCGGCAAGGCCGACAAGCCGTCGCCGACGGTGACGTCAGAGATCGGCAACGTCAACCTCAACCCGACCTGGACGGTGCCGGCCTCGATCACCAAGAACGAGATCGCCGCGCATATGCGCAAGGACCCGACCTATCTCAGCCGCATGCACATGCAGGTGCTGGATTTCAAGGAGAACGTGCTCGATTCCGCGACCATCGACTGGGCCGCGGAGAAGCTGCCGAACGTTTTCGTGCGCCAGGAGCCGGGCTCGTGGAATGCGCTCGGCCAGGTGAAGATCGACATGCCCAACGCCTACGCCGTCTACATGCACGATACCAACCAGAAGAACCTGTTCAGCGAGGACTACCGTTTCGATTCCCACGGCTGCGTGCGCGTCGACAACGTGCGCGATCTCGCCGCCTGGCTGCTCGAGGACACGCCGAACTGGGGACGCCCGGAGATCGACGCGGCAATCGCCACCGGGGTCAAGCAGAGCGTCAAGCTGGAGAAGAAAGTGCCGGTGGCCTGGATTTATCTGAGCGGCTGGATGGGCCGCGACCAGGTCGTGCAATTCCGCAACGACGTCTACGACCAGGACAGCCAACTCGTCGAAGCGAGCGCGGAAGTGAAGTCGTTCTTCGATCAGGCCAGCAAGCCGGCGGAGCGCAGCAAGGTCAACTAAAGACAGCTGTCGTTCATGGCGCGTTCAGCGCAGAGCCTGCATCATCGTCGCTATGCCTGCGCCAAAAGGCGCGTGTTGCCTCCCTTTGTTTGGCCACGAATGCCATCCACGGGTGATGCCGTTACATCGACGTGGCCGGTCTCGCGCAACCATTCGACCGGCCGCGTGTTCCTGATGCCCAACGAGGAGTTTGAAATGAAGTTGAAATTGATGGTCGCCGGTCTGGTTGCGCTCGGCGGAATCGCGCTCGGCGCCGGTTCGGCGTCCGCGATGCCGAACGGTCTTGCCGCGAACGGCCAGGTCGGTCAGTCCGGCAATATCGAGCAGGTTCGCCTGGTGTGCGACGAGTACGGCCGTTGCTGGCGGCGCCCGAACTACGGCTACGGCCCGCGCTATGGCTATGGTCGTCCCGGTCCGCGCTACGGCTTCGGCGGCGGCTATGGCGGCCCGCGTCGCGGCGGCTGGGATCGCGGTCACGGCTACGGCGGTGGCCGCTGGTAAGCGATCGGTCTGAACAATCGAGACATCGGGGAGGGCAGTGGCCCTCCCTTTTTTATGGGCGCGAGGTCAGGACGGCGTCGAATCCGCCGTAGCCGATGCCTGGGGTTGCGATGCCGCCGCCGGCACCGGCTTTGGCAACGGCTTGTCCTGCTTCTTCGACCACGAGATGTAATAGGCCACGCCGGTCATCAGGGCGATGCCGGCGGTGCTGACGAAGATCTGCGCCAGTAGCGAGCCCGAGCTCATCATCAGTTCGAAGTGGCCGACGAACGACAGGAAAACGCCGACGCAGAACACCGCCAGTGACTGCTGGCCGCATTTGATGATCGGCTCGAAGATCTTCCACTGCAGGCCTGGCCATTCCTTCGAGACGAAGCGGGTCACGAAGAACGCGATGATGACGAAATGCAGCACGCGATACGGCGCCAGGTTGGTCTTGTCGTTCGGGTTGAAGGCATCGAACAGCCACTCCGGCATCATGTGGCCGTAATCGGGAAACCGGCCGGCCATGGTCATCACCAGCGAGAACAGCAGATAGGCCAGGCCGAAATACAGCAGCACCTTGGACTTGATCACCGAGCGCGATTCGACCGCGCCGCCGAGTGCGAACCAGGCGCCGAACACGAATAGAAGCTGCCAGGTGTAGGGGTTGAAATACCAGGTGCCGGAAGGGTAAGCCGCCAGGTTCCAGCCGAACTGCCGGGCGGCGAAATACAGCGCGAGCGAGGCCAGCATGGTCAGGTCGGGCTTGCGCAGCATCATCCACAGCACCGGCGGGAAGAAGCCCATCAGCACGATGTAGAGCGGCAGCACGTCAAGGTTGAGCGGCTTGAATTTCAGCAGCAGGCCCTGGGTCAGGGTCTGGATCGGGTTATCGACCAGGCCGGCGACATTGAACTCGTTGATGATGTCGGGGTCGTTGTAGCGCTGCGCCACGTAGCCGATGGCGGCGATATAGATCACGAACAGGATGACATGGGCGACATAGAGCTGCCAGACCCGCTTGAACAGCCGGGTGGCGCCTACGATGAAGCCGCGTTCCAGCATCATCTTGGCGTAGACGAAGGAGGCGGTGTAGCCGGAAATGAACACGAACAGGTCGGCAGCGTCGGAAAAGCCGTAATTCCGGGTGGTGATCCAGTTGACCACGTTGTCGGGAATGTGATCGAGGAAAATCGCCCAGTTGGCGATGCCGCGGAACAGGTCCAGCCGGAGGTCGCGTCCTTTGGGGGGAAGAATGGCGTGGATGTCCATGGGAGCCGTTCTATTGCGGGTATTCGAAGCCAGGGAAATCTAGGAAGCAATCCAGCGAGATAAGCAGCTTCGTGGCCCGATTGTCACGACGCCTGGGAAAGAATATACCGAACCTCGAAAACCGACCAACGGCGGAATCACGGATGCCATCCGTGCCAATTGACTATACCAAGCCCGCCGTTTCCACCAATTTGGCGCAATGTCGCATCTTTTCAGGCTGTAGCATCAAATGACCGCACGTATCTTCAAGGCTGCCAAGAACGCGATGCAGGCCGGGCTGGCCAAGACCAAGGAATGGCAGCTCGACTACGAGCCGGAGCAGCCGCGGGTCATCGAGCCGCTGATGGGCTGGACCTCGTCGGGCGACATGAAGCAGCAATTGTCGCTGCACTTCCAGACCAAGGAAGAGGCCGTGGCCTATTGCGAGCGCGAGGGTATCGCCTACCAGGTGATCGAGCCCAAGGTCCGCGCCCCCCGGGTGATCGCCTACGCCGACAATTTCGCGTTTCGCCGCACCGAGCCCTGGTCGCACTAGCGCCTTCGTAAGGGTGGCCAAAGGCGCCCTTGCGCCGTGTCCACGCATGCGACGCCGGACGCGTGGGCACGCTTCGCTTTGCCCACCCTACGACTATCCCCCAAAGTTAGGGTTGCGCACCGAGCCGGCGCAATGACACCATCGCCGCGGCCCAACCGGGCGCGGTGCAAAGAAAAAACGAAAACTGCAGGAAACGGAAGCCGATGCCGCTTCGCTCGACCATCGATCCCAGCTCATCCGAATTCAAGCGCAACGTCGAAGCCATGCAGGTGCAGGTGGCCGAGCTCAGGGACAAGCTCGGCGCGGTCGCCGGCGGCGGCGGCGAGGTGTCGCGCGCCCGGCATACGTCGCGCGGCAAGATGCTGGCGCGCGAGCGCGTCGACCTCCTGATCGATCCCGGCACCGCCTTTCTCGAACTGTCGCCGCTGGCCGCCCACGGCCTGTATGGCGGCGACGTGCATTCCGCCAGCCTGGTCACCGGAGTCGGCCGGGTGTCGGGCCGGGAATGCATGATCGTCGCCAACGACGCCACCATCAAGGGCGGCACCTATTATCCGATGACCGTGAAGAAGCATCTGCGCGCCCAGGACATCGCGCGGCAGAACAACCTGCCATGCATCTACATGGTGGATTCCGGCGGCGCTTTCCTGCCGCAGCAGGACGAGATATTTCCGGACGAGCGCCACTTCGGCCGCATCTTCTACAACCAGGCGCAGATGTCCGCACAGGGCATCCCGCAGATCGCCGTCGTGATGGGCTCCTGCACCGCCGGCGGCGCCTATGTGCCAGCGATGTCCGACGAAAGCATTATCGTGCGGAATCAAGGCACCATCTTTCTCGGCGGCCCGCCGCTGGTGAAGGCCGCAACCGGCGAGGTCGTCACCGCGGAAGAGCTTGGCGGCGCCGACGTCCATTCGCGCCAGTCGGGGGTCACCGACCACTATGCGCAGAACGACGGCCACGCCATCGGCATCGCGCGAAAGATCGTCGCGACGCTGAAGCCCGTGCAGCGCGCTGAACTCAACATGGCACCGCCACGCGACCCGCTCTATTCCGCGGAGGAGCTCTACGGCGTCATCCCAGCGGATGCGCGAAAACCGTTCGACATGCACGACATTATCGCGCGTATCGTCGATGGCTCCGAATTCGACGAGTTCAAGAAACTGTACGGCCAGACGCTGATCTGCGGCTTCGCGCACATCTGGGGCTTTCCGGTCGGCATCATCGCCAATAACGGCATCCTGTTCAGCGAATCTTCGCTGAAGGGCGCGCATTTCATCGAGCTGTGCTGCCAGCGCAATATCCCACTGGTGTTCCTGCAGAACATCACCGGCTTCATGGTCGGCAAGAAATACGAGGCCGGCGGCATCGCCCGCGACGGCGCCAAGCTGGTGACCGCGGTGGCCACCGCCGGCGTGCCGAAATTTACTGTCGTTGTCGGCGGCTCCTATGGCGCCGGCAATTACGGCATGTGCGGCCGTGCCTACAGCCCGCGCTTTCTCTGGATGTGGCCCAATGCCCGCATTTCGGTGATGGGCGGCGAGCAGGCCGCGATGGTGTTGAGCAGCCTGCGCCGCGACAATATAGAGGCCAAGGGCGGCACCTGGTCCGCCGAGGAAGAAGAAGCGTTCCGTTCGCCGACGCGCCAGCAGTTCGAAACCCAGGGCAGTCCGTATTACGCCACCGCGCGTCTCTGGGACGACGGCGTGATCGACCCCGCCGATACGCGGTTGGTATTGTGCCTCGGCCTGTCGGCGTCGGCCAATGCGCCCATCGAGCCGACACGCTTCGGCCTGTTCAGGATGTGATGATGGCCACTCCCGCACTGTACCGACGCTTTCGCACGCTGCTGATGGCCAACCGCGGCGAGATCGCCTGCCGTGTCATCCGCACCGCGCGCGCCATGGGACTGCGCACCGTCGCGGTCTACTCCGACGCGGATCGCGATGCGCTGCATGTCGCCGAGGCCGACGAGGCCGTGTGGATCGGCGCGGCGCCGGCCCGCGACAGCTATCTCAGCATCCCGCGTATCCTGGCGGCGGCGACCGCGAGCGGCGCCGAGGCGATCCATCCCGGCTACGGGTTTCTCTCGGAAAGCGCGGAGTTCGCGCAGGCCTGCGCCGACATGCAGATCGTGTTCGTCGGCCCGACCGCGGACATGATCACCGCGATGGGCTCCAAGTCGGGCTCCAAGCAATTGATGGAAAAGGCCGGGGTGCCGCTGGTGCCGGGTTTTCACGGCGAGGCGCAGGACGAAGCGACGCTGGCGGCCGAAGCCGGCAAGATCGGTTTCCCGGTACTGGTGAAGGCCTCCGCCGGCGGCGGCGGCCGCGGCATGCGGGTGGTGCGCTCGGCCGGCGAACTCGCTGCCGCCATTGTCAGCGCCAAGCGCGAAGCGAAGGCCGCATTCGGCGACGACCGCATGCTGATCGAGAAATACGTCGATAATCCCCGCCACATCGAGGTGCAGATCGTCGGCGACAGCCATGGCAATCTCGTCTCGCTGTTCGAGCGCGAATGCACCTTGCAGCGCCGCCACCAGAAGGTGATTGAGGAGGCGCCGTCGCCGACGCTTAATCCGGCGCAGCGCGAGGCGGTCTGCGCCGCCGCGCGAAAGGCGGCGGGCGCGGTCAACTATGTCGGCGCCGGCACCATCGAATTCGTCTCCGACGGCCAGGAAGTGTTCTTCATCGAGATGAACACCCGGCTGCAGGTCGAGCATCCCGTCACCGAGCTGATCACCGGGGTCGATCTGGTGGAGTGGCAGTTGCGCGTCGCGTTCGGCGAAACGCTGCCGCTGACGCAGGACCAGATCGTTCTCAACGGCCACGCCGTCGAGGCGCGGGTCTATGCGGAAAATCCGCACAAGAACTTCATGCCGTCGGTCGGCAGGATCCGGACCTGGCGCACGCCTGAAGAGAGCAACGGCCTGCGCATCGACGCCGGCTATCGCGAAGGCGACAGCGTGTCGCCGAACTACGATGCAATGCTGGCGAAAGTGATCGCCTGGGCGCCGACGCGCGATGCCGCCATCGACCGGCTCAACCGCGGGCTGGAAGAAACCGACGTGCGTGGCATCGTCACCAACATTCCATTCCTGTCGGCGCTGGTGACCCATCCCGACGTGCGTGCCAACGCCATCGACACCGGCTTCATCGAACGCCAGTTGACGACACTGACGCCGCTGGCCGCGGCGCCCGGCGACCTCGAACTGTGCGCGGCGATTGCGGCGATCCTCGGCGAAGAACAAGCCGCGCAAGCAGGCGAGACATCGCCATGGCAGGCCGCGGGCTGGATGCCGGTGGGACGACGCCAGCGCGTGTTCAAATTTCGCCATGATGGCCACGAGCACAAGGCCGTGCTGCACTATGGCAGCGGTCCCGTAAAAATCGTCATCGGCGAGCGCGAATTCGCCTTCACCTCATCAGCCGCCGAACGTGGCCGTTTCGATCTCACCCTCGATGGCTCGCGCTCGCACATCGTCGCGGTGATCGAAGGCCACGAACTCTATCTGCGCACCCGCAACGGGCGCTTTGACATCCACTGGGTCGATCCGTTCGGCGGCGACGACGAGGAGCAGGTCGGCGAGGACAAGATCGTGGCGCCATTGCCGGGCACCGTGGTGGCGCTGCTGGCCGAGGAGGGCGCGACGCTGGAAAAAGGCGCGGCGATCCTGACCCTGGAAGTCATGAAGATGGAGCAGACCTTGCGGGCGCCGTTCGCCGGGGTGCTGACCAGCATCCGTTGCAAGGTCGGCGATATCGTCCAGGAAGGCGTCGAACTCGCCGTGGTCGAGCCCGCGGAATTGAAAGCATCATGAGCGATCAGGTTCGTATCGTCGAAGTCGGCCCGCGCGACGGGCTGCAGAACGAGAAGACATTCGTCAGCCCAGAGGCGCGCATCGAATTTGTGAAGGCGCTGGTCGGCGCCGGGCTGCACACAGTCGAGGTCGGCTCGTTTGTGTCGCCCAAGGCGATCCCGAAAATGCAGGGATCGGATCAGGTGTTCCTTGGCGTGCGGGATCTGCCGGGTGAATTCCACGTGCTGGTGCCCAACGAGAAGGGCTATGAGGGCGCGAAAGCCGTCGGCGCGAAAGTCATCGCCGTGTTCGCCTCCGCCTCGGAAGGTTTTTCCCGCGCCAACATCAATTGCTCGGTGGCGGAATCCATCGAGCGTTTCAAGCCGGTGATCGCGCGCGCGCAGGCTGACGGCGTCAAGGTGCGCGGCTACGTGTCCTGCGTACTCGGCTGTCCCTATGACGGCGAGGTCGATGTGCAGGCGGTGGTGGACGTCACCACCACCCTGTGGGACCTCGGCTGCTACGAGGTGTCATTGGGCGACACCATCGGGGTGGGAACGCCGACCAAGGCCCGCGCGCTGCTACGCGCCTGCGCCGAAGCCGTGCCCATGAAGAGCCTGGCGATGCATTTCCATGACACCTACGGCCAGGCGCTGGCCAACATCTATGCCGGGCTGGAAGAGGGCGCCCGCGTCATCGACAGCGCCGCCGGCGGCCTCGGCGGCTGCCCCTATGCGCCCGGCGCCACCGGCAATGTCGGCACCGAGGATGTGGTCTACATGCTGGAAGGTATGGGGATCGCGACCGGGATCGACATGGACAAGCTGCTGGCGGCCACCAATACGATCAGCGCGCTGATCGGCCGCCCGCCGGTGAGCCGCGTCGCGTCGGCGCTGAATGCGAGCCGCACAATCGCGCACAGTTAGAAGTGCTTCAAAGCGACCCGCTTTGGTCTCCGGCATATTGCCTTTGCAAAGATGCACGGTAAGGTAGAGTTCTTGCTCTATTTAATTGTGCCGACTTCGCAGACGCAATTTGCAGGAGCGAATTTCGATGCGCGTTGAAATCGAACTTCCGACGACGGATAGCAACAATCGAGCGTTTCTGACCTGGGCGCCAGTCAAAGCCACGGCACGATTGGCTGACTCCACGGGCGCATCGAACCCAACAGGCGTGACGTTGCAGAATGCCGGGCAGGCGGGAGGTGGCCGCGTCGTGTTCGACACCCAGCGAAGCGACGCGGGAAATTCCGAGCTTCAGCTCGACTTGCCGATCAACGGCAGCAAGGTCGAATTCTGGGTGGCCGGCGAGTTTCAGCACCCGAGCTCCGACTATGGCGATGCGGCGATCGAGGCATTCGCGTCCGGCGCGTCCGTCGGCCGCCGTGAGTTGATGGTCAGGATCCGCAAGGATGCCACGGCGCTTTCCGCGGCCGAGCGCGACCGTTTTCTGCTTGCAATAGGCAAGCTCAACGATGCCGGGCAGGGCCCATTCCAGGCTTTTCGCGACACGCATGTCGATAAGTCGAGGAGCGAAGCCCACGGTCGCCCGGCCTTTCCGCCGTGGCATCGCGCCTATCTGCTCGACCTCGAGCGCGAGTTGCAGAAGATCGATTTCCGGGTGACGCTGCCGTACTGGCGCTTCGACCGTCCGGCGCCGACCTTGTTCGCGATGGACTTTCTGGGAATGCCGCCGCCGCAGCGCGCCCAGGGCGACGTCATCCACTTTCCGCACGGCCACGCGCTCGAGTTCTGGAAGACCGACGGCAACGATCCGATCGAACGGCGTCCGCGCTACGCGATCTCCGGCGCGCCGCCGCAGCAGGTTCAGGGCCAGGACAATGTGATCTCGCAGCAGGCCACCATGGCGCTGGGCGCCACCTATCCTGAGTTTCGGTGGATGGAAATCGCGCCGCACGGCAGCGCGCATACGAGCTTTGATGGCCCGATCAATAGCGTGCCCACGGCGGCCAAGGATCCACTGTTTTTCATGCTGCATGCCAATGTCGATCGGCTGTGGGCGTTCTGGCAATGGCTGAACCATCGAACGGACCCGAACGATGCCGCCAGCTTCTCGCTGGCGGTGCCACCGGGACAGCAGCCGCCGCCGCCGCGTCCCGGCAATATCGGTCACAACCTGACCGATACGATGTGGCCATGGAACGGCTCCATCACGCCGCCGCGGCCGACCTTCACGCCGCCTCGCGGCCCGTTCCCGCAATCGCCTATCGGAAGTCCGCCTGGCGCGCAGCCCATCGTTCGCGATATGATCGATTACCAGGGCGTCCGCGGTGCCGACGCGCTGGGTTTCGACTATGATGATGTGCCGTTTGAACTCCCCGCCGGAGTGGTCGCATGAACGTCAAGCAATACCGCCAGCAGGTCGAAGCGGACTTGGCCAGTGCCGCGCTCGCGGCCAACTCCACCGCGCTCGGCGGTCCGACCACGGCCACGCCGGAGCAGGCCTGGGCCACCGCCACCGAACAACTGGCAGACCCGAGCAAGGCGGTCGAGACGCGGCGCAACGCGCTGCGGATCCTGCAGGGCGGGACCTTTCAGGGCGAGCTGTTCAGTGCCTTTCATCCGGGCTTCCTCCGCGCGCTACGAATTGCCGCGACTGATGACGATGGCGACCTGCGCCACGATGCGCTCGACGCGCTCGTCAATTTCAAGGACGAGTTCGCCCGTCAGGTGCTGACCGAAGGGCTGCAGGGCACCGGCAAGACCCTGGTGCCGGCGGCCGCGGCGCTTGGCCTTCTGGCGCGCGACGACCACGGCTCGGCCAACGCCATCGCACGTGAACTGCTCGGGACGGCCACCGATATTCCGACCCGCGCTCAGGCCGTGCGTGTGCTGGGGGCCGACCCCGCCGCGACCGGACTGCTCGACGGCATCATGCGCGACAAGAATGAGTTCGAGGAAGTACGGCGCGCCGGCGCCGTGGCGCTGCGCAGCCTCGATCCGAGCCGGTTTGAAAACAGCGCGCTGGAAATCGTGCAGGACGCCAGCGATTTCGGCGAGATCAAGGCCTCGGTCAGCGGCGCGCTGGAACGTGCCGGCATCCCGCTCGACCGCCCACCCTCGGTTCCCGGGCTGAAATGAGCGCCAGTCCGTCCACGCGCGGGATTGCCGAGGTGCTTTCGGAGATCGCCGCGGGTAACGACGGTGCGGACCGCCGTGCACAGCTCCGCCTGCTGGATGAGGGCGCATCGATCTATCAGGGTAAAGGGGCGACCGAGGTCGAGCGCCTGCGCGCCACCATCATGGTGCGCCTCGCCAGAGCCGGGCTCGCGGATGCGTTGATGCCCTATGCCGTCGAGGAGCTGGAAACCGCCACCACGGCCTATCCCGTCGCGGCCGCAGCCCAGGTGGTACGCAGCGCCACGGCCCTGCCGGACGACATCGCGAATTTGCTCGCCGGCGCGATCGACCGTATCCGGCTGGCGGACGATTTTGTGGATTTCGACAGCTATCCGGCGCCGCCCGACGCGGGAACGCATACCGCCATCGGAGAGGCGACGGCTGCGCTGGCAGCGGTCCTGGAGAAAGCCGCCGGCGCGACTGCCCGGTCATGCTGCGGCGGCGGACACCCGGCCGCGGCGTCGCGGCCACGGCATATCGACGATGTCGCCGGCGCGGTCGAGCTGCAGAATCAGGACGGCCGCTGCGTGACGTTCCGCGATCGTTTCGCCGGCCGTACCAGCCTGATTGCGTTTTTCTATACGCGCTGCATGAACCCGGACAAATGCTCGCGCACCATCAGCCAGTTGGTGCGGCTTGACCGTCTGCTTGGCGCACGCGATCCGAACCACGGCGTGATGCTGGCGGGCATCAGCTACGACCCGGAATATGATCTGCCGCCGCGGTTGCAGCGCTACGGCGCCGACCGCGGCATGGTTTTCAGCGAAACCTGCCAACTGTTCCGCGCGACAGGTTCCTTCGCGTCGATCCGCGACGGGCTCGACCTCGGTGTCGGCTACAGCGCATCAACGGTCAACCGGCATCGCATCGAAATCCTGCTCTGCGACGCGTCCGGCGCCATGGTCGATTTCAACGCACGGCGCCTCTGGGACGTGGAAGAAGCGGCCGATGCGATCGGCGCGATGGATGCGAAGCGGCGAATAGAATAGCTGCGCCCACGCGCCACTCGCCCGTCCGTTATCTCCCGCCGTCCGGACCCATCACCAGGTCCGGCAGGAAGGTCGAGATCTGCGGCACGAAGCACAGCAGCACCACCGCGAACATCATCAGCAGCACGAACGGCAGCGTGCCCCAGATCACGTCGCTGAGCGGGATGTCGGGGGCGACGTTGCGGATGACGAAGATGTTGAGCCCGACCGGCGGATGGATCAGGCCCATTTCCATGACGATGGTCATGACGATGCCGAACCAGATGATGTCGAAGCCCGCGGCGCGCAGCGGCGGCAGCACGATCGGCGCGGTCATCAGGATGATCGATACCGGCGGCAGGAAGAACCCGAGCATCACCACCATCACCAGGATCGCCGCCAGCAGTTCCCAGCGCGGCAGGTGCATCGCCACGATGGATTCCGCCACCGACTGCGAAATGTGCAGGTAGCTCATCACGTAGGAGTACAACAGCGACATGCCAATGATCATCATCAGCATGGTGGATTCCCTGATCGTCGATTTCAGGATCGGCGCCAGATCGCGCGGCCGCCACACGCCGTAGATCGCCGCGATCAGCGCCAGCGCCAGCAGGCCGCCGAGGCCGGCGGTTTCCGACGGCGTCGAATAGCCGCCATACAAAGCGACCATCACGCCGGTCAGCAGGATGATGAACGGCAGCACCCGCGGCAGCGCGCTGAAGCGCTCCTTCATGGTGAAGTCGTCGTGCTTCAGGATCGGCGAGGTCTCGCCGGTCGAAAGGTACGCGGCATGCGCCGTGGCGTATTCCTTGCGAAAGCGGATCACCGCATAGACGCCGAACAATGTCACCAGCAGCAGGCCAGGGCCGATGCCGGCCAGAAACAGTCTTCCCAACGATTTCTCTGCGGCGACGGCGAACAGGATCATGGTGATCGACGGCGGAAGCAGGATGCCGAGCGTGCCGCCGGCGGCGATGATGCCCGCGGCGAAACCGCCGGAATAGCCGCGCTTGCGCATTTCGGGAATGCCGGCCGAGCCGATCGCCGAGCAGGTCGCGGGCGACGAGCCCGCCATCGCCGCGAATAGCGCGCAGGCGAACACGTTGGCGACGCCGAGGCCGCCGGGAATCCGGTGCAGCCAGGCATGCAATGCGGTGTAGAGATCCTGTCCCGCGCGCGACTTGCCGATCGCGGCACCCTTGAGGATGAACAGCGGGATCGACAGCAGCGTAATCGAGGCCATCTCCTCGTAGACGTTCTGCGTCACCGTATCGAGCGAAGCCGAGGGCATGTAGATCGCCATGAACACCACGGCGACCGAGCCCAGCGCAAACGCGATCGGCATTCCGGAGAACATCGCGGCGAGGGTGGCCAGGCCGTAGCTAATTCCAATTCCAACAACGGTCACGGGCGCGCCTTCCGGCTGATCGGGATCAGGATTTGCAGCAGGATCTGCACGCACAGCAACGTCATGCCGGCGGCCATCAGCGCATAGGGGATCGCCAGCGGCGGCGACCACATCGAGTTGGAGACCTGGCCGTCAATCCAGGCCTCATGGGTCAGGGTCCAGGACTTCCACGCGAAGAAGCCGCAGAAGACGAAGCTGGCGACGTCGATCAGCCATAGCCGGATGGCGTTGGCCATCGGTGATAGCAACCCGACAAAGGCCTCGATGCCGATATGGCCGCGCTGGCTCTGCACATAGGCGGCGGTCATGAAGGTGGCGCCGACCAGCAGGAACACCGCGGCCTCGTCCTGCCAGTAGGTGGCGCTGTGAAACACGCTGCGGGTCAGGACGCTGTAGCTAAGGATCAGGCAGGCGGCGATCAGCGCAATCGCACTGAGCACCACGATGACATTGTTGCAGAACGCCAGCGCGCGCTCGAGCGCCGCCACGGCCGGGTGGCTCGCGGCGGCGATGGGAGGATCGAGTTGATCCGGAAGCGCGCCATGCATCAGGCGGCAACGTCGCTGGCGAGCTTCAGCAGGTTGGCGGCCAGCGGCGTCTTGGCGCTGTAATCCTTCCACGCGGTATCGCGGGCGATGTCGCGCCATTTGCCGACGGTGGCACCGTCGAGCACGCTGATCTTGGCGCCGGCCTTCTCGTAGACCTTCGTGACCTCGACGTCGTCTTCCTGCGCGCCCTTCTTGCCGAACGCTTCCATGTCGGCGCCGACGCTGACCAGGATGTCCTGCTGTGCCTTCGGCAGCTTGTCGAAGATCGCCTTCGACATCATCAGCGGCTCCAGCATGAACCAGTACGAGGCGCCTGCACCCGAGGTGAGGTGTTTGGCGACTTCCTCCAGCCGGAACGAGATCAGGCTGGTGGAGGAGGTGATGCCGGCATCACAGGCCCCGGTCTGCATCGCCGCATAGATTTCGTTGGACGGCACCGACAGCACCGCGGCGCCGGCGGTCTGCAGCACCATGTCCATCTCGCGCGAGCCGCCGCGCACCTTGAGGCCCTTGGCGTCTTCCGGCGTCAGCAGCGGGCGGGTGCGGCTGGCGACGCCGCCGGCCTGCCAGACCCAGGTCAGCAGCACGATGCCCTTGTCGGCCAAAAAGTCTGTCAGCGCCTTGCCGATCGGCTGGGTCTTCCAGCGCAGGCCCTGCTCGTAGGTCGAAACCAGGCCGGGCATCAGGCCGATATTGGTCTCCGGCAATTCGCCGCCGGCATAGGGCATCGGATACAGGCTGAGGTCGAGCGCGCCTTTGCGCATCGCGGAGAACTGCGCGTTGGTCTTGATCAACGACGAGTTCGGATAGACCTCGGCGACCAGGTCGCCGCCGCTGCGCTTGGCGATCTCGGCGGCGAAGGTGCGCACCAGACGGTCGCGAAAATCGCCCTTGTCGATGGTGCCGCCGGGGAACTGGTGCGAGATTTTCAGCGTGGTCGCGGCATGCGCGGTACCAGTGCCGAGGCGCAGGATGGCGGGGGCGGCGAGCGCCGAGGCGAGAATGTGGCGGCGGGTCAGCATGGGGATCTCCCTGAAGCGTTATTCTTGCTTGATATCGGGGCGGGGGTTGAACCGCCACCTTAGCCATGTTCGCAGTGATCTGCTCTAGTCTGATAGTTTATGCAACACACATCGCGGCAGCTCGATGCTGCACCGCACAGACCGAAATGCGTCGTGACGCGGTCAACTACCACATCTTTCCGGCACGTCGCGCGGCGAATGCGGCCCGCGCTGAAAGGTCGCTGCGGACAAATTTTCCGGCGTCCGTAACAAACCCGGTTCGGCGACCGTCTTGGGAGATGCGACAGACGTCGCGTTTCTCAGAAATGGTTCAAAGGACGATTGCTCATGACCATCACCACCAGGATCGCGCTCGGCGTGTCTGCCGCAGCCCTCTCGCTCAGCCTGGCGCTGGCGCCGGCTGCCTTCGCTCAGGACAAGATGGGCAAGGACGACGGTATGAAGAAGGACAGCATGATGAAAAAGGATGACGGCATGAAAAAGGACGCCATGTCCCATGACGGCATGAAGAAGAACGATGGCATGAAGAAAGACGGCATGATGAAGAAGGACGAGATGAAGAAGTAAGCTTCCACATCCTCATTCATGCGCAGGCTCGCCGTGACAGGCGGGCCTGCGTTCGTCGTTGTGATCTGGTGTTTTACTTGCGCTTCTTGCGGGCGGCGTAGCGGGCGTCGCGGGCGGCCTTCTTCTCGGCTTCCAGCGCCACTTCGGCAGCGGCGGCTTCTTCCTTCTCGCGGACCAGGCGGGCGGCTTCCTCGGCGGCTTCCTCGGCTTCGCGGATTTTCTTCTCGGCCTTCTCGGCGTCGCGGACCACTTTGGCCTTGGCGCGCAGGGCGGCCTGGGCCTCGCGCTCGGCGGCGCGGGCCATCACGGCCGGATCATCGGGACCCGGCTGCGACTTGAACTTGGTCAGAATGTTCTTTTTGGCTTCCAGGGCCGCCTTTTGGCGATCCGCGAAGCTGGGTTCCTTGAATCCGCTCATGAACGAGGCCTTGTCGCTTTCTTTGGTTGGGGGTGGGCGTGCCGCGGGCCGCCAGGCAAACGCCGGCACGGCCGAAACTCAACTGCGGTTTACAGCCCATGGCGTCGCAGCGCATCAACTATCTGCAAATCCAGCCAAGGTTGCCCGAAACGGGCAAGGCGACGGGCCGTTGGCCGCATTGCGAACAATTACTTAACCTTTGCTACGGCGGTAAAATGCACCCCCTGTTCGTTCTCCGGGAACAAACCGGCATTCGATGAACCTTGCCGACTTCCCAGCCGACTGATCAGGAACTTTCGGCAGGAGACGGGGTTTCAAGTCGGACTCGGGAGTTTCACATGCAGACGGCCGTCGATCGCGTCATTCGATCCTTTCTCTCGAAACATCCCGCCTCGCAGCACCCCTCGATGTCGGGGGCGCAGTCCGAAGCGAAGCGCGATGAAGCCCAGGACTTCGCCGCGCAGTTGCTGGAAAACTACAAGAGCCAGCTCGCCCGGCGCAGCCCCAAACTCGACTGATCCTCGCGAATCGCGACACCCGGACTTGCGCTGCGGCTGGCCGGCGGGGCATAGCTTCGCCGGACGAGGCGATTCAACCGGAGACATCATGCGATCCTTTCAGCGAACAGCCGCCGCGGCCGCGATGGCCGTCGGTGCCGCATGGTTCTCGCCTGCGCCGTTTCATTCTCCAGCCATGGCTCAAGCCACAGGAAAAATCATGACCACAGCTTCAGGCCTCAAGATCGAAGACAGCGAGCCCGGTACCGGCGTCACGCCGGCCAAAGGCCAGACCTGCGTGATGCACTACACCGGCTGGCTCTATGAGAACGGCGTCAAGGGCAAGAAATTCGACTCGTCGGTCGATCGCAACGAGCCGTTCGAGTTTCCGATCGGCGTGGGCCGCGTCATTAAGGGATGGGACGAGGGGGTTTCGACCATGAAGGTCGGCGGCAAGCGCACGCTCATCATCCCGCCGGACCTCGGCTACGGTGCGCGCGGCGCCGGCGGCGCGATTCCGCCCAACGCGACGCTGATCTTCGACGTCGAACTGCTCGGCGTGAAGTAACAGCGTCTCATTTCCCGGACGCGGTGCGGCACTTCAGGCGATGCACTTGCATCGCCGCTGTGCCGCTCCGCAGAGCCGGACATGGAGATTCTCCGCCCTCAGGACTGCGCGATCCGTTTCAGCAGGTTGCGAGAAAACTCTTCGCCGGCGAACATCTCGGTGAGCGGCGCGGCCTTGGCGATGAACGGCGCCTTGTCAGGCTCGACGAACGTCACCCCGCGCGCTTCGATCGCCAGCCGCGACTGCGCCTCGAACGAGGTCCACAGCGTATTCATGTGATGGTAGGAGGCCCACGCGGCCTCGCGGACGATGTCGCGCTGGTTCGGCGTCATGGCCTCTAAACAGCCGGCGCCGACCAGCAGCACGTCGGGGATCATGGTGTGCTCGTCGAACGAGTAGTGCGTCACCACCTCGGCGTGGCGGCCGACGATCAGTGCCGCGACGCTGTTTTCCGCGCCGTCCACCAAGCCCGATTTCAACGCCACGTAAATGTTGCTCCAGGCCAGCTCGACGCCTTGGGCGCCGAATAGCTGCATCAGCCGGATCATTGTTTCGGACGGCTGGATGCGGATCTTTAGGCCCTTGAGATCGTCGGGGTGGTTGATCGGTTTCTGGCCGTAAAAGCTGCGCGCGCCGGCGTCGTAATAGGTCAGCCCCACGATACCCGACGATGTCGTCGACGCCAGAATGTCGCGCCCGACGTCGTTGCTGGTGACCTTCAGCCAGTGCGCCCGGTCGCGCAGCGTGAACGGCAGGTTGAGGACCTTATACGCCGGCTGAAATCGCTCCAGCAGGCTGGCACTGACTTTCAGGAAATCCAGCTTGCCGGCCTGCACCTGCGACAGCAGGTCGGGCTCCTGGCCGAGCTGGCCGTCGGCGAACAGGGCAATCTCGATCTCGCCCTGCGTGCGTTCGCGGACGATGTCGGCGAAGTGCTGCATGGCGGGATGCACGGGATGGCTGACCGGCAGGCCGTGGGCCAGCCGCAGCCGCCGCGGCTCGGCACGAAGTACGGCAGGGCAGGCGATGGCCAGTCCCGCGGTCAACAGAAGGCGACGCCGAGAAAACATGGGGGCCCGTGAGGTTGGCTGCAATCGCACGACAATATCGGCGCCCGCAGGCGCTTTACTACAGTACGTTGTTACGGCGGCCGTTTAAAGCCTCTGGCTGGCCGCCGTCGCGCGACCGGCCTGCAGCAGCGTGAGGTAGCGGTTCCTGGCGTCGGGCGGCACGACATTGCGGGCTGCCAGGTGGTGCACGCAGTTCAGCGCCAGGTCGAACGAGCCGTAACAATGATGCGCGATCAGCGCGAGGTGCTTGAGCTGCTCGCTGTCCATCGCCTCCGGCCGGGTGAAATCCCGGACGTAGACCACGTCGGCCTCGACGAGCTGGTTGAAGGCCGCTGCGGGATCCGGTCCGAGCATCGGGGCGATCATCTTCTTGTTGATGGCCGCAAACATGTGCGGAAGAAAGCCGAGGCTGCGCAATTCGAGATCGACCTCGCCAAACACCGGCTGCTTTTCATACAGCGGCACGAACGAGACTTCGGTCTGGATCGCCACGGCCTTGGCCAACCGAGCGCGGCCATGGCGGAACACCGACAGCTCCGAGCCCTGGATGTCGATCTTGAGCAGGTCGATGGCGGCAATCTCGGCGATATCGTCGAGCCGGCGCGTCGGCAACGGGACCCGATCGACCACGCGGCCGAGTTCGGAAAAATTCGGGAAATGCGTCAGCGCGCGGGCGTCGGGCTGCAGCAGGCTGGCGAAGCCGAGGCCGCGGCAGATGTTCAGCGTGTGGCTGTCGCCGTCGCCGACGGCGTGGGGCAGGTAGGTTTCGAGATCCGATTTCGCGGCATTGAGCCGGGCCAGCGCCAGCGGATGCGGATCGAAGCCGGTGACGCGGCAGATCCGGCGTTGCAGCATCGTCTTGTAGGGCGGATCGCCGTCGATCGGGTTGGCGCCGATGTCCACGACATCGGTCAGCCGCGCCGGCTGCAGCAGCGCGGTCAGTTCGTCGGGGAGGTGTTGAATCGCCACATGCCGCATCGCGGCACCATGCATGCTAAGGAGCGGTGGCGCCGTGCGTCAGAACGTCGCGTCGATTCGGGTACTGGCCGGTAGAAATGGAGATCGCGTGAACAACCCGCACCACGGCTCGCCGAAAACCCGCGACTGGCGCCGCATCCATCATTCGCCGCTGTTCTGGATCGGGCTGGCGCTGTGCCTGGCGGCGATCGCGATCTATCTGGCGTCCGAGGATCTGTCGTGGCGACCGTCCGGTCTGTAACGGGAGTCGGCTAGAGCTTCTTGATCGCGCGCTTGGCCGCGGTTTCGGCGGCTTCCTCGCTGTCGCAATCGTCTTCGGTGACGAAGCCCAGCATGGTCTGGCCCTTGATGGTGGCGCCGCTCGTGACCTTCGGACTGATCGAGGCCCGCCACAGGCCGGGCCGGCGCTGGAACGTCAGAATGGTATATTGCGAAGCGTCGGCCATGGTCGCGATCTCGGGGGGAATCCGCTGAACCGGGCTGGTCGAGCGCTTCGGCGCGGGGTTTAGCCTGTCGCCGCCACGCCCGCAATCGCGCGCTTCAGGTGTGGTTACGATCGCCGGGGCTGATGATTCGGCGGGTATTTCAGCGGCGCCAGCTCACTTCTTTTTACGCGGCGGACGGTGGCGGCTGTCGTGCAGGGGATCGCCGACGATCTTGGTCTTGACGAACTCGCACTTCGGGCACTTGAACGTCAGCTTCTCGGCGCCGTTCGGCGCCGCCTCGCGGCGCGCCACCTCCATCCGGCCCCGGCACATGGCGCAGCGCGGCGGCTTGGTAGCCGCAGCCGATGGAGCGTCGGGGATCTCGGAAGATGGCATCACGTTCCCGGTGCGCGCGGCGCCTAGTTGCCGCTCACCGTACGTATCACGCCGGCAATCGGCTTGGCATTGCTGGTCTTGACCGGCGCCACGGCGGCAGCGACCAGAGCATCGTAGTCCGGCAGCGTGACCGCGGTGTCCTTGGCGCGGATCGCGACCACCTTGTAGCCGCCGTCCTTCAACTGCCGCAGAATTTCCGGCAGCGCCTGCGCGGTGGACTTCTGGAAGTCGTGCATCAAGAGGATGCCCTTGCCGGTCTTCTTCAGCTTGGTCATCACCGAGGTGACGAGCGCCTCGGGCTTGTGGATGCGGAAATCTTCCGAGTCCACGTCGATCGAGAAGGCCGCGATGTTGCGCTGGCCGAGATAGGCTTTCAGGTCCGCGGTCTGGCGCAGCTGCGGGAAACGGAAGAACGGCGCGATCGGCTGGCCGGCGGCCAGCGTCACGGCGCTAAAGCCCTTTTCGATCTCGTCCTTGGCTTCCTGCAGCGGCTTGATCGCCAGGTTGACGTGCGACCAGGTGTGCGAGCCAACGGTGTGGCCGGCCGCGAGCACCTGCTTGAGAATCGCGGGATGCCAGGAGGCGTGCTTGCCGACCGGGAAGAACACGGCCTTCAGGCACTGCGCGTCGAGCGCGGCCAGCACCGCCGGGGTGTTCACCGGCCACGGGCCGTCATCGAAGGTGAGCACGACTTCGCCGGGCTCCAGAAAGTCATAGTCGCGGTACTGCGACAGGCCGAGGCCGGGGCCGCCGGCGGTGTCGATCTCGACGGTGCGCGAGACGCCGAGTGCGTTGGGATTGGCGCAGGCCGGTGCCGCGGCGCGAACCGGCTCGCTGGCACGGCTAGGGGCGGGCTGCACGGTCGGCGCCGGTGCGCTGGTCTTGTCCGGTTCGTTGCCGGGCCAGCGCCCCGCAATGGCGCCGGTGGTGAGTTCCGCATCGCTCTTGCTGGTCGCAGCGACCTTCGAGGCCCCCGAAAGCCAGTGACTCGCCCCAAACCCGATCGCTGCCACCGCCAGAACGAGGCCGCCGCCCGCCGCCAGAACCGAAACCCTACGCATCACAAACTCCCGCCGCGAACTGCCGCTTCGGAATGACGTTCGGCGAAAATGGTTAAGCGCGGGTTGTGGTTTTGATTCAAATCGGTGCGATGTTGCGCCACAGGGCGACCGGCACCGACCGAGGCTGGCGATCCCAGCAGGATTCGAACCTGCAACCCACGGAGTAGAAATCCGTTACTCTATCCAGTTGAGCTATGGGACCGTCGGGGTGTTCATAGCATTGCCAATATGAAAAATCCGCTTCCGCGCCAA
>NZ_JAQGJD010000295.1 GCF_028290785.1 Tardiphaga sp. | reverse complement strand
GGCCCATCACGTAGAGCCGGTGCGAGATGCGCATGGCGATCGACAGCTTCTGCTCGACCAGCAGGATGGCGACGCCGCGCCGCGCGATCTCGGCGATGAGGTCGCCGACCTGCTGCACGATGATCGGCGCCAGCCCCTCGGTGGGCTCGTCGATCATCACCAGATCCGGGTCGCCCATCAGCGTGCGGCAGATTGTCAGCATTTGCTTCTCGCCGCCGGACATCACGCCCGCGGCGGTATCGACGCGCGCGGCGAGGTTGGGGAACATCTCGAGCATGTCGTCGAGCTTCCATTTGCCGGGATGCTTGGGATCCTTGATCCCGAGCAGCAGGTTCTGCCGCACCGTCAGCCCTGGAAAGATGTCGCGATGCTCGGGCACGTAGCCGAGGCCCAGATGCGCGATCTTGTAGCTCGGCAAGCCGGCGATATCCTTGCCCTTGAAGGTGATGGTCCCGTGCGGCGGCACCTCGCCCATGATCGCTTTCACCGTGGTGGAGCGGCCGACGCCGTTGCGGCCGAGCAGGCTGACCACCTCGCCGGCGTCGATATGCATATCGACGCCCTGCAGGATGTGGCTCTTGCCGTAATAGGCATGGAGATCGCGCACTTCGAGCATCACGCGGCCTCCTCGCCGAGATAGGCTTCCTTGACCTTCTTGTTGCCGCGAATCTCCTCCGGCGTGCCGGAGGCGATGATCTGGCCGTACACCAGCACCGAGATGCGGTCGGCGAGGCCGAACACCACGCTCATGTCGTGTTCGACGATCAACAGCGTGCGGCCCTCGGTAAGCCTACGGATCAGCGCCACTGCGCGCTCGGTCTCGGCGTGGCTCATGCCGGCGGTCGGCTCATCCAGCAGGATGACGTCGGCGCCCCCCGCAATGGTGATGCCGATCTCCAGCGCGCGCTGTTCGGCATAGGTCAGCAGCCCCGCCGGCACGTCGCGCCGGGCGGTAAGGCTGATGTCCACCAGGATCTGCGCGGTGCGCTCGCGCACCTCGGGCAGGTTGTCGATGTTTTTCCAGAACGCGTAGCGCTGCCCGGTGGCCCACAGCACGGCGCAGCGGATGTTTTCCCACACCGTCATGTTGGCGAATACGTTGGTGACCTGGAACGAGCGCGACAGCCCGCGGCGGTTGATCTGGTACGGCGGCAGGCCGGAGATGGTTTCGTCGCGCAGCAGGATCTGGCCCACGCTCGGCTTCATGTAGCCGGAGATCAGATTGAACAGCGTCGACTTGCCGGCGCCGTTGGGACCGATCAGCGCGTGGCGCTCGCCCTGCGCCACCTTGAGATCGACGTTGCGGATCACCGAGGTGATGCCAAAAGTCTTTTCGACCCCGCGAAGCTCGATGGCCGTGCCTTTCAAGAATTGGCTCATGCGGCGACCCCCTTGTCGCGGGCGCTGCTCAGCGCCTCGTCCCAGGCCTGCGCCACGCGCGTCCAGGTCTTTCGCGAGAGATAAAATCCGCCGAAGATCAGCATTGCCGCCATCGCCCAGATGTACGGGCTGGCGGCATCGAACGGAATGCCGAACGACTTGATGTGGGAGTCGTCGCCGGGATTGACGGTGAAATGCACGATCGTCTCAATGGCCAGCATCAGCCCGGTGATCATCGCCAGCGTCGGCACGAAGGCGACCGCATAGCTCGGCAGCACCCGCGTCAGCGTCCCGGCGCGGAGCAGCGGCCGGTGCATCATCAGCAAGCCTGTGAGGCCGCCCGGCGCATACATCACGACCGCGATGAAAATCAGCCCGAAATACAACTGCCACACCGGGGTGAGGTCGGAGAGCCCCAGCGACAGGATGGTGACGAAGATGGCGCCGACGATCGGGCCGATGAAGAAGCCGATGCCGCCGATATAGGTGGCGAACAACACGGTGCCGGACTGCACCGCGCCGAGGTAGGCCGAATTGGCGATCTCGAAATTGATCGCGGCCAGCGCGCCGGCGATCCCGGCGAAGAAGCCGGAGAAGCAGAAGGCGAGATAGCGGATCACGTGCGGGTCGTAGCCGACGAACTGCACGCGTTCGGGATTGTCGCGCACCGCGTTGCACATCCGACCCAGCGGCGTACGCGTCAGCGCGTACATCGCCAGCACCGCCAGCAGCGTCCATGCCGCAACCAGATAATAGATCTGGATCTGCGGCCCGAAACTCCAGTCGAACAACCGGAACACCTTGGTGCGGTTGGCGGAGACGCCGGCCTCGCCGCCGAAGAAGGTGCGCAGGATCAGCGCCGACGACGCCACCAGTTCGGCGAGCCCGAGCGAAATCATCGCGAACGCCGTGCCGGAGCGCCGCGTCGAGACCCAGCCGAGGAGAGCTGCGAACACGAGCCCGGTGAGCCCCCCGATCAGCGGGATCACCGGCAGCGGAATCGCGAACTTGTTCTTCGCCACGATGTTGATGGCGTGGATCGCGAGGAAGCCGCCGAGGCCGTAATACACCGCATGGCCGAACGACAGCATGCCGGTCTGGCCGAGCAGGATGTTGTACGACAGCGCGAAGATGATCGAGATGCCGATCAGGCTGAACGTGGTCAGCGAGCCGCCCGACGAGAACAGTTTTGGCAGCACCAGCAGCGCCACGATGACGGCGAGCCAGAGGCCATAGAATTTGAGCTTGTCGGCGGCGGCCGGCAGCGGCGGCGCGGCGGAGGAGGCGAGATCGCTCATGTGTCGCGTGTTCCCAGGAGACCCATCGGGCGGAAGATCAGGATCAGCACCAGCAGCAGATAGGGCATGATCGGCGCGATCTGGGCGATGGTCACGTTCCAGATGTCGGACAGCCAGGTCGCGGCGTAGTCGGGACTGAGCGGCCCGAAGGCGCCGGCCAGCGAGCCGTTCATCGACACCGCAAAGGTCTGCACCAGTCCGATCAGCAGCGACGCCACGAACGCGCCGGGCAGCGAGCCCAATCCGCCGACCACCACGACGACGAACAGGATCGGCCCGAGCAGCCCGGCCATGTTGGACTGCGTCACGAGCGCGGGGCCGGCGATCACGCCGGCGACGGCGGCGAGTGCGGTGCCGACGCCGAACACCAGCATGAAGATGCGCCCGACATTATGGCCGAGGTGGCCGACCATGTGTGGATGGGTCAGTGCAGCCTGCACGATCAAGCCGATGCGGGTCTTCTTCAGCACGACGAGGAGGCCGACGAAGATCACGATGGATACCGCCAGCATGAACATCTTGAAGGCGGGGTAGTTGGTAGAGAAGATCGTGAACGCCGGAAAATCCAGCAGCGGCGGGACGCGAAAATCCACCGGGCTCTTGCCCCAGATGATCTGCACGATTTCCTCGATGGCAAAGGCGAGGCCGAAGGTGAACAACAATTCGGCGACGTGGCCGTTCTTGTGCACCCGGCGCAGCCCGTAGCGCTCGACGCCGGCGCCGATGGCGCCGGCCAGCAGCGGCGCGATCAGCAGCGCCGGCCAGAACCCGACCCAGCGCGAGATCTGGAAACCGAAGAACGCGCCCAGCATGTAGAACGAGGCATGGGCGAAATTGAGCACGCCGAGCATGCTGAAAATCACGGTCAGCCCGCTCGCCATCAGGAACAGCAGCATGCCGAACAGCACGCCGTTGAGGGTGGAGATGACGATCAGTTCAAGCACGGAATTCTCTCAAGTCATTGAGTGCGAGCGAGACACTATCAACCGTCATTGCGAGCCCGCAAAATCGCCTTCGATTTTGCTAAGCGAAGCAATCCAGAGCCACAAGGAAGAACTGGATTGCTTCGTCGCAAGGGCTCCTCGCAATGACGACCGCGACAATGGTGTAGGATGGGCAAAGGCGCATTTGCGCCGTGCCCACGCGTTCTCAAACGCGGGCACGCTTCGCTTTGCCCGCCCTACAAGGCCTTTACGGCCGTTCCATCTTGCAGGTGGTCGGCAGTTCGGTGGCGGCGGTGTCGATCTTGGCCACCATCTTCCAGCCCCAGCCGGTCTTTTCCTCGTCGAACGGTTCCTTCTCGCTGCGCTCGCCGAGCGAGGAGATGTACATCGGCTGGAAGAACTGGTGGTCGGACTTGCGCATCACGCCCTTGCCGCCATTGAACACGTCCCACTCCATGCCTTCGAGCGCTGCCGCGACCTTGACCGGATCGAGAGACTTGGCCTTTTCGGCGGCGGCGGCGAACATCCGCATTTCGTTGACGGCGCGCGGATAGAACAGGCTGAAGTCGTACTTCGCCCGCAGCGCCTTCTCGAACTCCTGCGACGGCTTGTGGTCGATGTTCGGAATGCCTTCGCCGACCTGGAATACCTGATGGTTGAGGTTGGCCTGCTTGACGGCAGTCGGGCCGCCGGTGCCGCCGGCATAGTAGGTGTACCAGTTGACCTTGAGCCCGGCGTCGGCGGCGGCCTTCAGCAGCAGCGCGAAGTCCTGGCCCCAGTTGCCGGTGATGACGCTGTCGGCGCCGGAGGCCTTGATCTTGGCGATGTACGGCGCAAAGTCGGTGATCTTGAGCAGCGGATGTAGCTCGTCGCCGACCACCTGGATATCCGGCCGCTTCGAAGCCAGCATTTTCTTGGCGGTGGTGCGCACCGATTCGCCGAACGAATAGTCCTGGTTGATCAGGTACACTTTCTTGATGGCCGGCACGCCCTTCATGTAGTTGGTCAGCGCCTCCATCTTGATGTCGGAATTGGCGTCCCAGCGGAAGTGCCAGAAGCTGCACTTGTCGTTGGTCAGCACCGGATCGACCGCGGCGTAGTTGAAGTACAGCACTTCCTTGCCGGGATTGCGGTCGTTGAACTTGGTGACGAAGTCCGACAGCGCGCCGGCCACGGAGGAGCCGTTGCCCTGCGTCACGTAGCGCACGCCGGCATCGATCGCCTTCTGCGCCTGGATCAGGCTTTCCTGCGGATTGGTCTTGTTGTCGAGCGGGACGATCTCGACCTTCTTGCCGAGAATGCCGCCCTTGGCGTTCAACTCATCGGCGAGGAACTGAAAGGTCTTGTAGCCGACTTCGCCGACGCTGGCGCCGCCGCCGGACAACGGATCGATGTAACCGATCTTGACGGTCTCCTGGGCGAACGCGGCGGTGCCGAACATCGGCAGTGCCACGGCCGCGATCATCGCGAGTTTGCGCATGGATTTTCTCCCTGGGTTTTTGTGTCGTGACCGTTGCTGAAGCGTCGGGCTGTTGCCCATCCGCTTCCGGCCTTGTCGCGATTGTGGTCCAACGCCGCACAAGTCGCAAGCGCGACAAAAGTTACACTGTCATTCCGGGATGCAACGGACGGCGGAGCCGGCAGGTGCAGGCCTCAGCCACTCCAATTGGCGTGGCGGGGAATCCCGTCATGTTCATCGTCCCATCCCGGGATTCCGGGTTCGCTCGCGCTGACGCGCTCTCGCCCCGGAATGACAGCGCGCTTATTTACCCTCGGCCTTCTTTGCCTTCTTCTTCGCCGCGACGTTGCCGATGATTTCCGCCGCGCGCAATTCCTCGATCTCGGCGCTATCGAGCCCGAGCAGTTCGCGCAGCACTTCGTCGTTGTGCTGGCCGAGCGTCGGCGCCAGTCGCGTGATCGCGTAGGGCAGGGTGGCGTCGCCCTCGCGGTAGGCCACCGAGGGCAGCAGGTGCGGCCCCATGAAGGCGCTTGTCACCGGCTGCCAGTGCCCGACCTTGAGCAGATGCGGATCGCCGGCGAGATCCATCGGCAGTCGCGCGGTGCCGGCCGGCACGCCATGCGCCTGCAGCGTCACCATCGCCAGGTCCGGCCGCACCGTCTGAGTCCAGTGCCGGACCGCCACCTCGATGCGGTCCTCCTCGGCGCGGCGGCCCTCCGCCGTGGCCAGGCCTGCGTCGGTGGCAAGGTCGGGCCGATGGATCACTTCGCACAGCGCCTGCCATTCCGCATCGGAGCGCACGGCGATGGTGATCCACTGGTCTTCGCCGAGGCACGGGAAGCAGCCGTTCGGCACGAAGCGCGGATGCCGGTTGCCGATCCGCGGGCCGGATTTTCCGGTGACGGATTGCTCGATTACCGATGGCGCCACCAGCGGCAGCAGCGCTTCCACGGCGCTGAGATCGATATGCTGGCCTTGTCCCGTATTCTTCTGCTGCATGAAGCCGAGCAGCAGGGCCGCTGCAGCGCTGACGCCGCCGAAGGGATCGCCCAGCGCGGCGTGCAGCATGGTCGGCGCGTCGCCCTCGCGGCCGGTCACCGACGGCAGCCCGCAGGCCTGCTCCAGCGTCGAGCCATAGGCGCGCACGCCGCTCCACGGCCCGGTCATGCCGAATGCCGGCATCGTCACCACGATCAGCCGCGGATTGATCTGCAGCATGGCCTCAGGCGAAAGCCCCATGCGCGGCAGCACGTCGGCGGCGTAGTTGTCGATCACCGCATCGGCATCGGCCAGCAACCGCTTCAGCAGCGCCATGCCCCGGGGGTTGGTCAGATCGAGGGTGATGCCGCGCTTGTTGCGGTTCATCTGCTGGAACCAGTAGATCTTCTCGTAGGTGCGCTCGGGATGATAGGCCCCGCGCGGATCGGTGCCGCGAAACCAGTCGGGATACTGGCAGGATTCGACCTTGACGATCTCGGCGCCGAGGTCGCCCATCTGCCGCGTCGCCGAGGGTCCGGCCCAGCCCATGGTGAGATCGACGATGCGCAGGCCCTTGAGTGGTAGCGCATCGTCCGGCGTCGCCGCGCGCGTGGCGATACGTTGGCGCGCGGGCAGCGCGACATCGTCATGTTCGCCGGCGAACGGCGCGCGGCCGTTCGGCAGCGGGCGCGACCGGGTCAGGTATTGCGGCAGCACCGGCGCATCGAACGAGGCGCTTCCGATCTGCACCGGCGCAAAGGCGCCGCGCTCGCGATAGTACGGCTGCTGCAGCAGTGTCGCCATGTCCGGCACGACAGCGAGCGGCAGCCGCAGCTCGATGCCGCGCTCGAACCAGTGCCGCGCGCTGTGCTGCATCAATACCGGCTGGAAGATGCCGAGCAGCCTGGCGGAATTGGTGGTGCGCAACAGGCTGTCGGAAAACTCCGGCTCGGTCTCCAGTTCGGGCAGGCCGATTATCGTGCAGAACGCCGCCCACTGCGCCGGCGTCACCACGGTAATCCCGAGCCAACCGTCTTGGGTCGGAAAGGTGCCGACCGGATAGCCGCGGCCGAACCGGTTGATGGCGAGCCGCGGCCGGGTGAAGCCGACTTCCAGCGCCAGCCCGGTATC
Source organism: Tardiphaga sp. (assembly GCF_028290785.1). Taxonomy (GTDB): domain Bacteria; phylum Pseudomonadota; class Alphaproteobacteria; order Rhizobiales; family Xanthobacteraceae; genus Tardiphaga. The sequence goes on along the minus strand of NZ_JAQGJD010000295.1, from coordinate 3,076 downwards.
GAACTCGCTGATATGCAGCATCGCTTCGTGCGCGCTGACCGCAAAGCGCCGCGCGCCAGCGGCGCGGTCGAACAGTCCGGCGAGGCTCGGGATGAACGCGGTCAAGCCGGCCATCACCGCGACCTGGCCATCGCGCGGCAGCACCGGCGGGCCCTCCAGCGGACCGACCAGCTTGACGCTGCCGGACAGCGAGCGGCACACCGAGTCGGTGGCTTCATAATGGCTGTACAATCCATGTTCACCGAACCACGAAATCGCGGTGATCGCGAGGCCGGGCTGGTCGCGGCGCAGGGACTCGTGGGTGAGCAACGAGTTCGCGATGTGCGCCGGCGGCCGGGCGTCGAGCAGCAGGTCGGCCTCTGCCAGCAGCGCGCAGACGCGCGCGACATCGTCGGCGCGATCCAGATCGGCGGTCACGCTTTGCTTGTTGGTGTTGAGCCAGGCGAAGTACCCGCTCTCGCGGCGGCCGTCGCCGGCATCGACGAGCGGCGCGTGCTGCCGCATCGGATCGCCGCCGGACGGTTCGACGCGGATCACCTCTGCGCCAAAGTCCGAAAACAGCTTGCCGCAATAACCCAGCGTGTCGCCGGACCCGATTTCCACGACGCGCAATTCCGACAATGGCAATTTTGACTTCGGCAAGTTTGGCATTTCCGCCCGATCATTTTTTGGTTGGAGCGCATCATGTCGGGATCACTGCGGGCGTCAAGTCACCCGGCGCGATGGCATTTAGATGAACGGCTAACGCTTCTTTCTTCCCTCTCCCTTGTGGGAGAGGCTGGCCGCGCGAAGCGCGGACGGGTGAGGGGTAGCCGCAAGCTCTGGAGCCCAGAAACCCCTCGTCCGTCGCGGACTTCGTCCGCGCCACCTTCTCCCACTTAGCGAAGCGAAGCTTCGCGCGGGGGAGAAGGAAGAAGGCACTCCACAATTGTGATTTTTCAGGTGGTGGCCCTTGTCCTTGGCGCCGACTTCCCCAGTGACACCGACATCGCTGCAATCAGTGGCTTCATGAAGAACGCGTCGTGGGCGGGATAGATGTCGGTGTGCAGGCCGCAGGCCGTCAACTCGTCGGACACTACCGGCCCGACCGAGGCGATCGGCGTTTTCGCCAGCGCGTCGCGCAACTGCGCGTCGCGGCCGTGCGCCCTGGCGGCATCGACGAGGCGGCGGACCTGGCCGGAGCTGGTCAGCGCGATGGCATCGACGCGGCCGGCGGCCATCTCCTCGATGGCCGCGAGGATGTTGGTCTCCGCCGCCTGGGCGTCATAGATATAGGGCGACACCGTATCCACCGTGGCGCCGCAGGCCTCGATGGCTGCTATCAGCACGCCGTGGTCCTTCTCCGGATAGAGCTGCAGCCCGAGGCGGTGCCCCTTGATGTCGAGGCGGCCCAGCATCGCGGCTACGCCTTCCGAGGTCGGCGTTTCCGTGGTGACGTCCGGCTCCAGCCCGATCTCGCGCAGCGCCCGGCCGGGCTTCGGGCCACGCGCAAATTTTCGCGATTGCGCGACGGCGGCGACGAATGCCGGCTCGACGTCCAGCCGCCGCACCACCTTCATGATCCGGCGCAGGCCTTCGCCGGTCATCAGCAGCAGGTCGTCGAACGGACGATCGATATAGCGCGTAATCCACGCCTCCACGTCAGCCGGATCGGGGGCGTCGTGGATGGTGAACATCGGGCATTGCAGGACGTCGGCGCCCTGTTCCGCGAGCAGTTTCGAGAACTGCGCTTCCTCGCGGGTTTCCAGGATCAGGATGCGATAGCCGTTGAGCTTGTCAGCCATGTCGTTCGCTCCCGTTCTGCCGGTTAATTCACTGGCAATGACGTCCATCTTGCAGTGCAAGGCGGGATTGGCGCAAGGCCGCCACGGGTGATAGAGCAGGGCGCCATTACCCGGTTCCCCTGCGAGCAATCAGCCTCATGCCCCATCGCCAGTTCGTTCTTACGTTGTCCTGTCCCGACCGCCCCGGCATCGTCTCCGCGGTATCGACGTTCCTCGCCCATAACGGCCAGAACATCCTTGATGCCCAGCAGTTCACCGACGTCGAGACCGGGCATTTCTTCATGCGGGTGGTGTTCACCGCCGCCGATCTCGCCGTCGATCTGGCGGCGCTGCAGACCGGCTTCGGCGCCATCGCCGAGCGCTTCAAGATGGACTGGCAGATGCGCGACCAGGACACCCGGCGCCGGGTGATGCTGCTGGTGTCGAAGTCCGACCACTGCCTGGTCGATATCCTGTATCGCTGGCGCACCGGCGAGCTGGAAATGATCCCCACCGCGATCGTCTCCAACCATCCGCGCGAGACCTACAAGGACCTCGATTTCGGCGACATCCCGTTTCATTACATGCCGATCACCAAGGACACCAAGCGCGAGCAGGAGCTGGCGATCTGGGAACTGGTGCAATCGACGCAGACCGATCTGGTGGTGCTGGCGCGCTACATGCAGATCCTGTCCGACGAGATGACCAAGAAGCTGTCGGGCCGCTGCATCAACATCCACCACTCGTTCCTGCCGGGCTTCAAGGGCGCGCGGCCGTATCACCAGGCCCATGAGCGCGGCGTCAAGCTGATCGGCGCCACCGGGCACTACGTCACCAGCGATCTCGACGAAGGCCCGATCATCGACCAGGACGTCGAGCGCATCAGCCACCGCGACACGCCCGAGGATCTGGTTCGCAAAGGCCGCGACATCGAACGCCGCGTCCTCGCCCGCGCCATGCGCTACCACCTCGAGGATCGCGTGATCCTCAACGGGAAGAAGACCGTGGTGTTCGTGAACTGAGGTCGCGGTCGCGCACGAGATCCTCCACGAGTCGTCCCCGCGAAGGCGGGGACCCATACACGCTGTTGGCGTTGTTCGGTGTGAAGGGGTACCGGGCGAATTCTTCGCTGAACCACAAAGTCGGAGGCTATGGGTCCCCGCTTTCGCGGGGACGACGGCGAGAACCTACCGCATCACTTCCGCGGACGGCGAGGTCGCCGGATCGGGGCCGGGCTTGGCGCTCGGCATCAGCTGCTTTTCTTCGTGCTGCTTGCGATATTCCTCGTAGCCCGGCGTGCCCGGTCGCGGTGG
>NZ_JAQGJD010000270.1 GCF_028290785.1 Tardiphaga sp. | reverse complement strand
TCCAGCACCTTGAAGCGGGAGACGCCGGTGAGTTCGAGGATGTAGCGGCCATCGCCGGATTCCGCGAGCTGGGTGATGCGGCCGACGCAGCCGACGCGAAACAGCGCTGGATGGGCCTCGTCGTCCGAATGCGACACGTCGGGCTGGATCATCCCGATCAGGCGATGCCCGTCGCGGAACGAATCATCCACCATCGATAGATAGCGCTCCTCGAATACGTTGAGCGGCATCTGGCCGCGCGGCAGCAGCAGCGCTCCCGGTAGCGGAAACACCGGAATCACCTCGGTGAGGTCGCCGGGCCCGCGATAGTCGGCATTGATCGGCATGTCCGGTTCCGATTCGTCAGGCGAGAGCTATGAGAACAGGATGGTCGAGAGCCGCTTGCGGCCGTCGATGGTGGCCTCGTCGGTCGGCCCCCACGCCTCGAAGAACTGCACCAGCTGCTTGCGGGCGCCGTCCTCGTTCCACTTGCGGTCGCGCTTGACGATTTCCAGCAGGTGATTGGTCGCCTCCGGGCGCTGGTTGGCGGCGTTCAGCGCGGTGGCGAGGTCGAATCGGGCCTGATGGTCGAGCGGATCGGCCGCGACCTTCTGTTCCAGCTCGGTCACCGGGCCGAGCGCGCTGGCCTGCTCCAACAGGTCGATCTTGGTCTGCACGGCCTTCACCGCGGCGTCCTCGCGCTTGGCGGCGGGCACCAAAGCGAGGGTCTGTTTGGCCTGCTCGATGGCGCCGGTCTCGACGTAGCAGCGCGCCAGGCCTGCCAGCGCCGGGATGCTGGTGGAATCCGCCGCGATCACCTCGGCGTAGATCGAGGCGGCGGTCGCCGGATCGCCCGCGGCAAAAGCCGCCTCGGCCTCCGCCAGCAATTCCGCAGCGGTGGGTTCGGCACCGGGCATGCCGGCGGTCAGCTTGTCGATGAAGGCGGTGACCTGGCTTTCCGGCACCGCGCCCATGAATCCGTCGGCAGGCTGGCCGTTGACGAAGGCGATCACCGCGGGAATCGACTGGATTCCCATCTGGCCGGGAATCTCCGGATATTCGTCGATGTTCATCTTGACCAGCTTGACGCGGCCCTTGGCGGCGGTGACGGCCTTTTCGATGATCGGCGTCAGCGTGCGGCACGGGCCGCACCACGGCGCCCAGAAGTCGATCAGCACCGGCTGGCGCTTGGATTCCTCGATGACGTCCTGCACGAAGCTCTGCGTGGTCGTCTCTTTGATGAGCGCGGTGGCTTGCGGCGCCGAATCTGCCTGCGGCACCATGGCGCCGCCCTGTTCCAGTATGGTCACGTGAACCTCGCCTGATGTCGGAAAGAATTGGCCGCTTCTAGCATGGCCCGCGGTTTAAATGGCGCTGGCCATGGCAATTTTCAATTGGGCCAAATCGGCCCGAGGGGACCTGATTCGGCTGCAACGGTGCGGTTTTGCCGTCTATTGGCCGATTTGGGGTCAAACCGGCCCGGTTCGGCCGTTAACGTCGGTTAACTGGCGGTCCGGCCGAGAATCTTGCTGTTGTCTGGCTGTTGCATTCGTCGGCGGCATTTGGCATAGGTCTGCGCGTTGACGGCGCGCAAGCGTTGTCCAGCTTCTCGGATGCGGGTGTAGCTCAGTGGTAGAGCACGACCTTGCCAAGGTCGGGGTCGAGGGTTCGAATCCCTTCGCCCGCTCCAGAATTTCTTGGCTCTCTCCCGGCGCCGATTTGGGCATCGGGTTTCGTTGACAGGCCGCCGCAAGGCGGCTTTGTCGTTTCTGGTTCCGCGTTTCCGGTTCCTGATGGCATCGCTTGAAATCGTCAGGCGTTGGGCAGACAATCGTTCATCTGATCGGGTGCGGGACGAACGATGCCGGCAACAACGGATTCCAACCTGGAAATAGCCAAACGCGCCAATGACGAGGCGCGCGCCGATTTTGCCACCTGGCTGATGATGGCGAAGCTGAACAGCGTCGATGCGCTGCCGCAGGAATCGCAGGCGTTCTTTGCCGGTTACCGCGCGCTGCTGGCGCGGGGCAAGCCATCCGAAGCGGCCGCCGCCGAAACCACCATTCAGCTCGTGTACCGGAGCTACTATTCCCGCATGGGCGGCACCGGCACGGCCCCCCTCATCAAGACCGCTCCGAGAACAAGAACAATGTCCGACAACCATGGCGACAACGTCACGCCCTTCCGCAAGATCAAGCCCGACAAGCCGCCGCAGCCCGAAAAGAAGAAGCTGCCGGTGGCGCTGATCTTCATCGGCCTGGTGCTGCTCGCGGTGCTGTACAGCTATCTCAGCAAGGGGATGCTTTGAGCGGCGCCTGTTATTAGTTGGACGTCGGCTCCGCAGCCGTCATTGCGAGGAGCCCTTGCGACGAAGCAATCCAGTGCTTTGCTTGTGGCTTTCTGGATTGCTTCGCCCAACGAAATTGGCTCCGCCAATTTCGCTAGGGCTTGCAATGACGTCTATGTGACCAGAGTGGGATGCCATCCCGGTCACCGCGCTGCACCAAACGCAGCGATCGCGGTCTCGCAATTTCACCAAATTTTCTTCAATCATTTGCCATCGCCTGCCGCACAACTCCGCTTTTCAGTGTGCGCAGTTGTGGTAGCATTGTCTGTCTGCGGGAATGCAGGCCAATAAGATTCGTCTCGTACGTTCAAACAAGACATCGCAGCCGCAACGAGCTGCACAGGGAGTAACGCGATGACATCGATGTTCTATCGATCAGTTCTTGCGTGCGCCGCCATCCTCGCTCTATCGGGAACCCAGCAGGCCAGCGCACAGGAAAAACTCAAGAGCTACAAATCCGACACCAAGGAATTCTGGACCCATCCGCCGGATGACTGGTTCCTCGGCGACGAGACCGAGGCCCAGAAGGGCCTGGCGCCGCCGTCCGGGCCGCCGACCGGCGCGTCCGATGCCGAACTCGCCGCGATGATGAAGAAGATCAAGCTGCCGGCGGGCTTCAAGATCGAGGTCTATGCCTCCGGCGTGCTCGCCGCGCGACAGATGGCATGGGGCGACAACGGCACTTTGTTCGTCGGCTCGTTCGGCCTCGGCAACGTCTATGCGATCACAGACAAGGGCGGCAAGAAGGACGTCAAGACCGTCGTCAAGGGACTGAAGATGCCGACCGGCATCGCGTTCCGCGATGGCGCGCTCTACGTCATCGATATCGACAAGCTGATCCGCTACGACAATGCCGAAGCCAATCTCGACAAGCTCGGCGACGGCAAGGTGGTGTATGACGACATGCCGTCCTACGCCGCGCATGGCTGGAAGTATCTGGCGCCGGACAAGGATGGCTGGTTCTACGTGCCGTTCGGACCTCCCTTCAACATCGGCATCCCGCCGACCTCGCTGTCGCAGATCCGCCGCATCGATCCGAAGACCGGCAATGCGGAGATCGTGGCGCTCGGCGTGCGCAACAGCGTCGGCGGCGACGTCGATCCGCGCACCGGCAAATACTGGTTCACCGAGAACGCCCGCGACTGGATCAGCGACGACATGCCGAGCGACAAGCTCAACATGGTGTCGAAGCTCGGCGAGCATTTCGGTTACCCGTATTGCCACCAGGGCGACATGCCGGATCCGAAGTTCGCGATGGGTCACGCATGTTCAGAGTTCACGCCGCCGGTGCTGAACCTCGGCGCCCATGTGGCCCCCTTGGGCATGAAGTTCTACACCGGCGACCAGTTCCCCGCCGAGTACAAGAACAACATCTTCATCGCCGAGCACGGCTCCTGGAATCGGCATAAGTACCAGGGCGCACGGATCAAGCGCGTCACCGCCGATTCCGATGGCAAGAACGCCAAGCAGGAGATTTTTGCGTCGGGCTGGATTGAGGGTGACCAGGGCTATCTCGGCCGTCCCGCCGATATCGTGCTGGCGAAGGACGGTTCGCTGCTGGTGGCCGACGACTGGGCCGGCGCGGTGTATCGCATCAGCTACGCGAAGTGAGATGACGAAGGTGGGGCCGGTGCGCCGGCCCCTCCCCGTCATTGCGAGGAGCCCTTGCGACGAAGCAATCCAGTTCTTGCCGAGTTTGCGGCCTTCTGGATTGCCGCGTCGCTTCGCTAAGGGGAAAGCCAATTGGCTTTCCCCTGACCTCGCCATGACGAACGATGGGTTCGAAAACTGGAATACCGATGATGCGACTCCGAGTGTTTCTCGCCGCGTTACTCCTGCTTGCGATGAGCCATCGTTATTCCGAAGCCGCCGATCTCGCCGCCGGCAAGGAAAAAGCCGAACTGTGCAGCGCTTGCCATGGCGAAAACGGCATTTCGCAAATCGAGAACATTCCCTCGCTCGCCGCGCAGCCCGATGCGTTCATCCAGTGGCAGCTGGTGTTCTTTCGCGCCGGCACCCGCAAGAACGAACAGATGCAGCCGATCGTCGAGCAGCTCAACAACGACGACGTGCGCAATCTCGGCGCCTATTTCGCTTCATTGCCGCCGCCGCCGAAAAAGTCTGATGACAATCCCGATCTGTCAGCGAAGGGCGCGCAGGCGGCTGTCGGAAGGCGTTGTGCCTCGTGCCATACCGATTCATACGCCGGCACCAAGGCGGTGGCGCGCATCGCGGGGCAGCGCGAAGAGTATCTGGTCAAGGCGCTGCACGATTACAAATCCGGCGTCCGCGCCGGCGGCGGCATGGCGGCGATGGCCGACGTCGCCTATCCCCTGAGCGAGGAAGAGATCGTCGCGCTGGCGCACTACCTCGCGCATTTGTAGGGGCGATAATGTTGTCGTCCCGGACAAGTGAGCGCAGCGAACGCTGATCCGGGACCCATAAACTCCGAGCCTGCGATCGCACGAGACCGGCTGCTACACCGCGCAACATGACGACAGCGGCTATGGGTCCCGGCTTGTGCTCGCGCTGGTGCGCGAGCTTGCCGGGACGACAGGACACTAGCTCCGGTTTGCCTCATAGGCCTTGAGATGCGTGTAGATCACGCGCAGCCTCGGCACCGGCGACTTGGCGGCGTCGGCACGGACGATCAGGTCGCCGATGATCTGGTCGGCTTCGATCGGGGCGTGGTTCTGGATGTCGCGGAACATCGACGCCGTCAGTTTCGAGTCGGTCGCCGTCAGCATGGTCTCGGTACGCGCCAGAAACGCTTCGCGCGGCGTGTAGCCATTGGCGGTAGCGATCGCGCTGATCTCGTCGCGGACGCCAAGCATGAAGTCGCGGCCGCCGGGCGCCGCCACGATCGGGCCGACCGCCGAGCGCATCGCGCTGGTGGCGCCGGCGATGGTCGCCAGGAACACCCACTTCTCCCACATGTCATGCATAATGGTTTCGCTGGCCGCGGCGCCAAAGTTGCCCTTCGCCATGATCGCGGCGAGCCTGTTCACCCGGTCGCTGGGCTTGCCGTCGCGTTCGCCGAAACTCAGCGCCTGCATTGGCGCGAGTTGCACCACTTCGCGCTGCGCGTTGAGCGTGGCGGCGATCTGGCACTGGCCGCCGAGCACGTTGCGGGCGCTGAACTTTTTCTCCAGCACGTCGAGATGGCGCATGCCGTTGAGCATCGGGACGATCGCGGTGTCGGGTCCGACCGCCGGCGCGAAGGAGGCGATGGCGTCGTCGAGATCGAACGCCTTGCAGCTCAGCAGCACCGCATCGAATTTTTCGGTGAGCTGGTCGGCCTGCACCGTCGGTGGATTGTTCAGGGTGACGTCGCCATGCGGGCTCTTGATCACCAATCCGGCGCTGGCCAGTTCGGAGGCGCGCTTCGGTCGCACCAGGAAGGTGACGTCCGCGCCCGACTGCAGCAGCCTTCCGCCGAAATAGCCGCCGATGGCGCCGGCGCCGACCACGAGAATTCGCATGGGGAATGTCCTGATTGATGAGATTCAAACTGAGGAAGGGCAGCCGTCATTGCGAGGAGCGAAGCGACGCGGCAATCCAGATCCGCAGGCAAAGAAAGGTCTGGATTGCTTCGTCGCAAGGGCTCCTCGCAATGACGGCTGCGAGTCGCGAGTATCTTGCTTACCACTTCTCGCCGAACGGTCGAATCTCCAGTTCGAACGTCCAGGCGCTGCGTGGCTGCTGGTAGAGCTGCCAGTAGGACGCCGCCACGGATGCGGGCGGCATCAACAGATCGGGATTGTCGAGCGCTTCCTTGCCCCAGAGCTGTTCGCGCCGCTCGCGCACCCATGCGGTATCGACGCCGGAATCGATGATCAGATGTGCGACATGGATGTTGTTCGGGCCCAGTTCCCGCGCCATCGCCTGCGCCACTGCGCGGAGGCCGAATTTCGCCGAGGCAAAGGCGGCATAGCCGGAGCCGCCGCGCAGGCTTGCGGTGGCGCCGGTGAAGAAGATGTTGCCTTGGCCGCGCGCCAGCATCAGCCGCGCCGCCTCGCGCCCAGCGAGGAAGCCGGAGTAGCACGCCATCTCCCAGACTTTTCGGAATACCCGTTCGGTGGTTTCCAGGATCGGGAAATTGACGTTGGCGCCGATGTTGAAGATGCAGATCTCCAGCGGCGCGTGGGCATCGGCGTCGTTCAGGAAGGCGATCACCTCGTCTTCCTTTCGCGCGTCCAGCGAGCGGGCGACGATGCTGCCGCCCGCCGCCTCGATCTCGACCACCAGCGGCGCCAGCTTGTCGCCGTTGCGGCGGCCGGCGAACACCGTAAATCCCTCGGCGGCGAACTTCTTCGCGATCTCCGCGCCGATGAAGTCGCCGGCGCCAATCACGGCCACGGTGGCGTTGCGTTTCTGCACTGGAAGCTCCTGCCTTTTGTAGGATGGGTTGAGCGAAGCGAAACCCATCATCCGCGAGCACGGCCGTCTGATGGGTTTTGCCGATCGCGCTGTCGCGCGACGGCTTCAACCCATCCTACGTGTTACCGCGTGATCAATTCCTCGATGTCGCGCAGCTGTTCCTTGCCGTAGAACATCTCGTCGCCGACATAGAAGGTCGGCGAGCCGAACGCGCCGCGATCGACGGCAAATTGGGTGTTGGCGACCAGCT
>NZ_JAQGJD010000261.1 GCF_028290785.1 Tardiphaga sp. | reverse complement strand
AACGGCTTAAAACGTTGTACGGATCCTGCATCTCTTCACCATCTGACGAGCGCGAGACGATTTCGGTTGCGCAGGTCGGGGAAGACGGCGAGCATCCGATTCATGTGCCGAAATCGCATCTTGTGCGAATCATTCGGCCACGAGTTGAGGAGATTCTGGAGCTGGTCCGTGACCGGTTGCAGGCTGCGGGCTTCGCGCCACAGGCGGGACGGCGGCTTGTCCTGACCGGCGGCGCGGCGCAACTGACCGGCATGCCTGAGGCGGCGCGCAGGATCATCTCAAATCAGGTGCGCGTGGGCCGTCCCTTGGGTATTCAGGGGCTGCCCGAATCAGCCAAGAGCCCCGCCTTCTCGGCGGCGGTCGGGTTGCTGATTTATCCGCAGGTCGCCGGCGTCGAGCATTTCGAGCCCCGGCGCAGAGTAGTGACGCAGTCCACGGGTACCGATGGATACATGTCCCGCATGGGACGATGGCTCCGCGAAAGTTTCTGAGTTTAAGCAGCATTGGAACCCAGGACGGCGCGGCGGCCAGACTGGATTCCGGCACATGGAAATAAGCGGGGCGCGAGAATGCGCTCCCAGTCGAGAGGCCAGACGATGACGATCAATCTCAAAGCTCCCGAGTTGCGGGAACTGAAGCCCCGCATCATGGTGGCGGGCGTCGGCGGCGCCGGTGGCAACGCTGTCAACAACATGATTGAGTCCGGCCTCGTCGGCGTGGATTTCATCGTTGCGAATACGGATGCGCAGGCGCTGACCGCGTCGAAGGCGGATCGAATCATCCAGATGGGCCTGCAGGTCACCGAGGGCCTCGGCGCCGGCTCCCAGCCTGAGGTCGGTCGCGCCGCCGCGGAAGAAGCGCTCGAGGAAATCCGCGATCACCTCGCCGGGGCGCATATGGTGTTCGTCACCGCCGGCATGGGCGGCGGCACCGGCACCGGCGCTGCGCCCGTCATCGCGCGCATGGCGCGCGACATGGGCATACTGACGGTGGGCGTCGTCACCAAGCCGTTCCAGTTCGAGGGCGTGCGCCGCATGCGGGTCGCCGAAACCGGCATCACGGAGCTGCAGAAGGCCGTCGACACGCTGATCGTGATTCCGAATCAGAATCTGTTCCGCGTCGCCAACGAGAAGACCACCTTCGCCGACGCCTTCGCGATGGCCGACCAGGTGCTCTATTCGGGCGTCGCCTGCATCACCGACCTGATGGTCAAGGAAGGCCTCATCAACCTCGACTTCGCCGACGTTCGCGCCGTGATGCGCGAGATGGGCAAGGCGATGATGGGCACCGGCGAAGCCACCGGCGAGAAGCGCGCGCTGACCGCGGCCGAAGCCGCGATCGCCAACCCGCTGATCGACGACTCCTCGATGAAGGGCGCCCGCGGCCTGCTGATCTCGATCACCGGCGGCAAGGACCTGACGCTGTTCGAAGTCGATGAAGCCGCCACCCGCATCCGCGAAGAAGTCGATGCCGATGCCAACATCATTGTCGGCGCCACCTTCGACGAAACCCTCGACGGCGTGATCCGCGTCTCCGTGGTCGCCACCGGCATCGAGCAGGCCCTGCTGGCCCGCAATGCCGCGGCCCCCGCGGCTGCCGTGACCAACGCCGTTGCCGCGCCGACGACCCCGGACGGCCGGCTCGCCGACCTGACCGCCCGGCTGCGCGCCGACAACCAGCGCGCCGTCGCCACCACCGCGCAGAAGACCGACGCGCCGCGTCCCGGCCAGGCTCCGGCCGCGCCGCGCCCGGCCGCCAGCAACCACGAACGCGCCGCGTTGGCCGCCATTGCGGCAGCCGTGGCACCCGAAGCGAACCAGCCGGTCGCCCAGGTCTCCAGCCAGCCGGCCTCCTATGGCGATGTGACGGTGCGCCCGATCGCGCAGAAGCCGTCGCTGTTCCCGGATCGCGAAGCGCCCCGCGCGGAAGTCCATGAGCCGGCGCCGCCGGAGCAGTTCATCCCGCAGGCTGCGGAGCGTGCGCCGATGCGCGCGCCGCGGATGCCGAAGTTCGAGGATTTGCCGATGCCGGCACAGAACGAGATCCGCCAGGCTCGCGGCGAATCGGAAGATGAACCGCAGAAGGTACGGATGTCGCTGCTGCAGCGTCTCGCTAATGTCGGCCTCGGCCGTCGCGAGGAAGACGCCGAGCCAGCCCGTACCGCGCCCGCAATGGCGCCGATGCCGCCGCTGCCGGACCGCAAGCCGCAGCGCAGCGTCGCGCAGCAGATGGGCAACGAGCCGGTGTCCGAATACGCTCGCCGTCCAGCGCCTCAGGGCCTGGACAACCACGGCCGTCCGGCACCTGTGGCCCCCGCGCCACAGGGCGACGACCATCTGGATATCCCGGCGTTCCTGCGCCGTCAGACCAACTGAGGTTTGTTACAATCATGACGACGATAAAGGCCCCGGTTACGCACCCGGGGCCTTTATCTATGCTGCGCTGCGCACGTATCGATATCTTTAAGTGTTTGATATTAAAGGAATAAAAATACGGGACTTGCGCTGCGCCGCACTGAAACATGCGGAAACGGTGGCAACTTGGGTGAACCCTTGGCTCGATTGCGGCAGAGGTTGGGTAACAATCGGTAAAAAAGCGTGAGTTGGCGCACTTTGTGGCGGTCGGTATGGTTGCTGCGACTCGGGGACTTGAGAACGACCGGACCGGTCGGAATTAAGTGAGTCGCATTTGGGTGGGTTACGAATGAAATTTAGCCGTCAGACAACGCTTTGGTCGCAGGCCACCGTCACCGGTGTCGGCGTCCATTCCGGTTTGCCCGCCAGTGTGACCCTCGGACCTGCACCTGTCGATGCAGGTTTTATTTTTGTCCGCACCGGCCTCGAAGGCCCGGATCGCGAAATCCAGGCTTCTCCCAAATCCGTCATCGCCACCGCCTTCGCCACCGTGATCGGCGACCGTGACGGCCCGCTGGTATCCACCGCCGAACACGTCCTTGCAGCGCTGCGCGGCATGGGTGTCGATAACGCCACCATCGAAATTGACGGCCCGGAAATGCCGATCATGGACGGTAGCGCGAGCGCCTTCGTCGCGGCCATCGATCAGGCCGGCATTGTCGAGCAGGCCGCCCGCCGCCGCTTCATCCAGGTTCTCAAGCCGGTGCAGGTCAGCATCGGCGACTCGTTCGGCGAACTCCGCCCGCATGCCGCCGGCTTCCGCGCAGAGATCGAAATCGATTTCGCCAACCCGGTGATCGGTCACCAGAGCTACGTGCTCGACCTCAATCCGCAGAGCTTCCGCCGCGACATCGCGCGCGCCCGGACCTTCGGTTGCATGAATGACGTCGCCCGTCTCTGGAGCGAAGGTTTCGCCCGCGGCGCCTCGATGGAAAACTCCGTGGTGTTCGACGACACCCGCTTGCTCAACACCGAAGGCCTGCGCTATTCCGACGAGTGCGTGCGTCACAAGGCGCTCGATGCGGTCGGCGATCTCGCGCTGGCCGGCCTGCCGCTGCTCGCCGCCTACAAGTCGATCCGTGGCGGCCACAAGCTGAACCACGCCGTGCTGAGTGCCTTGATGGCCGATCGCAGCGCCTGGAAGATCGTCGAAGCCGAACCGGCCACCCGTCGCCGCGCGCCCGCCGAGATCGCTAGCGGTATGCTCGGCGGCATGATCGCTCCGGCCTTCGGCCCCGACGTTTCCTGATCCTGGGCGGCGCTTGAGCGCCTTCCATCGTCCCGGACACCCGCAGTAACCATAACCCGCTGTATTGCCGCCACCTTCGCCTTAATCCCGGCGAAATGCCTGCGTATCCGGTTGGTTAACGGACTTTATCAGGCTAAACAGGCACGCGGTCGCACATCGAACCACGGGCAGGTTGCCGGTTGGTCCGCGATCGTGCGCGGATCACGCGCGGGGCACCGCATCACAGGCGTCAGGTCTTCATCTATGTCGGCACAGCGTATGCTCGAACTTCGCCACACGCGTATCAACGGATTTGGTCGGCAGCTGCGCATGGCCCTTGGCCTGATCGCGCTGGCGATTCCGTTGAGCGGCTGCGGCACCGGCGCGCTCTGGGACAAGTTCGGCACCAAGGACGACACCTTCGTCGAGGAGCCCGCCGACAAGCTCTACAATGAGGGCCTGTACCTCATGAACCAGAACAAGGATCCGAAGGCCGCCGCGAAGAAATTCGAGGAAGTCGATCGCCAGCATCCGTATTCCGACTGGGCGCGCAAATCGCTGCTGATGTCGTCCTATGCAGCTTACGAAGCCGGCGACTACGACACCTGCATCGGTTCGGCGACGCGCTACGTCACCCTGCATCCCGGCAGCCCGGATGCCGCCTACGCCCAGTACCTGATCGCCGCTTCGCATTACGACCAGATCCCCGACATCTCCCGCGACCAGGGCCGTACCGAGAAGGCGATGGCCGCGCTCGAGGAAGTGGTCCGCAAATATCCTGCGTCGGAATACGCCACTTCCGCCAAGAAGAAGCTGGAAGGCGCGCGCGACCAGCTGGCCGGCAAGGAAATGTCGATCGGCCGCTATTACATGGACAAGCGCGACTACACCGCCGCGATCAACCGCTTCAAGACCGTCGTCACGCAGTACCAGACCACGCGCCACGTCGAGGAAGCCCTGATGCGCCTCACCGAGGGCTACATGGCGATCGGCATCGTCGGCGAGGCGCAGACCGCCGCCGCCGTGCTTGGCCACAACTTTCCTGACAGCAAGTGGTACAAAGACGCCTATAATCTTGTAAAGTCCGGCGGTCTCGAGCCGAGCGAGAACAAGGGTTCCTACATTTCCAGGGCCTTCAAGCGAATTGGCCTCGGTTAGGAACTAGACTCCAATGCTGGCCCGTCTTTCGATCCGTGACATCGTCCTGATCGAACGGCTCGATATCGAGTTCGCCCGCGGCCTCGCGGTGCTGACCGGCGAGACCGGCGCAGGAAAATCCATTCTTCTCGACGCTTTCGCTTTGGCGCTGGGCGGTCGCGGCGACGCCAACCTGGTGCGCCACGGCGTCGAGCAGGGCCAGGTCACCGCCGTGTTCGACCTCGCCAAGGGTCACCCGGCGCTGGTGATTCTCGCCGCCAACGGCTTCGAGGACACCGGCGAGATGATTCTGCGCCGCGTGCAGCTCGCCGACGGTCGCACCCGCGCCTTCATCAACGATCAGGCCGCCAGCGTGCAGACCCTGAAGGCGGTCGGCGCCGCGCTGGTGGAGATCCACGGCCAGCACGACGAACGCGCCTTGGTGGACGCCGCCACCCATCGCCGGCTGCTCGATGCCTTTGCCGGGCTGGACAAGGACGTCGTGGCGCTGGAGAGCCTGTGGGAGGACCGCAAGGCTGCCTATGCCACGCTGGACGCGCACCGCGCCAACATGGAGCGCGCCGCCCGCGACGCCGACTATTTGCGCCACGCCGCCGACGAACTGAAGAAACTCAAACCCAAGGACGGCGAGGAAACCGCTTTGGCGGACCGTCGCACCGGCATGATGCAGGGCGAGAAGATCGCCGCCGATTTGCGCGAGGCGCAGGACGCCGTCAGTGGCCATCATTCGCCGATCTCGACCTTGGCCGCCGCGGTGCGCCGGCTGGAGCGCCGCGCCGGCTCGTCGCCGGCGCTGGTCGAGCCCGCCGTGAAGGCGATCGACGTCGCCATCAACGCGCTGGAAGAGGCCGACCAGCACCTCACCGCTGCCCTGATCGCCGCCGATTTCGACCCCAGCGAGCTGGAGCGAATCGAGGAGCGGCTGTTCGCGCTGCGCGCCGCGGCGCGAAAATACTCGACGCCGGTGGATGGCCTGGCCGCGCTGGCCGCCAAATTCATCGCCGATGTCGCCACCATCGATGCCGGCGCCGGGCAGTTGCAGGGCCTGGAGAACGCCGCTGCGGATGCCGACAGGAAGTACAGCGCCGCCGCGTCAAAACTGTCGCTGTCGCGCATCAAGTCGGCCGAGAAGCTCAACAAGGCGGTTAGTACCGAACTGGCGCCGTTGAAGCTGGAGCGCGCCAAGTTCATGACCCAGGTCGAATCCGATCCGGCCAATCCGGGCCCGCAGGGCATCGACCGCGTCGAATTCTGGGTACAGACCAATCCCGGCACCCGCGCCGGGCCGATGATGAAGGTCGCCTCCGGCGGCGAACTGTCGCGCTTCCTGCTGGCGCTGAAGGTGGTGCTGTCCGACAAGGGTTCCGCGCCCACGCTGGTGTTCGACGAGATCGACACCGGCGTCGGCGGAGCGGTGGCCGACGCCATCGGCGCCCGGCTGGCGCGGCTGGCCGGCAAGGTCCAGGTGATGGCCGTCACCCACGCCCCGCAGGTTGCGGCTCGTGCCGACCAGCACCTGCTGATCTCCAAGGACGCGCTCGACAAGGGCAAGCGCGTCGCCACCCGCGTCAACACGCTGGCCGCCGATCCGCGCCGCGAGGAAATCGCCCGGATGCTGGCGGGTGCGGAGATCACGGCGGAAGCGAGGGCCGCTGCGGACCGCTTGCTGCGGGGCGCGGCGTAGAAACTAGCGTCCAACGCAACTCTCGTTTCCCGGACGCGGTGCGGCATTCTTCATGCCGCTCCGCAGATCCGGGATCCCGCTTCCTCTCTTCTCATGGCACCGGGACCCCGGATCAGCAGCGCACCACGTCGCAAGCGCGACGCGTTGCGCAGCATCCGGGGAACGAATCCGCGCCCCGTCTTTTCTCCTGCCACGCTTCATCGTATCCATAGCCATGGCCCGCACAGCAAAACCCACCACCGCCCCCGATATCGCTACCCTCACCAAGCCCAAGGCGAAGGTCGAGCTGATGCGGCTGTCGCTGGAGATGGAGGCGCATAACAAGCGCTACTATCAGGACGATGCGCCGACGGTCTCCGATGCCGAGTACGACGCGTTGCGTCGCCGGGTCGAGGCGATCGAGCAAAAATTTCCCGAACTCGTCACCGGCTCGTCGCCGACGCAGACCGTCGGCGCTGCGCCCTCGCGCGCCTTTGCCAAGGTGCAGCACGCGGTGCCGATGCTGTCGCTCGGCAATGCGTTCAGCGACGAGGAGGTCGCCGAATTCGTCACCCGCATCCAGCGCTTCCTCAAACTCGACGAAATCCCCGCGATCGTTGCCGAGCCGAAGATCGACGGCCTGTCGCTGTCGCTGCGCTACGAGGACGGCGAACTGGTCCGCGCCGCCACCCGCGGCGACGGTTTTACCGGGGAGGACGTTACCGCGAATGTTCGCACCATCGATGACATCCCCAACAAACTGAAGGGCAAGAATATCCCCGCCGCCTGCGAGTTGCGCGGCGAGGTCTACATGCTGAAGAGCGACTTTCTCGCGCTCAACGCGCGGCAGGTCGAGGCCGGCGAGGATCCGTTCGCCAATCCGCGCAATTCCGCGGCCGGCTCGCTGCGCCAGAAGGATGTCTCGGTCACGGCCTCGCGGCCGCTTAAATTCTTTGCCTATGCGTGGGGCGAGATGTCGGACTATCCGCTGGACGAGCCGACGCAGTGGGGCATGCTCGACTGGCTGAAGAAGGCCGGCTTCACCGTCAATCCGCTGATCACGCTGTGCGCCAGCGTCGAGGACGCGCTGACCTTCTATCGCAAGATCGGCGATGAGCGCGCTTCGCTGGGCTACGATATCGACGGCGTGGTCTACAAGGTCGATCGCATCGACTGGCAGGCGCGGCTTGGTTTTGCCGGCCGCGCGCCGCGCTGGGCGATCGCGCACAAGTTCGCCGCGGAGCAGGCGACGACGATCCTCAACGGTATCGACATTCAGGTCGGTCGCACCGGGGCGCTGACGCCGGTAGCGCGACTG
>NZ_JAQGJD010000258.1 GCF_028290785.1 Tardiphaga sp. | reverse complement strand
ACCAGCACGCCGTCCGCGACCAACTCAGCGAGCCGTTCCTGCCCATCGACCAGAATGCGCAAATGGGCGGCCTGCGCACTTTGCCGGAACAGCGACACTTCGTTGATGGCGCGACGCTCGTAGCTTTTGCCGTCGACGTCGCGGGCCTGCATCGATAGCGGATGGATGACGGTCGCGTGCGCGGCCGCGATCCGCTCGACCAGGCCGTCGACCAGGAACTCGTTCATCAGGAAACCGACGGTGCCGCGGTGCATGCCGTAGATCGGCTTGTCCGAGCGCATGTAGTCGTGCAGCGTCTTCAGCATCAGGCCGTCGCCGCCGAGCGCCACGATGACCTCGGCCTCGGCAGGGTCGGCGTTGCCATACTGCGCAGCAAGCTGCGCCAGCGCGGCCTGCGCTTCCGCGCTGCTGCTGGCGACGAAGGCGATGCGGTCGTAGCGGTGCGAAGGGTTCATCGGCAGATCGCAGACCTCTGGCGGCTTCAAGCGCCACGGCGTGGCGCGGGCGTCGTCTAGCGGCGTTGGCGGAGATTGTCGAGCGGGCAGTTAAGAACGCGGCGGGCAGGGTGTCGAGCGCGGCGGCGCCGGATGGTTACCGCACAGGAGCTATCGCACACGACAAAGCCGGCGCAGCGTGGCCGCGCCGGCTTGTTGCGTGCGTGATCTCAGCGCAACCGCGCTCAGTAAACCAGGCCGGTCCCCGGCGGCTTTTCCAGCGCGGCCGACAGAGACTTGTACTCCGGCGAGTCCTTGCCGGTCAGCGCGCCGATCTTGTTGAGGTGATACTGCGCCTGGTCGCGGTTGCCCTGTTCGAGCTGCCACAACCCGTAATACTGCCAGGTGCGGACATGCGCCGGATCGGCCTTCAGCGCGCGCTCGTAATATGCCTGCGACACCTTGTAGTCGCCGAGCTTGCGGTAGGAATAGCCGAGCAGGTTGGCGACGTCGGCGCGGTCGTCGGCGTTCAACGCCTTCAACTGCGGGATCGCGGCGGCGTAATCGTTCCTGTCATAGATGGTGGCGTAAGCGGCGCGGTAGCCGTTGAGGAAGGCGCGATCTTCCAGGCCCGAACTCTTCTGCGCGCCCTTCTTTTTCTCCTTGGTCGCCTTGCCGTCGGAGGCTGGCGGCGAGGAGGGCGTATCGCTGCCCGCAGCCCATACGGTGGAGAGTGGCGCGGCAACCAGCGCCATCGAGAACATTGCCAGCGTCGTCAGCCTGATCGCGATCCTGGTCATGCGAAGCGCTCCCTGTTTCCTGTTCGAATAATCTGACACGAAAGCCGTCGATTGAAAACACCGGGCAACGCCGATCATTCCCGGCCCCTCGCGCCACATGGCCACGATGTCACCAACATGAACGAAGTCCGTCGTTGGGCTTCAGAAACGGTTCAGCGCGCGGCGCCTAGGTTCGTCTGCATGATGACAAGCCCGGCCACCCCGACCGGTCAACTTCGTGATCGCACACAGGAGACGACCATGTTGAAGAAAATCTCTGCGGCGCTGATCGTGGTTTCCATGCTCGCCGCGCCCGCCATGGCTGCCGGCGTCGAGAAAACCGCCCCGGCGCCGATCACCAAGCCGGTGGCCGCGGTCGATGCCAAGCTGCAGGTCAAGCCGGCGGTGCGCAATGCGCATGCCAAGATGGTCCGCCATCATCGCCATCACCAGGTCCGTCCGCATCATCGCTTCCACAAGCGGATCGGCCTGCACAAGACCTTCAAGCATACCGCTCACACCTCCACGGTCGTGCATTCCAAGCGCGGCTGAGGGTGATCCGCGGTCGCGGTCTCCTTGCCCAACCGCGACCGCGGACATCGATTTCCGGCCCGTCTCCCTCGCATCGCGATGGCGGCGGGCCGATCTCGTTGGTGCTGCGGACGGCGGGAGCCACCGAGATGCGAATTCCATTCCCCGGCCGAACCGTCTAGGGAAGGCGTGGGCGTCGGCAATTCAACACGGGCGGCACAGTGCGAATTTCAGCAAAGCGAGTGGCGGTTGTATTGTTGCCAATCTGGCTGGCGGCCTGCGGTGGCGGCGAGCGCGGCATCAGCTTCACCGACGACCAGGGCGTCGCCGATCAGCCGTTCCCGAAAAACTACCGCACCGATCTGCTGGCGTTTCTGCGCACCTATCTCAACAATCCCGTCGGCGTGCGCGACGCCATGATGGCGGAACCGGTGCAGCGCACCGTCGGCGGCCGGCTGCGCTATGTCAGTTGCGTGCGCTACACGCCAAAGGATTCCGACGGCCGCTACACCGCGCCGCAGGAGCGCGCGGTGGCCTATGTCGATGCACGGCTTGATCGCGTCGTCGAAAATGCCGCGGAAGCCTGCGCGGGCGCGACCTATGTCGCGTTCCCCGAGATGGAAAAAATGGTCCGGTAACCATCGGTTGCCCCGCGGTTGACCCGCCCATCAAGTTTCCGTGAGCCGTGAACCAAATGGTGACGGAACCCGCCGCAAACTGAACAACACCAAAAGTGTTGTGGCTTTGTCACAGTTGCCGATCATCGCGTTGCAGAGCGCCAACGGGACGCAACCAAATTACTGCCACGATGTTTTTCGATGGTCATTACGCAACACAGGGGAACCAAAATGAAAAAGCTTCTTCTCAGCGCATCGGCCATCGTTGCCGTGGCCGCGCTCTCGACTTCCGCCTTCGCTGCCGACATGCCGGCGCGCACCTATACCAAGGCACCGGCCTATACGGCGCCCGCGGTTGTCTACAACTGGACCGGTTTCTACATCGGCGGCCATGTCGGCGGTGCTTTCGGCGACAGCAGCAGCATCCAGGGCGACAGCGGCCGCTTCATGGGCGGCGTGCAGGGCGGCGCCGATTACCAGTTCGCTCCGAACTGGGTGGTCGGTATCGAAGCCCAGTATAGCTGGATGGACAGCAGCAACACCGGCCGGCTGTTCCCCAATGGCACGCTGGTCACCGGCAATAGCGACCAATTGGGATCGGTGACGGGTCGCCTCGGCTACACCTGGGGTCCGGCGCTGCTCTATGCCAAGGGCGGTTATGCCTGGAAGGACAACAACAATATCGGCGTAACAAATGCAGCGGGCGTCGCGCAGCCGTTCGCCACCTCGGGCAACGCCAAGGACGGCTACACCGTGGGCGCCGGCCTCGAATACATGTTCACCCCGAACTGGTCGGCGAAGGTGGAGTATCAGTACTACAACTTCGGCAACACCACGGTTTCGTCGGCGGCGATCCCTGGTACCAATGCCAGCTACAACAACGACGAGCACACCATCAAGGCCGGCCTCAACTATCGCTTCGGCTGGGGCGGTCCG
>NZ_JAQGJD010000257.1 GCF_028290785.1 Tardiphaga sp. | reverse complement strand
GCCAGCACGCCTTCCGGCGCGCCGCCGGTACCGATGTAGATATCGACGCCGGACTTCTCGGGGTTGGCACAGTGGATCACGCCGGCGACGTCGCCGTCGTCGATCAGGCGCACCGCAGCGCCCGTCGAGCGGATCGCGGCGATGATCGGGGCGTGTCGCGGGCGGTCCAGCACCAGCGCCGTGATCGCGGAGGGATGCACACCCTTGGCCTTGGCGAGGCGTTTGATGTTCTCGTCCGGCGTCGCGTCGATGTCGATCACGTTCTTGTCGTAGCCCGGGCCGATTGCGATCTTCTGCATGTAGACGTCAGGGGCGTGCAGCAGCGTGCCGCCATCGGCCATCGCCATCGTAGCGATCGAGCCCGGCATGTCCTTGGCGCACAACGTGGTGCCTTCCAGCGGATCGACGGCGATATCGACCTTGGGGCCGGCGTTGATGCCGACCTTCTCGCCGATGAACAGCATCGGCGCTTCGTCGCGCTCGCCCTCGCCGATCACGATGGTGCCCTCGATCGGCATCTTGTTGAGCTCGCGGCGCATCGCATCGACCGCAGCCTGGTCGGCGGCCTTCTCCTGGCCCTGCCCGCGCAGACGCGCAGCGGACACCGCCGCACGCTCGGTCACGCGCACGATCTCGAGCGTCAGGATGCGTTCCAGCAGTTGCTGCGGCGGCACGGAAATATGGGTCGACATCGGCTAGCTCCTTCAACGTCACGGCGGGTCAGTGGACCCGGACAAGTCTTGGTCGGTCGTCAGTTCTTTTCGATTCGGATCACCTGTGGCCGGCCTGATATCACCTTGTCGCTCTGCACAGCCTGCAGCGCGCGGCGCATCGCGTCCTCGGATGTGGCGTAGGTGATCAGGATCACCGGCACGGGTGCCGATTTCTTGGCGGCACCATTGCCGTCAATCATGCCGTCAGGATGACGCTGCACGATCGACTCCAGTGAAATCTTTTGTTCCGCCAGTCGCGTCGCAATGCGCGCGGCGGTGCCGGCGAGATCTCGCGCCATCAGGCGGATGTAATAACCGCCCTCGTGCCGTTCCATCGGCGCCTTGGCGGTGACGGTGAGTTTGCCGACCGGACGGCCGAACGGCAGCGCGCGCACGCCGCGGGCGACGTCGGCGATATCGGCCAGCACGGCCGATGCCGTCGCCGCGCCGCCGGCGCCGGGGCCGACCAGCGTGATCGGCGAAATGCCGGCGCCATCGATGGTCACCGCATTGGTGACGCCCATAACCTGGGCGATCGACGACTTCAGCGGCACCATGGTCGGATGCACGCGCTGCTCGATGCCGGTCGCGGTGCGCACGGCAACGCCGAGCAGCTTGACGCGGTAGCCGAGTTCCGCTGCGGCACGCAGGTCGGCGGCGGCGATCGAGGTGATGCCCTCCACATAGACCGCGCTCTGCGCCACCTTGGTGCCGAACGCCAGGCTGGCTAGGATCGCGAGCTTTTGCGCGGTGTCGTGGCCATCAACGTCGAACGACGGATTGGCCTCCGCATAGCCGAGCCGCTGCGCGTCCTTCAGACACTCTTCGAACGACAGGCCCTCCTGCTCCATCCGGCTCAGGATGTAGTTGCAGGTGCCGTTGAGAATGCCGTAGACGCGGTCGATGCCAGTGCCGGCGAGGCCTTCGCGCAGCGTCTTCACCACCGGAATGGCGCCGGCCACCGCAGCTTCGTAATTCAGCGCGCCGCCATGCTTCTCCGCCAGTGCTGCCAGCTTCAGCCCGTGCTTGGCGATCAGCGCCTTGTTCGCTGTCACCACCGACTTGCCGGACGACAGCGCCGCCTCGATGGCGGACAGCGCGGGATCGCCGACGCCGCCCATCAGTTCGACGAAGCAATCGACCTCGGGATCGGTGGCGATCGCCATCGGATCCTTCGCCCAGCCGATGCCGCGCAGATCGACGCCGCGCTTCTTGGTTTTCGAGCGCGCGGTGACGGACACGACCTTGACGCCACGGCCGCAGCGCGCGGTCAGGACCTTGCCCTGTTGTTCGATGAGACGGACCACCTCGGCACCCACGGTGCCGAGTCCCGCTATGCCCACTCGGAGGGGTGCGACCATGTAACTGAGAACCTATTCGGAAAGGATCTTATTAACGGGCATGATCTGGCCCGAAAACCGGATTCCACTTTTCGGGATCATGCCTACCGCCGGGTGGCGAGAGGAACCACGTTGTGCAACGTTTCGAGGCCGCTTTCAAGGAAGCGGCGGACGCCGCGTGCGGCCTGGCGAATGCGTTGCTCGTTTTCGACCAGCGCGATGCGGACATAGCCCTCGCCGTGCTCGCCGAAGGCGACGCCGGGCGACACCACCACGCCGGATTTCTCCACCATCAGGGTGGCGAACTGCATGGAGCCCAACTCGGCGAACTTCGGCGGCAGCGGCGCCCAGGCGAACATCGAGGCCGACGGCGCCGGGACGTCCCAGCCAGCCTTGCCGAACGTGTCGACCATCACATCGCGACGCCTCTTGTAGGTCTCGCGCATCTCGCGAATGCAGTCGTCCGGGCCGTTCAGCGCGGCTGTCGCGGCTACCTGCACCGGTGTGAAGGCGCCGTAATCGAGATACGATTTGACCCGCGCCAGCGCCGCGATGATGCGCTCGTTGCCGACTGCAAAGCCCATCCGCCAGCCGGCCATGGAAAACGTCTTCGACATCGAGGTGAACTCGACGGTGACGTCGATCGCGCCGGGCACCTGCAGCACCGAGGGCGGCGGGTTATTGTCGTCGAAATAGACCTCGGCATAGGCCAGGTCCGACAGGATGTAGATCTCGTGCTTCTTCGCGAAGGCGACGAGGTCCTTGTAGAAGTCCAGGCTGGCGACCTGCGCCGTCGGGTTCGACGG
>NZ_JAQGJD010000250.1 GCF_028290785.1 Tardiphaga sp. | reverse complement strand
GTGGTGCGCATCGAGGACGGCCCCAAGGGCCTCGCGATGACCGTCGATGTGACGCCGCGCTATTGCGAGGCCGATCCGGTCGAGGGCGGCAAGCAAGCGGTGGCGGAAGCCTGGCGCAACATCACCGCGGTCGGCGGTAAGCCGATGGCGATCACCGACAATCTCAACTTCGGCAATCCCGAGCGGCCCGAGATCATGGGCCAGCTGGTCGGCTGCCTGAAGGGCATCGCGGAAGCCTGCATCGCGCTGGATTTCCCGATCGTGTCGGGCAACGTCTCGCTGTACAATGAGACCAACGGCCGCGGCATTCTGCCGACGCCCTCGATCGGCGGCGTCGGCCTGCTCGACGATTTCACCAAGTCCGCCACGCTGGCGTTCAAGGCCGAAGGCGAAGCGATCCTGCTGATCGGCGCGACCGAAGGCTGGCTCGGCCAATCCGTGTATCTGCGCGATATCTGCGGTCGCGAAGAGGGCGCGCCGCCGCCGGTCGATCTTTCGGTCGAAAAGCGCAACGGCGACGTGGTGCGCGGCATGATCCACGCCGGCACCGCGACCGCGGTGCATGACGTCTCCGATGGTGGCTTGCTGATCGCGCTGGCCGAAATGGCGATCGCGTCTGGCATCGGCGCCAAGCTCGACGCTGCGCCGGACGGCATCGTGCCGCATGCGTATTGGTACGGCGAAGACCAGGCGCGCTACATCGTCACCGTGCCGGAAAGCGCGCTCTTGAGCGTGCTGACCAAGCTGCGCACGGTGGAAGTGCCCTGCGTGCAGATCGGCGTCACGGGCGGGCACGAAGTGGCTGTGGCGGGAGAGCGCGCTGTGCATGTGAAGGCGCTGCTGCACGCGCATGAAAGCTGGCTGCCGAACTACATGAACGCGAAGGCGTCGTAAGCCGCCATTCCCCGGACGCGATGCGATACGAAGTATCGCTTCGCAGAGCCGGGGCCCCGGTTTTTTTGAGAAAGCAACCGGGATCCCGGCTCTGCGGAGCAGCGTTGCACGCTGCACCGCGTCCGGGAAACGTACGATAGCGCAACGCGCTTGCGCGCTGACGATCCGACGCGATATCCGCATGTTCTCGCTATCTCGATGGTGTTAGGCTTGGGCCGGCAATCGCGAAGGAGGACGAGGTATGGCTCGCCTGCTGTCGGTCAATGTCGGCCTGCCGCGCGACATCGCGTGGCAAGGCAAGACTGTCCACACCGCCGTCTGGAAAAATCCCGTTGAAGGTCCGCGTCAGGTGCGCCGGCTCAACGTCGATGGCGACGGGCAGGGTGACCTGGCCGGGCACGGCGGCGAGCATCGCGCCGTGTATGTCTATCAGATGGACTCCTATCGCTTCTGGCAGAGCGAGCTCGGCCGTGACGACTTCAGCCATGGCCAGTTCGGCGAGAATTTTACGGTCGAGGGCCTTCCGGACAACGAGGTTGGCATCGGCGACCGCTACCGGATCGGCGGCGCGGTGTTCGAAGTGACGCAGCCGCGCGTCACCTGCTATCGGCTGGGCATCCGCATGAACGAGCCGCAAATGGCGGCGCTACTGGTCGCGCGCGGCAGACCCGGCTTCTATCTGCGCGTGATCGAGGAAGGCCAGGTCGAGGCCGGCGACGAAATCGTTCAGGTTGCCGCCGGCCCCGAGCGCATGACCGTCGCCGAGGTCAACGCGCTGCTGTACATGCCCGGCCACCCGCGCAGCCAGCTCGAGCGCGCGCTGCGGATTCCCGCGCTGAGCGCAGGTTGGCGAAAATCGTTCCAGGCGTTGCTGGCGGGAAATGCCGGGCTCGGGCCGGCGTCCGGACCGCCACCGGCCTGGGCGGGATTCCGCCCGCTGCTTGTGTCGAAGAAAGTTCGCGAGAGCGACAGCGTGGTGTCGCTGGTGCTGGAGCCCACGGATCGACTTCCGCTGGCCACGGCACTTCCCGGCCAGTTCGTGGTGCTGCGCCTGGCGCTGGCGCCCGGGACGCCGGCGCTGCTGCGCAGCTATTCGCTGTCGGGCGAACCCGGCGACCGCAGCTACCGCATCAGCGTCAAGCGCGAACCGCATGGCGCGGCGGGCGCCTATATCGACGAGCAGCTACAGAGCGGCGACGTGCTGGAGGTCAGCGCGCCGCGCGGCGCCTTCACGCTTGGATCGGGCGACGGCCCCGTCGTCCTGCTCAGTGCCGGGGTGGGGGTGACGCCTGTCCTCGCGATGCTCCACGCGTTGGCGGTGCAGGCGTCGCCGCGAAACGTCTGGTGGCTCTACGGCGCGCGTCATGGCCGCGAGCATCCATTCGCCGCGGAGGCGGCCCTTCTGCTCAAGAATCTGGCGCAGGGCCATCGCCACATCCGCTACAGCGCGCCCGATCCGCAGGACCGGCTGGGAGTGGATTTCGATGCGAGCGGGCATCTCGACATGGCGGCGCTACGCGAACTGGACCTGCCGCACGACGCCGACTTCTATCTCTGCGGGCCGTCGATGTTCATCAGCGAACTGACGGCGGGCCTGGCCGCATGGGGCGTCGCCAAAGCTCGGATTCATTCAGAACTGTTCGGCGCGGGTCCGTCGAGCACGCCGGGCATCGCCGCCGCCCCGCAGCGAGCGCCGCATCCGCCCGTCGGGCCTGTCGGTGCGGGACCGCTGGTGTCGTTCGCCCGCAGTGGCTTGAGCGTGCCGTGGGGGCCGGCATTCCAGAACCTGCTCGAACTGGCCGAAGCCTGCGACGTCCCGGTGCGGTGGTCGTGCCGCACCGGCGTCTGCCACAACTGCGAAAGCGGACTGGTGGCTGGCACCGTCGCCTACCGGCCCGATCCGATCGACCCGCCGGCGGCCGGCAATGTTTTGATCTGCTGCGCGCAGCCGCAAGGCGACGTGGTGGTGGATCTGTGATGCAGGGGTCGTTCCCCGGACGCGATGCAATACGAGGTATTGCTTCGCAGAGCCGGGGTCCCGGTGAACTTGCGTAGTACCGGGATCCCGACTCTGCGCAGCGGCATGAAGTATGCCGCATCGCGTCCGGGACACGAGAGGCTGCTTACTCAA
The DNA here is from genome assembly GCF_028290785.1 of Tardiphaga sp. Taxonomy (GTDB): domain Bacteria; phylum Pseudomonadota; class Alphaproteobacteria; order Rhizobiales; family Xanthobacteraceae; genus Tardiphaga. The sequence continues at coordinate 3,028 of NZ_JAQGJD010000250.1, read as the reverse complement.
TAGCTCCGCGTGCGATCCACCACATGCAGCAGCGGCGCCCCGCTTTCCGATCGCGCGACATTCTCCGCGATCGCATCGGCCGCCGAAGACACGCGCGTGGCGGCGGCGACGTGCGGCGAGATCGTCACCCCGGAATGCGACCAGAAAGGATGGTCCGCCGGCAGCGGTTCGGTGCGGAATACGTCTAGTGTCGCATGCGCGACGTTTCCGCTGTCGAGCGCGGCCACCAGCGCATCATCGTCGACCAGCGAACCCCGTCCGGCATTCAGAATGAAAGCGCCACGCGGCAATAGCGCCAGCCGTTCCGCGTTCAACAGATCGATGGTGTCCGGCGTTTCGGGCAAGATTGAAACCAGTATCTCGGCAGCAGCGAGCGCCTCGGGTAGGCGGTCCGCTCCCGCGAGGCAGCGCATGCCGGCTATCTCGCGGCCACGGCGCGCCCATCCGGTGACGCGGAAGCCGAGATGGGCCAGCGTCGTCGCCGCCGCCGATCCCAGCTCGCCCAGGCCAAGCACCGTGACCGACCGCTCGGTGGCCAGCGGCGGCACGTGGCGCGCCCAGGTCAGCGGTTTCTCGCGGACATAGAGATCCGTGCCGAGATGCGCGCGCAGCACGTGGCCGGTCACCCATTCCACCATGCCGCGCCGCAGCCCGTCCTCGACCATCCGGCACAAAGGCTGCGTCAGCGTCGCATTGCCGACGATCTTTTCGACGCCGGCCCACAGGCTCAGCACCGCACGCGCCTTGGTGAAGACGCTGAAGTCGACCACAGGGCCGCCAGTCGCATGGATGATGTAATCGACTGCTTCGGGCGGCATGTCGCCTGCAAGAGCCGTTTGCGCCTCGATGTTCCGGCGCCGAAGCGCCTCCAGGATCGGCGCGCGATACTCCGCGAACAGGTCGGGAGAGACGTTGAAAAGAAGCTGGATCACCTTCACCTGTCCATTCGGAAGTTCGTCATGCGCGTGCGGCGCGCGTTACAACACCCTTTTCGCGCCCGGAATCTTCCGCAACAAAATCGTCACGCCCCAGCTGCTCGCCAGCGTGCCGGCGAACACGATCAGCGCCTTCGCGATCGCGCCCAGCGCGGTGGCGTCGAGCAGTGCGTATTGCAGCCACAGCACCGCGATGTAGTGCACCACATAGATGCCATAGGCGTCGTCGCGGACGGGATCGAAGATGCTGTTGTCGCGCTGGCCGAACCGCAGGAACAGCGCCAGCACGGCGAGGCAGATCATGACGCAGGCGACGGCATATGCCACGCCGTAGCTCGACTGCCACCAGAACGGCGGCGCGCCGGTGAGGTTGGCGAGCTTCATGCGGCGGAAATTTACCAGGAAGGTGAGCGCGCCGAACGACAGCGCAGCCGCAATTACCCAGACGAACCAGCGCCGCGCCAGCGCGCCGGTGCCGGCCAGCAGGCCGCGGTCGATGTTGGCCGCGCCGATCCCCATGCCGGCGAAGAAGAACACGCCGTACAGCAGGGTGCGGCTGAGCTGCACCTGTAGCGGCCCCCAGTTGAACCAGCGGACGGCGCCGACCTGAAACAGCAGCGGCACATAAGCGAGGATGGACACCACCGTCAGCGCGGCGGCGAAGCGCGCGGGGCGCTCATAGGATTGCAGCGACAGCCGGTTGATGGCCTCGATCAGTTTCGGCGCGAAGAAATACACCGGGATCGCCAGCAGATCGAGAAACAGCAGAAACCAGATGAACCAGCCCGGCCCGTCGAACCAGATGCCCTGCTTGAAATTGCCGATCCAGAAATCGACGAAGCCGAGCTTGCCGCTGGAGAGCTTGTAGGAGGCATAATAGGCGATCGGCATCAGCACCAAGATCAGCGCCAGGAACGGCACGCCGAGCCGCAGCGCGCGGTCGCGCAGAAAATGGCCGACGCCCTTGCGCTGCAGGGAGCCTGCGACGAACAGCCCGGACAGCAGGAACATCAGGCACATGAAGAACGCGTCGTTGAACAGCGTCAGGATGTTGAAGCCGATCCAGCGCTGGCTATCGACCACCGGCGCCGACGACCACAGATAGTGGTTGGGATAGAACCGCCCGAACGCGGTGTAGGCCACCACCGCGTGGTTAGCGAGCACCAGCAGGGTGATGAAAGTGCGGGCCCGGTCCAGCGCGGCGTTGCGGTCTGACATGTGGATCGACGGGGCCCTGTGATGAGATGCGCACCATAGAACCTGATGTTGCAGGCGGCAAATCAGCGGAGATGGCGTAGGGTGGGCAAAGCTTCGCCGCGCGCAGCGCGGAGATGCGTGCCCACGTCCATTTCGCGGTCTTCTTTATTTCGCGGCAGGTTCTTTCGCGGCGCGTGGGCACGGCGCAACGGCGCCTTTCCCCACCCTACGCCCGTCGCGTGCGGCAATGACGGCGTCAGCCCGCGACGGTTTCGATCTTCACCTTGTCCGGATAGAACGCCAGGTAGTCCTTGATCTCGGCCATCGCCGGGAACGGCGTTTCGTAGGTCCAGATCGCATTCTCCAGCACCTTGCCGCCGGCGGCGATGCTGTAATAGCTGGCGTCGCCCTTGTACGGGCAATGGGTGGTGCGGGAGGTCTTCTCCACCAGCTTCAGGTCGGCATCGGTACGGGGAATGTACAGCACCTCGGGGTAACTGGCCTCTTTCAGGGCCAGCGCGTGGGTGGTGTCGGCGATCACCAGGTCGCCGGCCAGCACGCGGATGTGCTTGCCGGACGGTGTGATGGTGATCGGATGGTCGGGGCCGGGGAGCTTCATGGTCAAAACCCTCTTGGTGCTCGGATGCTGCCCTTCAGATGTGGGGCGAAAGCCGCCATTAAAAGGGGCCGGCGACGGATTATCGGTGGGAAGGTCGTGACGCGATGCGGTGTCCGCGGTAGGGTCGCAGATGCGACGCGACCTCGCCGGGCGCGATTCGACCGAATTCTGGAGACCTGACCATGCCGATGGACGCCCACGATATCGAGACCATGATCAAATCGGCGATTCCCGATGCCGTGGTCACGATTCGCGATCTGGCCGGCGACGGCGACCA
>NZ_JAQGJD010000227.1 GCF_028290785.1 Tardiphaga sp. | reverse complement strand
TGATGGGCCGCAATGGCGCCGGCAAGACCACCACCATGAAGGCGGTCATGGGCCTGATGGCCCAGCGCAGCGGCGCCATTGCGTTCAACGGCACCGACATCGCGAAACTGCAGCCATTCGAGATAGCGCGACTCGGCCTCGGCTTCACGCCCGAAGACCGCCGGATCTTTTCCGACCTCACCGTGCTGGAAAATCTCGACATCGGCCGCCAGCCGCCGCGCCGGTTCAGCGATGGCGTGCCGGCGCCGGTGTGGACCGAAGACAAGTTGCTTAAATTGTTTCCCAACCTAGGCGAGATGCCGAACCGGCCCGGCGGGCGGATGAGCGGCGGCGAGCAGCAGATGCTCACCGTGGCGCGCACCCTGATGGGAAATCCGCTGTTGATCCTGCTGGATGAGCCCTCCGAAGGCGTGGCGCCGCTGATCGTCGAATTGATGGCCAACACGATTCTGGAATTGAAGAAGGCCGGCGTTTCGATTTTGCTCTCCGAACAGAACGTGCATTTCGCCGAACTGGTATCGGACCGGGCCTATGTGCTGGAAAAGGGCCAGATCCAGTGGAGCGGCGGCATGGCGGCGCTGGCCGAAAATATCGAGATCCAGCGGGCCTATCTGACGGTGTGAGGGAGTGAACTTCGTCTGTTGTTGCAACCGAAGATCGTACATAATTGGTGTGAGCCAGTTGGGGACGCTTAGATGCTGAAGCCAAGTAAGCTGAAGGTCCTTTCGGGCGCAGAGCCGCCGTCGGATTACATCGTCGATTCCCAGGTCGGTTTTCTGATGCGGGTGGCGATGCAGCGGCACACCTCGATCTTCATGGCCAACATGATCGAGGACCTCACCCAGACCCAGTTCGCGGTGATGGCCAAGCTGCATGAAGTCGGCCCCACCTCGCAGAACCATCTGGGACGGCTGGTCTATCTCGACGCCGCCACCATCAAGGGCGTGGTCGATCGGCTCGGCCTGCGCGGTTTCATCACCACCGGCGCCGACCCTACCGACCGCCGCCGCCGCGCGGTGTCGCTGACCGACAAGGGAACGAAGGTCATGGACGCCGCTATCCGCGTCGCGTCGGAGATCAGCACCAAGACGTTGCGGCCGCTGACGGCGGAAGAGCAGCGCACGCTGACAAGGTTGCTGAAGAAGATTACCTGAGGCGATCATCGTCCCGTATTGCGGAACGCAAGGGCGATCGTCGTGCGCCGTGCCTGCGCGACGGCCGGTCGTCTACCTTGCTCTATGCTTTTGACGCAAGCGGTGCATGGACCGGGGCCAACGCTATCTCATTGATCGCGGGGACCGGAGCGCCTCCGGCTTCCACGCTGCTGAGTTCGCTCTCACCCCGCAGGGCGCTTTCGAGCTTGTCGCGGTCGAGGCAGCCCTCCCAGGCGGCGACGACAAGGGCACCGACCGCATTACCGATCGTGTTGGTGACGGAGCGCGCCTCGGCCATGAAGCGGTCCACGCCGAGCAGCAGCACCAGGCCGGCGACCGGCACCTTGTCCATCGCCGCCAGCGTCGCCGCGAGCGTCACGAAACCCGCGCCGGCAACGCCCGCCGAGCCTTTCGACGTCAGCATCAGGACGCCGAGGATCGTGAGCTGCTCGAAGATCGACAGCGGCGTGTTGGTGGCTTGGGCGATGAACATGGCGCCGATGGTGAAATAGATCGCGCTGCCGTCCGCATTGAACGTCAGGCCCCCGGGAATGACGAGGCCGACCACGGATTTAGGCACGCCGGCGACTTCCATTTTCTGCATGAGCTGCGGAAGTACCGATTCCGACGAGCAGGTTCCGGCGACGGTGAATATCTCCTCCTTGATGTATTTCAGGAAGCGCCACAGCGGAAAGCCGCTCACGCGCGCTGCGGCGCCGAAGATTATAACGACGAACAGCGCGCAGGTGATATATACGCACAGCAATACCTGGCCGAGCGAAAACAGGCTGCTGATGCCGTAGCGTCCGACCGTGAAGGCCATCGCGCCAAGTGCGCCCAGCGGCGCAAACTTCATCACCATTCGCACGATGCCGAACACGGCATGCAGGAAACTATCCATGAACTGGATCACCGGCGTCGCGGCGCGGCCGCCCTGCGACAGCGCTATGCCGAAAAACACGCCGAAAAACAGGATCTGCAGGATGTCGCCCGTGGCAAAACTCTCCGTCACGCTCACCGGAATCATGTGAACGAAGAAATCGATCACGCCGTCCTGCTTCTTGGCCGCGGCGGTGAAGGTCGCGATGGCCTTCGTGTCGAGCGTTGCGGGATCAACGTTCATCCCGACGCCGGGGTGGACGACGTTGACGACCAGCAGTCCGATGAGCAGGGCAAGCGTCGAGGCGACTTCGAAGTAGATGATGGACTTCAGGCCGACGCGGCCCAGCTCCTTCATGTTCTCCATCTTGGCGATGCCGAGCACCACGGTACAGAAGATCACGGGGGCAAGGACCATTCGAATCAGGCGAATGAACACATCGCTGAACACCTTCAACTCGACGGCAAAAGCCGGAGAAGCGAGCCCAACGATCACGCCAGCGACGATGGCCAGCAGCACTTGCACGTAAAGTTTCTTGAAGATCACAACCCCTCCCTGCAGGCCTCGTCGCCGTTATGACGCTGGCCTGTCCATCTATTCGCATTCCCTGCGGATTGGCTGACACGTTAGGTGGAAGCCCTCCCATCCGGAACGGCCAAAAAGCGGATCAATGGATGCAAAGCTTGCATGACCGTCAATCCCGCCGACCGCTATTTTGACCTCCGACAACGAAACCCGGGCGGCGCCCCAGCGCATCCGGCTAGGCACAGGTTGCAGGGAGGCTTTACCTTGGCTCGCGCAAGGACGCTTTACGACAAACTCGTCGATAGTCATACGGTTCGGCGGCTCGATGACGAAGGGCGCCAGCTGCTGCTCTACGTCGACCGCACCGTGCTCAATGAATATACAAGCCCGCAGGCCTTCACCGGGCTTCGCGAGGCCGGCCGTCTGGTCTGGCGCCCGGGTGCCGCGCTCGGCACGGTTGACCATGTCAATCCCACCGCCGCCCGCCGGACGGCGGCCATGCCGGACGACGGCGCGGCCCGGCAGGCAGCCTATTTTGCGGAAAACTGTCGCGATTTCGGTATTGAATTGTTCGACGTGCTGCACCCCATGCAAGGCATCGAACACGTGGTGATGCCAGAGATGGGCTTGGTCCTCCCAGGTATGGTGATCGCTGCCGGCGACAGCCACACCACCACCTATGGCGCCTTCGGCGCACTCGGCTTCGGTATCGGGACCTCCGATATCGAGCATTATCTTGCCACCCAGACCCTGACTTACGGCCGTCTCAAGACGATGCGCGTCACGGTCCACGGCGATCTCGGGCCGGGCGTTCGCGCCAAGGACATCGTCATGGCCCTGATCCGCACGATCGGCGCATCGGGGGCGACGGGCTACGCCATCGAGTTCGCGGGGGCGGGCATCTCGGCTCTCGGCGTCGAGGGACGCATGACGATCTGCAACATGGCCGTCGAATGCGGCGCGCGTGGCGCAATCATGGCGCCGGATGACAAGGTGTTCGCCTATATCGCTGGCCGCCCGCGCGCGCCCGAGGGCGACCTCTGGGACCGGGCTGTCGCGCAATGGCGCATGCTGGCAAGCGATCCGGAAGCAGTATTCGACCGGGAAGTGACGCTGCAGGCAGACATGATCGAGCCGATGGTGACGTGGGGCACCAGCCCCGACCAGGCGGCCCCGATCGGCGCGTCCGTTCCCGACCCCGCGAATGAGTCGGATCCCGAACGGCGTCGCGACATGGAGCGCGCGCTGTCGTACATGGACCTGCGCCCGGGAACGCCGCTGTCGGATATTGTGATCCAGCGGGCATTCATCGGCTCCTGCACCAACGCCCGCATCGAGGATCTGCGCGATGCCGCCGCGGTGGTGCGCGGTCGACACGTCGCCGCGGGCGTGCAGGCGATGGTCGTCCCCGGTTCGAGCAGCGTGCGCCGCCAGGCGGAGTCAGAGGGGCTCGACCGCATCTTCCTCGAAGCCGGCTTTGAATGGCGGCAATCCGGCTGCTCAATGTGTCTTGCCATGAACGACGACATGCTGAGCCCGGGCGAACGCTGCGCGTCGAGCACCAATCGCAATTTCGAGGGCCGTCAGGGCGCGTCGGGTCGCACCCATCTTATGAGCCCAGCGATGGTTGCAGCCGCAGCCGTCGACGGCCGGTTGACCGATGCGCGGCGCTACATGGGAGCCCTGTGATGCAGCCCTTTTCCATTGTGACAGGCGTCGCGGCGGCGCTGCCGGCCGCCAACGTCGACACCGACGTGATCATGCCGAAGCAGTTTCTCAAAGGCGTCGATCGCAGCGGCCTCGACCGCGGCGTTTTCCACGACCAGCGCTTCGACAACGCGGGCGCCGTGCGGCCGGATTTCGTGCTCAACCGGGATCCGTGGTGCAACGCCAAATTTCTGGTCGTGGGTCCGAATTTCGGCTGCGGGTCGAGCCGCGAACATGCTGTCTGGGGGCTCGGCCAACTCGGCATCCGCGTCTTGATCGGCACCAGCTTCGCCGGCATCTTCTTCGACAATTGCGCCCGCAACGGCGTCCTCGGGATCACGCTGGACGAGGCCAGCACCCGCCGGATCAGCGAGCTTGCGACCGATCCGGCGACATGCCAACTGACGGTCGATCTGCCGGGGCAGCGCGTGTTGCTCGCTGACGGCTCGGTTGTCTCCTTTGAAATCGAGCCGGGGCGCAAACAGGCTCTGGTTCTGGGCCTCGACGCGGTCGGCGCGACTTTGCAGGATCGCGCCGCCATCACATCATTCGAGCATTCATATCTGGTTGAAAATCCATGGCTGGCTTAACTCTCCCCGATTCCGATGCGACGTTTGCCGAACGCGGCCCGTCGCCATTCCTGGCGGGCTTCCGCCTGCTCGATGTGACGCTGGCCGACGGCATCACGATCCGCGCTGCCATTGGTGGCAAGGGGCCGCCGCTGCTGCTGCTGCACGGGCATCCGCAGACTCACGTCACCTGGCGCAAGGTGGTGGCGCAACTCGCCCAGCGCTTCACCATCGTCGCGACCGACCTGCGCGGCTATGGCGACAGCAGCAAGCCGGAAAGCGGGGCCGACCATGCGGCCTATTCGAAGCGCAGCATGGCGCGCGATCAGGTCGCGGTGATGCGCGCCCTCGGACATGAACGCTTCGACCTCGCGGGCCACGATCGCGGCGGCCGCGTCGCGCATCGCATGGCGCTCGATTATCCCGAGGCCGTGTCGCGGGTCGCGCTGATCGATATCGCACCCACCTCAACCATGTATGCGCGAACCGACAAGGCGTTTGCCACGCGTTATTTCTGGTGGTTCTTCCTGATCCAGCCGGCGCCGTTGCCGGAGCGGATGATCGGCGCCGATCCGGAATTCTTCCTGCGCACGCATATTGACGGGCAGGTCAAGACACCCGGCGCCACCGAACCCGCCGCCTTCGCGGAATATCTGCGTTGCTACAACGATCCCGCGACTCGCCACGCGATCTGCGAGGATTATCGTGCGGCCGCGACCATCGATCTCGTGCACGATGCCGCCGACGCCGACAGGCGGGTCACGGCTCCCTTGCTCGCGATCTGGGGCGGCAAGGGCACCGTCGGCGCGCTCTACGATGTGCTGGAGACCTGGCGGGAAAAGGCGTTGCACGTTTCCGGCCGCGCGTTCGATTGCGGTCATACGCTTCAGGAAGAGCGACCGGAGGAAACGATCGCGGAGCTGACTGCATTCTTTGCCTGAGGCAGCGAGAGCCCGGCAGCATGATTCCATAGTGCCTCGGCACCGGGGCTTTGCCGGGCTTTCGGGCGAAACAGCCGAATTTCCATCGGCACTTCATCGCTCGTGCCGCCGGCGCGGACCAGCGTCCCGGCTGCGAGATCGTCGGCCACGAGGCTGAGCGGCGACCATGCGACGCCGCGTCCATCCCGCGCCATGGTCGCGAGCACGCTGGCCAGGTGCGATGCGAACACCGGCTCCGCCGGCGCCCTCGTGCCGGTGGCCGCCCAGGCCGCAGCCAGAATGCGGCCCATGCCGGACTCCGACGTGTAGGCGAGAAACGGCGCCGCGCCCAGTTCGCGCGGTTGCAGCGTGGGCGACATCACCGGCAACAGGATGTCGTCGCCGAGATGGATCGAGCGGAAAGCGTCATTGGTCAGCCGCGATGCCGCCTCGCTATGGTGATGGCACAGCAGGAACTGGGCGCGGCCTTCCACCATCAGCTTTTCGCAGGCTACCATATTGTCGGCGGTGAGCTGGACCGTCGACAGGATCGGCGCGGCGGCTTCCAGTGCGCGCAGCCAGCGCGGAAAGAACGTCAGGGACAGGACGTGGGTGGCGGCAAAGCGAAGTGCGCTGGAAGCCGCTTGAGCCGCGCCAAACGCTTCCTCGCGCCCGATCTGTAGACGGCGCAGGGTTTCCTCGGCCACCAGACGGAAGCGTTCGCCGGCGGCGGTCAGCCGAACGGAATGCGTGTTGCGATCGAACAAGGCGGCGCCAACCCATTGCTCCAGCGAGCGGATTCGTCGGCTGAGGGCGGGCTGGCTGACGGCGCGCCGTTCCGCCGCCCGGGAAAACCCTCCTTCATCCAGAACCGCGAGAAAATCCTCAAGCCATGCTATTTCCATGTTGGAATCCTACAGCACGATGCTGACCAAGGGCTAGTCGAGGCGGGGATGGCGCGGGGGCCGGCTGGGCGCTCTGGAGTCGCCTGGCGCTGTGACGGCGCGATGAATTGTCCTGGTCACACCCATCCCGACCGAGGATCGTGCGACCTATTTTCTCAACATCGCCTTGATCATCTGCGGTGACACCGGCAGCCGCGTGATCGCGCCGGGCTGGCCGAGCGCGTCGTCGATCGCCGCGGCGATGGCCGCGCCGACGGCGTTGGTGCCGCCTTCGCCGGCGCCCTTGAGGCCCATCGGGTTGAGCGGGCTCGGCGCATCCTCGGAGATGATGACGTCGATGTGCGGCACCTCGCGCGCCGTCGGCATCAGGTAGTCCGCGAACGTCACCGCCAGCGGCTCGCCGCGATCGTCATAGGTGAATTCCTCGTACAGCGCGCCGCCGATGCCCTGCGCCACGCCGCCGACAATCTGGCCTTCGACCAGCATGGGATTGACGGCCTTGCCGATATCGTAGGCCACCAGATAGCGCTCGATATCGATCGCGCCGGTGTCGCGCGCCAGGCTGACCACGGCGATATGGACGCCGTAGGGGTAAACCATATGCTTGGATTCGAACGAGGCCTCGGCGGATAATCCAGGCTCGTCGTTGCCCAGCAGCGTTGATCCCGGTGCCAGCGCCGCGGCAATCTGCGCCAGCTTGATCGATGGGCCGGCACTGATGCCGCTGCGCACGATCAGGCCATTGACGATATCAAGATCCGCGGCAGGGGACTGCAGCAGCTCCGAGGCAACCGCCAGCACCCTGTCGCGCAGTTTGACGGCCGCGAGCCGTGTTGCTTCTCCGGTCATCACGGTGACGCGCGAGGCGAAGGCGCCGAGGCCCCTTGCGATGCGGTTGGTCTGGCCGTGGATCACGTTGATATCGTCATAGTTCACGCCCAGCGTATCGGCGCAGATTTGCGCGATCACAGTCTCGACACCCTGGCCGACGGAAGCCGCGCCCGTGACGACTTCGACATGCCCGGTGATATCGATGGTAATGTGCACGTCGTCGAACGGACCGAGCCCGCTCTTCTCGACGAACATCGCCACGCCGGCGCCGACCAACTCGCCATCGCTACGCCGCTGCGCGATCACCGCCTGCAGTTCGGGCCAGCTCACGCCGTCCAGCGCCTTGTCGAGCAATCGCGCGTAGTCGCCGGAATCCAGTACGATGTCTGTGCCCAGCGTTTCCAGCGCGCGGGTCACCGGCATCTCGCTCTTGTCGATCAGGTTGCGGCGCCGGATCTCGACGCCATCGACGCCGACTTTCGCGGCGATCGCATCGAGCAGCCGCTCGCGGACAAAGGTGCTTTCATAGCGCCCGGGCGCGCGGTAGGTGCCGCCCGGCGTCTTATTGGTCAGGCGGATGTGGCCGACGGCACGATAGGCGGGCACGCGATAGGGACCGGGCAGCATCGCGGCGGCGAGATCGGGAACGGTGGCGGCATGCGTTCGCATGTAGCCGCCCTGGTCGTGATAAAATTCGTCGTCGATGGCGAGGATGCGGCCGTCGCGATCGATGGCGGCGCGGATGTGATGGGTCTGCTGCCGCGAATGGTTGGTGGCGATCAGGTTCTCGCGGCGATCCTCAATCCACTTGACCGGGCGGCCCAGCCGTATCGCCGCGAGGCACACCAGCACGTCTTCGGGATACAACTCGCCACGGACGCCGAACCCGCCGCCGACATGGCCCTCGAACAGGTTGACGCTGGCCGGCGACCGCCCGAGCATCCTGGCGATCTGGTCGCGATTCCAGTGCGGCACTTTCGCGGCGCCGTACATCTCCAGCATGTCGGTGCTGGCGACATAGCGACCGATCGAGCCGCGGGTTTCCAGTGGCACGCCGGAGTGCCGGCCGATCGACAACGACAGGCTGACGGTGGCATGCGCGGCGGCGAAGGCGGCATCGATATCGCCATAGCCCTTGCGGATGATGGCGGGTTCGGTGGGCAACCCCTCGCGGAATTCGCCGACCTCGCCGTCCGCATGAAGAATGACCGGCAGTTCCTCGATCTCGACGGCCACATGTTCGGCAGCGTCTTCGGCCAGATAGGGATCGTCGGCGAACACCACGGCGACGGGATCGCCGACATAACGCACGCGATCCTTGGCCAGGATGGTCTGCCGATAGGCGGCGAGCTGTTCGAGCTTGGTGAGGCGGAAGTCGATCGGCGGGATGTCGGCGACATCGGCGAAGGCCCATGCCGCATGGACGCCGGGGATCGCCAGCGCCGGCGCCAGATCGACCGAGAGAATCCTGCCGTGCGCATAGGTCGAGCGCACCACGCGCATGTGCAACTGGTTCGGAAAATTCACATCGGCGGCGAACAGGCCCTGGCCGCGCAGCAGCGGTCCGTCTTCCTTGCGGGCAATCGACTGACCAACGAGTTTTGGCCGGGCGCCGCTCACGACTGGCGCATCTCGATGGCGGCGGCCCGCACCGCCTTGATGATATTCTGATAGCCGGTGCAGCGGCACAGGTTGGACGACAACACGTCGACCAGATCATGGTCGGAGATGTCCGGCTCCTTCTCCAGCACGCCGACCGCGAGCATCAGGAAGCCCGGCGTGCAAAAACCGCATTGCAGGCCGTGGTTCTCCATGAAGGTGCGCTGCATCGGGTGCATCTCGTCGCCCCGCGCCAAACCTTCCACGGTGCGGATCTCCTTGCCGGCCGCCTGCTGCGCGAACATCAGACAGGAGCGCACCGGTTCGCCGCTGACCAGCACCGTGCAGGCGCCGCAGACGCCGTGCTCACAGCCGATATGGGTACCGGTCTGGCCGCATTCTTCGCGGATCGCATCCGCCAGCGTGCGCCGCGATTCCACGGAGATGGCGTGGTTGCGGCCGTTGATGTTCAGCGTGATGTTGGTCTTGTCGGTCATGCAAATCTTCCGTGACTTGGCAACTTTCCGCTGCTGCGCAGGGCCGCCCGAATCCGTTGCGGCGTCGCGGGCATCTCGTCGATGGAAACCCCGAATGGGGAGAGCGCGTCGTTGATCGCCGAGATCACCGCCGCCGGCGCGCCGATGGCGCCGCCTTCGCCAAGGCCCTTGGCCTTGGTGATGGAATTGCCGGTCAGGGTCTCGATGTGGTGCAGTTCGATCTCGGGAATTTCCCTAGATGTAGGCGGCAGGAAATCCGCCAGGGTGCTGCTCAGGATATTGCCGGTCTCGTCATAGATGATTTCCTCGAGCAGCGCGTTGCCGATGCCCTGCGCCACGCCGCCATGCACCTGGCCATCGGCGATCATCGGATTGATGATCAGCCCGGCATCCTCGGCGACTAGAAATTTTTTCATTTCGACGCGCCCGGTGTCGATATCGACCTCGACGAGGGCGACATGGCAGGCGTTGGAGAAGGTGCCGGATGGATCGTAGGTGCCGGTCTCGGTCATGCCGGGCTCGATTTCGCCATTGAAGATGTGCACCTGATGATAGGCCGCGCGCACCAGAGTGGCGATGGTGATCGAGCGGTCGGTGCCGATCACATGCGCCGAGCCGGCTTGCAGCGTGATGTCTTCCGGCGCCGCTTCCAGCATGTGGCCCGCCATTTTCACCAGCTTGGCGCGAATCTTTTGCGCAGCAATCAGGCTGGCGCCGCCGGACAGCACCAGCGAGCGGCTGGCAAAGGTGCCCCAGCCATAGGGCGAGCGGTCGGTGTCGCCATGCACCACCTTGATGAATTCGGGATCGATACCGATTTCGTCGGCGATGATCTGCGCGAGCGACGTGCGCAGGCCCTGGCCATGCGGCGACGAGCCGATCCGCGCCTCGACGAAGCCGGAGGGGTCGATGCTCAGATGCACGGTCTCGAAGCCCGGCGAGATCGCCATGCCCCGTGCCGCGAAGGCCGGGGTGCCATAGCCGGTGCGCTCGGAGAAGGTCGCAAAGCCGATGCCGAGATAGCGGCCGTTTTCGCGCGCCGTCTGCTGTTGCTTGCGAAACGAGCGCAGGTCGATGGCGGCAATCGCCATCTCCATGGTCGCCTTGTAGCTGCCGTCGTCGAACACGAGACCGGTCGCGGAAGTGTAGGGAAACGTGTCGATCAGGTTGCGGCGGCGCAGTTCGGTGGGCTCGATGGCGAAGAAGGCCGCGGCCTTGTCCATCAGCCGTTCCAGCACGAAAGTAATGACCGGTCGCGACACGCCGCGATACGGCGCCATCGGACAGGTGTGGGTCAGCACGCCGCGCGACCGGCAGTGATAGGCGCGGACGTCGTAGGGGCCGGGCAGCTCCGCCAGCGCCATCAGCGGCTCGACGCCGGACGTGGTGGGGAAGCAGGAATAGGCGCCGACATTGGCGACGATGTCGCCGCGCAGCGCCAGCAGCTTGCCGCCCTTGTCGAATGCGCCTTCCAGTTCGACGTGCTGGTCGCGGCTGTGGAAGCTGGCGATCAGGTTTTCGCGGCGGTCCTCGGTCCACGCCACCGAGCTGCGCAGTTTTCGCGCCAGCCACACCAGCAGCACGTATTCCGGCGCCAGCGACATCTTCTGGCCGAAGCCGCCGCCGACATCCGGTGCCACCACGCGCAGATCCGATTCCGGCATGCCGATGATGTCGCACACGGCAGTGCGCGTCAGGTGCGGCATCTGGGTGGTGCAGGTCAGGGTGACCCGGCCGGTGGAGGCGTCAAACGCCGCATGGCCTGCGCGGGCTTCCATCGGCGTCGCATTCTGCCGGCGCGAGCGGCCATCGACGCGGATGATCGTGTGCGCCGTCTTCCAGACCTCGTCGAAACCCGGCGTGACGATGCGACCTTCGACGATCACATTGCCCGTGGCCTCCGCATGCACCAGCGGCGCGCCGTCGGCGAGCGCGTCGATGGCATCGATCAGCGGCGACGTCTCGGCAATTTCCACCTCGATCAGTTCGGCGATATCTTCGGCTTCGTCCTTGCCCCGTGCATAGACTGCGGCAATGGCTTCGCCGGTGAAACGCACCACGCCATCGGCGAGGATCGGCTGACCCACGGCGACGTAGTTGAACTTGCTCAGCATGGGCCGGATCGGCTTCAGCGATTTCAGATCGGCCGCGGTGACGATGCCGGCGCCGTCGGGTGCGGTGATGCTTCCGATCGTGCCGGCGGCGACGCTGCTGCGCACGAAGCGGACCCAGTGTACGGCCGGCAGATCCGCGGTGAAGCGGCCCTGGCCGGTGACCAAAGCGGGGTCTTCGACACGCCGCAGCGACCGCCCGACCCAGGTCGTGCCGGAGCCCTTGGTGTGGGCAGTCATGGCAATGAGCGCTCCAGCGCGCGGCGCGTCACGGCGCGCACCAGATCGCAGCGATATTCCGCCGTGGTCAGGATATCTTCCAGCGGCTCGACGGCATCGGCCGCGGCTTCGCCGGCGGCGACGAACAGGTCGGGCGAGGGCGCCTGGCCGTTCAATACCGCCTCGGCTTCCGCAATCCGTCGTGGGCGATCCTCGGCGCCGCCGATGCCGACATGGGCATCGACGATCACGCCATCCACCAGGCGATAGGTGACCAGGGCTGCGGCCATCGCAAAGTCGCCGGCGCGGCGGCTGAATTCGTAGAAGCCGAACTGGGTGTCCGCGGGCAGTAGCGGCAGCCGTGCCTCGGCCAGAAACTCATCTTCCGCCAGCGAGGTCGACATGATGCCTTCGAGAAAATCCTCGACCGCGACGATACGCTCACCGCGTACGCTCTTCACTACCAGTTGGGCGCCGAGCGTCGCCGCCACGAGGCACCACTCCGAGGACGGATCGGCATGGGCGAGGCTGCCGCAGAACGTGCCGCGCATCCGGATCGGGTAATGCGCGATATGGCTGACCACGAAGGCCAGCAATTTTCCGAGCACACCATCGATCACCGGCTTGTGGAATGCGCCATGGCGGGCGCGCGCGCCGATCGAGAGGTAATCGCCGTCGATGGCGATGCGGTCGAGGCCCTCGACCTCGTTGATGTCGATGAGATGCGTCGGCCGCGCCATCCGGAACGCCATGATCGGCACCAGGCTCTGACCGCCCGCCAGGATCCGCCCGTCCTGCGGCGCGAACTCGGCCAGCGCGCTGACGACTTCGTCGATCGTCTTAGGGACGTGGCGGGTGAACGGCGCCGGTTTCATGCGAAAACCCCAGTCAAGCGGGCGAAAATTCACTTGTATGCTAACAATCGGCCGGGCGATGTCAATCAACACCGTTGGCGCAAAACCATGCGTCTGCTGCCTCCGTCGGCGCGATTCGCGCGGTCGCCCGGCAAGTCTGCCCTAAAATTTGACGGTGGTCCGCAAGCCTAACCCGGCGGCCCGTTCAGGAGGGGCAGCCGTCTCGGTGGCGTCATCGCGCAGGTGTCACGAGGCTTGGCGATCTTAGGTCCCGTCGCGGTCCAGCGCGAAATCTTCCAGCAGCGGCGAATGTTGTCCGGCAATCGCTCCGCAGATCAGCTGTGCTGCCATGTAGCTAAAGGTGATGCCGTTGCCGCCATAGCCATAGGCCGCATAGACGCCGGAGTGGTCGGGCACTGGACCGATCAGCGGCAGGCCGTCGCTGGTGGTGTCGAATGTGCCGGCCCAGCGGAACTCGATATCGAGTTTCGCGCGCGGCCACAGCGCGGCCAGTCTCTTCGTCAGCGCGTCGGCCTTGTCGGCTATCAGTGCGTCGCGCGCTTCGGGTTCGATGATCTCGTCGCTGTCCTCGCCGCCGATGATGATTCGGCCGGCCTTGGTGCTACGGGCGTAGAGATAGTCCTTGCTGTCTTCCCAGATCAGCGCGGCGTCGCGCCAGATGTTGTCCGGTTGCGGACGGGTAGCGATCGCCCAGCTCGAAGATGGTTTCTGCACCGTCGCCTTGACGATCTCCGGCATCACATAGCCGGTGGCCAGCACGACGTGGCGCGCCTCTATGGTATAGCCATCTTTCATTTGCACGCCGACCGAATGGGCGGCGGAATCGAATGCGGTAGCTTCGCCCTCGAACAGTCGCGCACCGCGCCCCACGGCGACTTTCAGCAAACCGCTCGCCAGTTGCATCGGATCGGCGTCGGCCGATCCCGGCGAGAGCAGCGCGCCGGCGCGGCTGATCTCATACTCGGACAGCAGCATCCGGTGATCCAGAAAGGCGCCGGGCAGGCCGGCGCGCTGCCGCAGCGCGTGTTCCTCGATCAGGTCCTTCGCGGAATCGCCGGCGGCGAGATACAGCGAATCCTTGTCGCGCATTTCGCAAGGCAGGTTGAGCCGGAACCAGCGCCATCAGCCCATGCACGGCTTCGAAGCTGGCGCGATAGGCTCGCGCCGCGCGCTCATAGCCATAGAGGTGGGTCAATTCCTGCAGCGAGCGGTCGATCTCCCACAGCAACATCGAGGTGCTCCCCGCGGTGCTGCCACGGCCCGGCAGTTCGCGATCAACCATCACGACGTCGAGTCCCTGGCGCGTCAGTTCTTCCGCCATCAGCGATCCGGTGATGCCGCAGCCGACGATCAGTACGTCGCAACGAATGTCCTGGGTGAGTGGCCGGCGCTTGGCGCGATCTACGCCGGCGAACCACGGCGAACGCCCGCCGCGCAAATCCGCTTGCTCGGTGGTATCTGGATTGAAATCTTGAATGACAGCACCAAAGGCAAGAAACATAA
Organism: Tardiphaga sp.; assembly: GCF_028290785.1. Classification (GTDB taxonomy): domain Bacteria; phylum Pseudomonadota; class Alphaproteobacteria; order Rhizobiales; family Xanthobacteraceae; genus Tardiphaga. The sequence continues at coordinate 54,130 of NZ_JAQGJD010000227.1, read as the reverse complement.
ATCGCCGCAACACCAGGCGAACGCGACAGATTGGCAGGCGAATGGCCTGTCAAAATTCGCATGTCAATTTCTGGAGGCGCGTAAGGTTCCCGGTGCTCGGCCAGATGAAAATCAGGCCGAACGGATCCCGCGCAACGTGCCACTCCACAGGCCGATGCGGTGCTCGATGCTGTCGGCGGCGGACTGGTAGGCCCGCCGCGCCTTGTCGGGCGAACCGCCGATGACCCGCGCCAGCAGTTCCTTGCCGAGCGGGCCATGGCTGTCGCCGTCGAGTTCGATATGGCGAAGCACATAATAGTCGAAGTGTTTTGGAATTTCGGCCTGGCTCGCCCAGAACCCGTTGCGGATACTTTGAAACATGTCCGGTATCACGTCTTCGCGGCCATACAGGAATCCGCCCAGCACCTGTTCGGTGGTTCCCCGCGACGCCAGCGCCATCGTATGTTCGACGAAGACCCGGACGTGGGGCGGCGCATCAACCTGTTGCAGGCAGTGCGGGATTGGAATGCCATCTTGAGCCAGCTTGCAGAACTGTCGAAACTTGTCGGTGCGAGCGCCGATCTCCTGCATCGCGCCGACATAGAGTTCGAGATGGCTGATCGGAGAAGTGCCGTCCGGGCCGAGGTCGCTTTCCTCACCGATCACGATTTCATTGATGAGCCGCGCGGCGTGCGGATCGGCGGCGGGAAACCACGGCACGTCGAGGCAGGTGACGTCGCGCTGCAGCCGTTTCAGCAGCGACATGAAATCCCACACCGCGAAGACATGGTCTTCCATGAATAGTTTGAGCCGCGCGATCGAATTCACTTCGGCGTAGATAGGGTGCCGTAGCAGCGACTGGCGCAATTCGTCGAGGCGATCCAGCTCCGTTTCAGCTTGGGGCGGCGTGGCGTCCTGCAGCATGGCTTGGCTCCCGTCCATCTGGGCGTTACACCTGCTATTAATAAGAGAACATGTAAATTTATACAACTTAAAAGTGTATAGACTGGCCTATTGTATAACGGGGTGCGGCGGCTTTCCGTCTCCGTTCGTGCAGATGGCTGGCTCGGCGCCTGCGGCGAAAGCCATCGCCGGCAGCAGCGACAGCAGGTGGTCGCGGTGCCGCGGCGCTTCGTGAACAGCAGCGGCGACGAGGAGGGCCACTTCTGCGGCCACCAGCGTCGCGAATAGCGGGCCGATCCGCCGGAATAGAACTCGTACGCGCCGCCACGCATAGATGCATCGGCTGATGATCAGTGCCCCAAGGATACAGCAGCCCATGACGTCTCCCGTCAGTGTACGGTGTCTTGCAAACGCAGCCGGACAACCGTCCGGCCGTTCAGTTCGACATGGAGCGTGGCGGCGCCGTCCGGCGACGCGAGCAGCGAAGCGGGCTGAGCGCCTTCGACGGCATAGCTGCGGCCCGGCGACAGCCGTGCGATGCGGATGGGGAAGCGTCCGGGCTGCTTGCCGTCATACAGCACGAGGTTCAGGTCGGTGCCGTTGCTGATGGCGCGGGCGACGAGCACGTCCGGGTATGCGCAATCGGACAGGATCGGCCCGGTGATGGCGCCCGGGCGCGGCGCGAAGTTGATGACGTCGAGCCAGTGATCGCGCCGCGCCCAGCGCGCCACGGCCAGGTTGATATTCGCGGTATTGGAAATGTCCTGATAGGCGAGCACGCCTGGCGTGGTGACCGGGGTCAGCAGTTCCGCAGCCTTGCGCAACGCCGCTTCGGCGATGATGTCATCGCCATGTTCGCGCGCGGCCAGCGCGATGGTGCCGAGCGCCATGCCTGGATTCTGCTGATAGTTGCCGAAGTCGGTGCAGTCGCTCCACGAGCCCTGTTTGAGCTCAAGGCCGGTCGCCGTCAGTTCAAGATATTCATGGCGCGCCAGTACATACCAGAGCTTCGCGTAGCCGGGGTGGATGGCGTTGATGACCTGGCTTACCGACAGCAGGTTGTCCATCTGCATCTGCGTCACGTTCCAGAACGGGCTGATCCCGACCAGCGACGACAGCTCCGGCTGCAAACCGCCGCCAGGCGCGATGAATTCGCCTTCGAGTCCCCGCATGAATGGCGGATAGACCGCTGCCGCAATCGAGGTACCGTTGGTGCGGTCGAATGGCTTTACGCCGCACAGCGCGTAGGAGTTGCAGATCGGAAACACCCAGTGCGGCTCGCAGGCATACAAATAATAGATTGCGTGATCCCAGTTCCACGTGATCCAGTCCACGAAACTCTGCGCGTTGTGGCCATAGGTCCGGCGGCGGTGCTTGAAGGGCTTGAATTGCAGCGCGCCCGATTTCTGGTATTGCAGGTCGCCGGTGTTTTCCGCGTAGCAGGTCAGGGCGCTGAGCGACAGCCCGGCCAGCATGACGTCGTCCTTGGTGCCGACCGGATCGGGATTGAGCGACAGGTTTCCCCACGCGTTCTCCCATGTCCAGTAGCCGCAGACCTCCGGCGAGGTCAGGGATTCGATAGCGTAGCGCTGTGCCTGGTTGAGATAGCCATGGAAATTCGGCAGGTACTTCCGCTGCAGCATGGCAAGACCGTAGCTGATGTAGTTGAGCTGATACCGCAACCCGGCGAGTTGGAAATTATCGATTCGCGTAAAGCCCTCGAATTGTCCGACCGGTTGCAGCGCGCGATCGAAGATGTAGCGCGCGCCAGCGATCTCGTCGCAGGTGAGTTCGTGGGCATTGGCGTCCGGCGCCAGGCTCTGCACCGCGTCGAGTTCCGCCAGGGCGGCGGGCAGGGCGGCGGCGCGTTTCCGGCCGAGCTCGACCGCCGTCTGATAATTCCAGTGCAGGACATAGCGATGCAGCGCATAGAGCGTGAGCGCAACCCCGGGCACGATGAGCCAGGTCCATTCGGAGACGCTGTCGCCGGCCATGGCATAGGACACCGACGCTGCAGCGATCCATATGATGGGGGGCAGGATCACCGCGCCGCACAGCAGCCAGAGCGCGCATGACAGCACGAAGATCACGAGCGTCAGAGGGAATAGCCATATCGCCGCGCCGCCGACAGCCACAAATCCGGCGCCCGGCAGCCAGAGGCCCCAGCCGAATGCCCGGCTCGCAACCGAAAAGCCCGGATATAGCGTCACGGCCAGGATGTTGGGGATCGCGCCGAGGATGCACAGCGTCAGCCAGACCATGTAGGTTCGGCGCTGCAGTTTCGTGGCGATTGGGCCGAACAAGGTCTCGCGATGCGGCACCGCCGGCACGTCGCGAGGAAGCGGGGCGGGGGCACTGCCTTGGCGGACCGTGCCTGACTTCGTTCGGGACCCCATAGGACACCTCGATGCGAGACGCGCTTGGTAATACTACCAGAAGTTGTAGATTTTCCAAGTCGAGAAACGCGCTGGGCGGATTTTTGCGTTTCCCGCAGGCCAGCGGACGGCTAGGCCAGCCACTGGCGCAGCAGCAAATCCGGCAGGATCGATGCCGAGACAACGAAGTAATAGGCGCCGCCCAAATGATTGGCGCGGCCGGCGGCTGTCGGCAACGTGTCTCTGTCGGCAAGCAACACGCGCAGGTACTGCCTCAGCATCACAAGACTGAATGCTGAGAAGGTCACCAGGTAGATCCAGCCGAGCGCGCCGAAAACAAACACCGCGACGCCGGCACCAACCGAGACGATGAAGGCCGTCGCCGAAATCCACCGCGTGATGTCCGAACCCAGGGCTACTGCGAAAGTGCGCACATGGTAGCGGCGATCACCAGTCTCGTCATGGATGCCGCCCAGCAGATCCTGTGCCATGTCGGAGGAGTAGATGAAGCAGGCGACCGCGATCAGCAACCCGCCGTGAAATTCCGGGACGACGGCGAAGGCGGTGACGGGAAACAGCGCGCTGATCAGCGGCGCGATCAGTTCAGACGAGCAGGGCAGCGGAAAAAACCGCTTCAAATAGCTATAATAAAAGATAACCAGCGTCGCCTGCAGCGCGACTGCGGCGAGGAATCGGCTGCTCAGGAACGTCGCGCAGGCAAGCGCGATGAGGATCAAGCCAACGCCGGCACCATAGATGTGCTGCCACTGCGACAGGCCGCGGGGGATCGGCCGCTCGGGATGCACGAGCTTGTCGATATCGCGGTCCGCGGCGTCGTTGATGAGGAAGATCGCCAGCACCATGCATACGGTCGTCGCGGCAGCGAGCGCGATGGATATCACCGGTCGCGGAAGCGAAAAGCTTCCAGCGAGCGCGATCCATCCCACATACATCGACAGGACGCAGGCGATGATTGCATTGGCCTGATACCGCCATTCCCGAAAGTACGACGCCAGGCTTCGGACGAGCGTTGGCGGGTCGCCGGATGCTTGGGCCACTTCGATCTCCAGCATCGAGGCATCCTTTGCGTGCCAAGCACAGGAACTGCGCACAAGCCAAGTCCGCGTCATGAAAAAGTTTGTACACGAACGATATTTGCAGGACGCATGCAAATGCGTGCTGCAGAAAGTATTTCTACTTTTACGTGTATGCAAGTTATAAGTGTATAATGTGGGCGGGCGAAGTCCTCCCGGTACCTCGCGGAGGGGACCATTTCGTATCTCGGCTTCCTTGTTCGGGCGACGGAAGAGGCGGTGGTGGAGGCCTCTGGATGGCTGCTGGGCGGATTGTTCGGGCCGCGCACGGCTCCGCTCTCGCCGGAACAGCAGGCGGTGGCCGACCGCGTGCAGCGTCGCGCGGAAGATCTGATCGAGGAATTCCGCGACCGCCGGGAAGACATCGCCCGGGATGCCCGCGACGTGTTCGCCCTGCTCGGGGCAATACCGGATGTGACGCATTGGAATAGCGGACTGAAGTCGAGCCTGAGTGCATTGGTACTAGCCGCAGTGCATCAGTCTGAGCGTTTCGGCGACGGCACCGGCGCGGTGAAGCGCCGCTTCGCGACGGACCTGGTGGTGCGGGTGCTGGAGAAATACAATTTCGGCGGGCTGCCGTTTCTCAGCATCCAGAAGACCTTGCTGGCGCCGTTTGTCGGAATCCTGATCGACTGGAGCGTAGAGATCTTGAACATCCATCCGGCCTGCTGGCAGCCGGTGCAGAAGGTCAAGCTGCCGAGCTTCACGCGCGGTGCTTATGACGGGCTGTTGCGCATCGCGCTGGTCTTCTCCCGTATCGTCATGTGGTTCAGCAAATGGATGTTCATGCCGACCAGATACGAACGCCAGTTGCGGGCGGCGCTAAAGCAGATCGAGCCGGAGGCAGGCGCCGTCCTTCGTTCGCTGCCGCCACACCAGTTGCCGGCCATTGTCGAACGCCTCGTCAATATTGTGGTTCAACTCGGACAAGTGACAGCGCCCTATGTCGGGCTGGTCGAACAGGTGTTGCGGCTCGGCGAGGAATTTATCGACATGAATGTAGCCGAGCGCACCGAAGCGATCTTCCTGATGCTGCGCGGGCTGTTGCTGGAGGCCTATGCCAACGACGAACTGGTTCTGATCTTCGTCGATAGTCCGATCGGCGACTATCTGCTGCGCGCGGTGGTGCAGCATTCCACCTGGGTGCTGGCGCAGAACGGGCTTCTGCTCGATCCCGGCCCCAATCTCACGCTGCAGTGACGCTGGCGCGGCATCACTTCAGGCGGCGGTAGTGCAGATAGGTCACGAGGTATAGCAACAGCAGCAGCGTCACCAGCAGGCCGGTGATCCAGCCGCCGCCTGCGGCCGGCGATCCCGGAAACGCCAGCAGTACCGCGACGCTGACGGCCAGGATCGCGCTGATCAAGCCGCGGGCGCGGCGGTTGCGGTCCTGTTCCGTCTCATGGCTTTCACCGACATTGACCTTCAGGACAAAGCGGTTATCGGCAAGGTCGGTCAGCAACTGGCTTGCCTGACCGGGATAGTCACGCCACAGCGCGAAGTAGCTTAGCAGGGTTGGCACCAGATTCTCGGCATCGATGATGCGAAACGCTTCGTCGCGCTGCAGCTTCTCGATGAAGCGACGGCCCACGGAGCGCAGGTCGGCGCGGCTTCCGAGCTGATGCGCGACCAGTTCGACGGTCAGCAAAGCGCGGTACATCGCGAGTACCTGGGTCGGAATCTGATATCCATTGTTCCGCGCCGCGCGGATCACGTCGATGAGGTAATTCGCAATGGCGGACGAGAAGGCCTGGCCGCGGCCCTCGCGCGTGGAGCGACCGTCATGATCGATCCTGGCGCGGGCCGCGGCGAGGAAGTCGCGGCGCAGCCCCTCCGGATCGGCCGCCTCGGTGGCGACCAGGATGTCGAGCAGCGCGCGCAATACGCGTTCGTTGTCGCCGCGATACAGCGCCGCCAGATAGTGCATCTGACGTTGACGTACGGTGTCGTCGAGTTCGGTGCACAGGCCGAAATCGATGAAGGCGATTCCGCCGTCGGGTTTTGCGATCAGATTGCCGGGATGCAGATCGGCGTGGAAAAAGCGGTAGCGGAATATCTGCGTCAGGCACGCCTCGATCAGGTCTCGGGCCAGCAGACCGCGGTCGATGTCGTCGTGTTGTTCGATATCGCTGGTATCTCGGGAGGGCGCTGCGAGCAGATCAATCACATGGACGCCGCGAACATAGTCCATCGTCAGGACGCGGTCGCCGCTGAGCTGCGGATAGGGTTTCGGGATCACCTGAAGTGGACTGTCAAAGGCCAACCGGCGCAGCCGCTGGATATTGCGCAGCTCGCGCACGAAATCCAGTTCCTGCATCAGCCAGCCGGCCAGCTCCTCGATCGTGGCGCGCGGATCGAGGATGAAGCTGCCGCCGCTCAGCTCCAGCAATCGGGCGAGGCGGCGCGCATGGCGCAGATCGCGCGCGACCTGTCGGTGCACGTCGGGCCGCAGGATCTTGATCACGACCTCGCGGCCGCTGCGCAGCCGCGCATAGTGAGTCTGTGCCAGCGACCCGGCGGCGAGCGGTTGGGGGTCGAGATAGCCGAACAGTTCGGCCGGTTCGGCGCCGAGATCGGCGCGGATGATGCGGCGGACCTCGGACCACGGAAATGGCGGTACGCGCTCGAACAGCCGCATTAGTTCGACGCAGTACTCCGACGCGATCAGGTCGGGCCGCAGCGCCAGGAACTGGCCGATCTTGACGAACACCGGCCCTCGTCGTTCGAGGAATCGCCGGAGGCCGACCGGACCTCCCCATTGCCGCGCCAGCCGGGCGGGGCGCCTGCGTTCGATCCCAGCGGCTAGCTCTGCCATGGCTTGGCAATCAATACTGCCGAAAACGGAACCAGCATCAGCACCACCCATGCCGCCGCACGCATCGTTTCATTCTGGAATTGAAGCGCCAGCGGGCAGGTGGTGATCGACAGGGCTGCCAGTATGGTTGCGCGCGCGTAGTTGTTGACGGTGCGGCGATGCGGCGTGCTCTCCTGGATCGCGACGGCGCCTGCATCTTGTCCTGCGACAAGCATGCTGACGGCCTTGTCACACGCGTCCGGAACGTTCGTCACTGCTTGTCGGACGTCGGCCGTTCGAGCGGCGCTCGTGGCCACCGCCATGAGCCGATCGACCGGTGAGGGGTGCTGCTGCCGGAAATAGTATCGCATCTCGCGCATCAGGTCGAAATCCGCCGACAGGCTCAGCGCGCTGGAATCCAGCGCGATGGCGGCGCGCCAGAACAACAGCGTATCGAGATCGACGCGGACGCTGTGCCGCCTCAGGATATCGGTGATGTCGCCAATCACCTTGCCGATATGACGCTCGCTTAAAGCCGTATTCGCGCGCAACGATGACTGGTACCATTCGCTGAGAACGGCCTTGGTCTCGCGCCTGAAAGCTTCGAGATCGGTCCGCCCGGTGGGCGTCGAGAGCTTAGCGTAGTAGCGATAGGCGGTGTCGATATTGCCCACCGCGAGGTTTTCGGTGTAACCGGCCAGCCATTCGCGTTTCTCGCGGCTCAGCATGCCGAAGATGCCGAAGTCGATAAAGGCGACCCGGCTGTCGGCCAGCAGCAGGATGTTGCCGGGATGCGGATCCGCGTGGAAGAAGCCGGTGCCGAAGAACTGGTGCAGCGAGGCGAAAGCGAGATTGTGCAGCGCCTCGTCGAGGAAAAAATGGGGGAGAGCGGTGTGGATGGTCGCGGCCTCGCCGCGCTGCAGCCTGCGGCCGGCCTCGGCGATGCTGAGGCCCTCGATGAACTCCATGGTTAGCACCTTGCGCGTCGTCATCGTCCAGTAGATTCTCGGCACGGTCTCTGCCGTAGTTGCGTAGCTGCGCAGCCGCTCGGCGGTACGGCCTTCGAGCACGAAATCCAGTTCCCGCCGGGTGAAGGTAGCGAACTCGGCGACCATGTCGTTCAGCACCAGGCTGGGAAACCAGCCGAACCAATCGACCGCCCTCGCCAGCCGCCCGAGGATCCGCATGTCGGCCTCAAACACGCGATCGATATCTGGCCGCTGGATCTTGACAGCCAGTCGTTCGCCGCGATGGTTGCGCGCGCTGTGGACCTGCGCGATCGAAGCGGCGCCGATCGGTTGCGGATCGAACCCGGAGAACAGGTCCGCGAGCGGAGCGCCAAGCTCTGCCTCCACGACTGCGCGTACCGTGTCGAAAGGTAACGGCGGCACGTTTTCGAACAGGCGCTGCAACTCGTCGCAGATCTCGCGCGGCAGCAGGTCGAAGCGCATCGCCATGAACTGACCGAGCTTGAGATAGGTCGTACCCAGCCGTTCGATCGCAAGACGAATCCGGACCGGCACCGGCAGGCCACGCGCCGCCAGGCCAAGCGTGGTGCGCAACAGCGGCGCGATATTGAAGGTGAGCAGCACCCACAGCACCACCCAGCTTCGGACCGCGTCTGCCAGGAAGGTGCTCATGCGCCACATCGGCTATTTCTGCGCTGGGCCTCAGGCGTCCGGCACCGGCGGCCTGAGCGAAAGTGCAAAAGACATTCGTCGCCCGGATGACCGGGCGATGCCTACCATGACAGACCAGTCTCGCGCCCGAGCTAGGTCGTTTCTTTTGGCTCGGGCGGTGCCGATGGCCGGGTCCGCGGCGGTCGCGGCCGCTCCTGCTTCGGCGCATCTTCCTCGGCCCTGCTGACGCGATCTTCGTAGTCGTCGTCGCGTTCCTGTTCGTCGTCGTAGGTTTGCGAAAACTCGCGCGCCGAATCCGAAAACACATCAGCCGTATCCCGAAGCGCCTGACTGAGATCGCCGTAGACGTCGGAGGAGAGGGAGCGCGACCGCTCGGAGCGCGATGATCGGGGACGGCGATGCTCGTTACGCTCGCGTGAATCGGCGCGGTGATCGTCGGCGTCGCTGTCCCGATCCCTGTCGTGACTCCGGGAGCGATCCCGGTCGTCGATACCGTGGGGCGATGAATAGAGGGAGTCGGCGAGGTTGACGACCAGATCGCCAAGCGCGCCGACAGTGCCGAAATAGGCGCGAGCGCCGGCGCGAGTCAGCGAATACGCCAGTCGATCAACGTCGCGAACGACCGCCCCCAAATTCGAAGGAGCGGAGTTGCGCGGGGAAGAGTCGCGGCGGGTGTGCCGCGAGGAACGGTCGCGGTCGCGTTGGCGGGCTCTGTCTCGGGCGCGTGCGTCATCGCGGTCGCGCTGCTGATCCTGTTCGCGTTCTTCGTTGGTCACCATGAAGTCCTCCCATCTGGCCAAGGGTTTTGGACGTACGCATTCTGCCAATGCAGTAATGCTCGCGTCAAGATATAACGTGCTTAAATGCACTCATAAAGTGTATTTTAGCTCGTAGATTCTGGCCGCGTTGTCAGGTCTTCGACTCCAGTGAAATGCTGAGGATGCCGTGGCGGACCAGCCGGCCGACGCGCCAGCGGATGAACCCATCGACGAACCGCGGCGCATGGCGAGCCGTAAGCAGCGACAACGAGCCGAAGAATGTCAGCCCGCAATCGCGGCGCACCCGGCCGCGGCAGAGGCGAACCATGGTGCGGGCAGCCGCGTCGAGCGGTTCTTCGAGGCTGAGCAGCGTCCGGCCGCCGATCTTGAAAGTGACCAGCCGGGCCACCGACAGCCCCTGCCGCGCGATCTTGTCGTGGATCGGTGTTCCCATGTAGCCGGGATAGACCGTGGTGACGCCGATACGATCTCCATACTGCATGCGAAGCACGTCGGAATAGGCGACCATCGCGCGCTTGCTAGCCGAATAGGCGGGGATGAAGACCGCGTTGACCACCGCAAATAGCGACGACACGTTGATGACGCGGCCGCGTGCTTCGAGCAAAGCGGGCAGGGCCGCGGCGGTCGTCCGCCAGGCACCGAACAGGTTGACGTCGAAGTGCTCGATGCTGTCGTTCACCGGTGCCGCGCCGGGATCCTGCAAGTCGAGCACCGCGGCGTTGTTGATGAGAATATCCAGGCCGCCGAGCCGTCCGACCGCCTCCGCGACGGCGTCGCTGACTTCCGACGGGTTCCTGAGATCGGCGACGATGACGCGGTCTGCAGCGGCGCCGACGCCGGGTGTCCTGTCGATGCCGATGACGCTGCAGCCGCTAGCCGTCAGCGCGGCCATGGTGGCCGATCCCAATCCGCCCGCGGCCCCGGTGATCAGGACACGCTTTCCGTGAAGACCCATTGCAACCTCCTGCGATAAGACGCTCCGAATGATCGATCGCCCACTACGGCAGCCGCAGTGCCTCGCCGGCGAGGTGTGCCGCCAGCGCCTCCGACATGCTGCCGCGCGAGGGCGGATGAAATGAAAGCCCCCGGGACGCCGCGAGCAGATAGCTGACTTCGGCCGACTGGATGAAGGCGATGCCGCCAAGCAGCGCCACAGCGAGGTCGGTGGCGCGCTCGATGGCGCGCTCGGCCGCGTAGCGCACCAGCAGCATGCGGCCGAGCAGGTCGGCGCCGATCTGTCCCGCCATCATGTGGCAGGCGACGCCTTCCAGCGCCGTCATCGCCCCATCGAGCTCGATGCCGAGCAATGATCGGTCGGCATGATGGCCGCGCTGGGCGGCGATGGCACGCTCGGCCAGCGCGCTGGCGATGCCGAGATAGGATGCCGTGATCAGCAGTTCGAACCAGATGAAGCCGCAGATCTGGATCGGATCCATTTCGCCGGATCGCTCGGTAACCCAGGCTAGTTGCTCGGGCACGGTGACGTTGGTCAGGATCACTTCGTCGCTTTCGGCGCCGCCCAGGATGTGATTTTTCCAGAATGGCTGCCGTTCGATGCCGTCCGACTTCGCTGGTATCAACAGCACTGCGAAGGCAGCGTCTGTGTTGGCGGCAGGGTCGGGCTCGACCATCACGCTGGCGGTCAGCAGGTCCATCGAACGCGACAGGCTGCACGGCTTCTTGCGACCATTGACGACGAAGCCGGCCGGCGTCCGCTTCGCCTGCATGGTGGCGTCAAGAATGCCCGTTCCGCTGCGGCCCTCCGCAAAGCCCGAGGCCATCAGCAGGTGCTGTCGGGCAATGGCTTCCAGCAGAAATGTCTCGGGGCCGCTGCGCTGGCGGGCCAGTTCGACAAATGTCACCACTGAAAACTGGTGCATGGTGGTGGCGACCGCGAGCGAGGGCGACCGGCTACCGATGGCGCGCTGAATGCGCGCCGCCTGCAGCGGCGTTGCGCCGCCGCCAGCATATTGCCGAGGGATCAGCAGGCCGGGTCCGCCGGCCTCGCGAAACAGCCGGATCGCTTCGCTGCGCGGACTCTCGAGCTCCATGAACGGGATCGCCTGAAGCGACCGATCCAGGCCGGGAATGAACTCGTTGCAGGTCGCGCGCTCTGGCGTCAGGAACTCCACTTCGATTCTCCCTCAGGCCGCGTCTTCGGCCGAAATGAATTCGACCGGCGGAACCAATCCCTTGATGATCGATCGGGCATTGTCGCGCAGCGCCTGCTCGGCAATCGGCTCGAGGATGTCGTTGAGGCCGGGGATGCCCATGTCGAAGGCGCACGAGAAGCGGACCAGACATCCGCCGGGGCCGTCGGCCACGACCGACCATTCGCCATCGAAGGATTCGATGTCGCCCTCGATCTGCGAAAACCGTAAGCGGTAAGCGGCGGGCATGAAGATGTCCTCTTCCTTCCAGCGCAGGATGCCCTCGCGAAAGCTGACTTCCCATTCGCTGTAGAAGCGGCCGTCATCACCCGCACTGACAACAACCGAGCGCACCGCCGGACTGTATTTTGGATAGATCGCAAAATCGGCCAACCTGGCGTAGATCTCCGCGCAGGTAAGACCTGCCACCTTGCCGAGCACATCGACCTGTCGCACGTCGCTCTCCCTCGTTCAGGCCGGGCGCCCGTTGTGGACGCAAAGCATGCTGTGGCGGAAACGTTCGATGCCCGTCCTGGAAGCCGGGGCATGGCGGCTGCGGATGGTGACGGCGGCCTCGCGGATCGCGCCGAGCAACCAATCGATCTCCTTCTCGCTGAGCACCGCCGGCGGTGTGAAACGGACCACCCGCGGCGCGTTGAGAGAAGTCGATACGACAATTCGAAGCTGAATGAGTTCGAGGATAAAATCGCCGGCGATATGATCTGCGGCGAATTCGATGCCGATCAGCAATCCCATGCCGCGAACGCCCACGACCAGATCGGGGCAACTCTCCTGGATGATCGTACGGATCGAACCCAGCAGGCGCGCGCCGATGGATTCCGCGCGCCCGACCAAATCTTCGTCGCGGATAACTTCGATGGCAGCCCGCGCGGCGCTGGTTGCCAGCGGACTTCCGGCAAAGGTCGAGGTGTGCAGCAACGGATCGCGGTTCAGCGCCTCGAACGCCCGTGGCGTGACGACTGCTGCCGCGACCGGCACGCAGCCGCCGCTCAAGCCTTTGCCGACCAGCATCACGTCTGGCGTGATCCCTTCGCGATCGGCGCCCCACCACGTGCCCAGCCGCCCCAGCCCGGTCTGGATTTCATCGAGCATGAGCATGGCACCATGGCGCCGGCAGATCGCTTGCACATCGCGCAGGTAGCCGTGCGGCGGGATGATGACGCCGGCCTCGCCCTGCACCGGCTCGACGATCACACAGCAAGCGTCGCCATGACGTGCGACCGCGGCATCGACGAGTTCGGCGCTGCCGAATGCGACGTGTTCGACGCCGGGCAACAGCGGCTCGAATGGTATCCGGTATCGCGGCCGGCCGCTGATGCTCAGTGCGCCGAGAGTCTTGCCATGGAAGCCACCATGCATCGAGATCAATGTGGACTTGCCGTTGAGCCGGGCGATCTTGACGCCGATCTCGCTGGCCTCGGCGCCGGAATTGGCGAAGCAGACGTAGCGCAACTCGCCCGGCGCCACCGCTGCCAGGGTGGACGCGGCGGAAGCCAGTTCGCGGCTCAGCATGCTGCGGGTGCCGAGCGGGTGGCGCTCGAGCTGGGCGCGAACCGCGCTGACGATTGTCGGGTGGCAATGGCCGGCAATGAATACGCCATAGCCGCCGCAATCGAGATAGGCGCGATCGTTCTCGTCGTAGACCAGGCTTCCCGACGCTCGCGTTTCCGTGGCCATGCCGACCAGCCCGGCGAGTCTGGCCATCCCGCTGTTGACGTGCTGCCTGTAAAGTTTCACGACGTCGCCGCTGTCGATCATGATTTGCATCCGTCAGGCGGGCAGGGCTTGCGCGACTTCGCCACCGAAATCGTTCCGTCTCGCCCAATACTCGATGTTGCGCGCCAGGGTCGGTTGGGGCTGCGGCAGCTTCTCGATGTTCAGCTCGGCACAGAGGCGCGGCACCGAACTGGGAAATGCCTGGTCGATGTTGAAGTATCGCGCCATGTGCAGGGCCCGGTCGAATAGCTGCCGCAGATGCGGAGGCAGAGCCGGCAGGAACACCGGGCGGATCAAACGTTCGAAGGCGTCGGGACTGAACGCCCGCGGCCTGGCGACTGTTCGCCCTGTCAGGCGCGTCGCGTGTTCGAGGCACCACTCCACGAGCTGTTGCAGTGTGATGGCGCTATCACCGAGCGTCAGCCAGTGCTCGCCATGAGTGTCGCCGCGCTCGATCAATCCGGCGATGATGCGGGCGACCAGATCCTGCGGCACGAAGTCGATATAGGACGACGGCGCTGCCGGGGCCATCGGCAGCAGTCCTCGCAGCAGCAGGCCCATCACCAGATGAAAGCCCTGAAAGCGGCTGATCGCGCCCGTGCGAGAATCTCCCACCACGACGGACGGGCGCAGGATCACGTGCGGCACGCCGCTCGATCGAACAACCTGTTCCGCCGCACGTTTTGAAATTTCATAGCTGTTGGCGTCAAAGCCGCCGATGCTGGTCCTGGTCTCACTGAAGGCGGTGCCGATGTAATACAGCGGCACGCTCGCGGTGCAGGCTAGTTCGATGATGTTTTGGGTGCCCTCGACATTAGTCTGATTGATCGTGTCCTGCGGCTGTTCGAAGTCGGTGATCGCCGCGGCATGGACGACCAGATTGATCCGACCCGCCAGTTCGACATATTCGCTGCGCGTCAGACCCAGACGCGGAAGCGAGATGTCGCCGGCGATCGGCTGGATGTTCCGTCCGCTCACTGGGGTTCGCCGAACCAGGCAATACAATTGCGCCCACGGAAGGCGCGCAATCAGAGCCTGGCCGACGACGCCCGTGGCGCCCGTGACGAAGATAGCTGTCACCGATCGTTCTTCCCTTTGGTGGGCCTATGCGGCGACGACATCGCGCGGTGGTGCATGATCCGTGTCCGGCTTCGGTCCGTCATTGGAGTTCGCCCCGGCTCTGGCCGCCAGTATCTCCAGCAGCCGGCGGCCGAGTTCGGCGACCGTGACATCCGGATCGAGCAGCAGGCCGGCTGGCGGGTCGATCCCGATTTCCGCCCGGATCACGGTCTCCAATTCGACGGCCATCAGCGAGTCGATCCCGAGTTCGGCGATCGGAAGATCGAAATTCAGCTTGGACACCGAGGCGCCGGACACCGTGGCGACCCGCTCGCGCAGGAAACCGTCGAGCAGGGCGGGGCGCTCGGTTGCGACTGTCGATTGCATCCGGCCCGCGAAGTCGCCGGCCTTGTCCGGCGCTTCAGGCGCGGTGGCGTGCTGCACCAGATGCGTGAATCGGCCCGACGCGGCAAACTGCGGCAGGGCCGCGGCGATCCTTTGCCAGTCGAGGCGCGCGGCGCCGAGCTGGGCGCGATTGCTCCGCAGCGCGGCTTCGAAAATCGCGAGCGCTTCCGATGGCGCAAAGGCCGTGATGCCCATGCGATCGAGGTGGCGGCCGATGTCGTCGTGCTGCGCGACATAGCCGACCTCGCCGATTGCGCCCCAGTTGATAGCCAGGGCCGGCAGCCCGAGGCCGTGGCGGTGGTGCGCCAGCGCATCGAGGAAGCTGTTGGCGGCGACGTAGTTGGCTTGGCCGGGATTTCCCACCAGCGATGTCACTGAGGAGAACAGCACGAAGAAATCCAGTGGCATCTCAACCGTGAGGTGATGCAAATTCCACGCGCCGCTCACCTTCGGGCCCATCACCGCCCGCATGCGCGAGGTGGTTTGCTGCGGGATCGCGCCATCGTCGAGCACCATCGCGGCGTGGACAATGCCTTTGAGCGGCGGCCTCGACGCCGCTATATCGGCAAACAATGCTGTCATGCCTGCTTCATCTGCGACGTCGGCGGCGACGATATCGACCGGGCACGTCAGGCGTAGCTGATCTATCCTCGCTTGCGCGTCGGGCGATGGATTTCCTGTCCGCCCCGTCAGGACGAGATGCCGCGCGCCTTGCTCGACCAGCCATTGCGCGATGGTCAGGCCGAAGCCGCCATAGCCGCCGGTGATCAGGTAAGTTGCGTTGGCGCTGACGAGGTTGTCTCGGCGCGGTACCGGGGCCACGGTGACCGGCGCGCCGGTTGCCGACACCACGATCTTTCCGATATGCCGGGCCTGCTGCATGCGGCGGAAGGCATCGATCACGCCGTGCATCGGGTAGACCCTCCTCGGCAGCGGCCGCAGCGCGCCGGATTTGAAGTGCCGCATCAGGTCGCGGAACATCGCGCCGATGAAAGCCGGGCGGGTCCGGAATGCCTTCGCCAGATCCACCGCGAAGAACGAAATGTTGCGCTTAAACGGTCGCAGGCCGAGCTTTCTGTTCTGGTAGATGTCGCGCTTGCCGATCTCGATGAAACGACCATGATCGCCCAGCACCGACAGCCCCTTGGCGATGGCTTCGCCGGCCAATGAATTGAGCACGATATCGACACCCGCTCCGCCGGTCAGCTCCATCACTTCGTCGCCGAAATCCAGGCTGCGCGAGTCCATCACGTGTTGGACGCCGAGTGACTTGACGTAGTCACGCTTCTCCGGACTGCCGGCGGTGGCGAATATCTCGGCGCCTGCCTGTTGCGCCAACTGGATCGCGGCCAGCCCGACGCCCCCGGCTGCGGCATGGATCAGGATGCGTTCGCCCGGGGCCATGACCGCGAGGTGATTCAAGGCAAAGCTACCCGTTAGGAAGGTGATAGGGATCGTCGCCGCATCTTCGAAGCTCATTGCCGTTGGCTTGTGTACGGCAAACGCGGAGGGCGTCGTCACGAAAGCGCCGAAGCATCCCGGCGCGATACACAGCACATCGTCGCCAACCCGGAAGTCGTTGACGCCTTCGCCGAGCGCGACGATGGTTCCCGAACATTCGTCGCCGAGCCACAGCGGATCATCGCTCTCGGCGGGATAGATCCCGAGCGCCTTCATGACGTCCCTGAAATTGAGGCCGATCGCTTCGACGCGGATCAGTGCTTCGCCGGGGCCTGGAATCGGGCGCTCGATCCGGCGCGCCTCCAGGCTGTCGAGCGAGCCGGGCTTGACGACCTCCAATTGAAACGCGCCTGGTTGCTGTGCTTCCTCGGTGGTGACGGCCGGTGGTTCGAGTGCCCGGGGTGGTAGCCTGACCAAGCGGTTGACGTAGCGCCCTTGGCTGCGGATCGCGACCTCGGCGCCGCCATCGTTGGCGAGCAGCTCTGCCAAAATGGCTGCGGCATCGTCGCCGCGGTCGATGGGATCGAGGTCGATGAGAGCGCAGTTCAGGCCATGCAGTTCGTTCGAGATTACCCGACCGACGCCCCACATCGGCGCGTGGGCGGGGCAGCTTGCGGTCAGCCCTCCGACGGTCTGCGTCCCGCGTGTCGCCAGCCATAGCCGCGGCGGCGCGTCCCAGCGCGCTTGCCGATCGAGCGCCTGCGCGAGATGGACGACGCTCTCGCAGCCGAGTATCTGCGCCGCTTCGATATCCGCGGTGGAGTCGCCATTCGAGGCCGGTGTGTCGAGCGACCACAGGTGCACGATCCCCTTGCACGGGGTTTTGGCTGCGGCGACGCTGTCGATGACGTGCGCCAGTGCCGGCGCGTCGTTCAGCGCGACGTCAAATTCAATTCCGTCGATCTGGTAATTGACCTCGCCGGGGTAAACCATGATCGCAGTATCGCCGCGCGCCTGCAGCAGTGCGCCGAGATCGTGCGCCACACCGCTCTTGTCAGCGAACACCAGCCAGCAACCGGAATCGCCGCTTATGACGGGCGAGGGTTTCGGAACTTGCATGGGGTGATCGACCGCCGGTCCGCTCGCGAAAATAACGCTGTGGACGGGGCCGGCGGCTTCATCGATATCCGACAGACCGGCAATACCGGAAAATTCCTGGCGCTCCAGCAGGGAGTGCCAACCGCCATAAGGCAGCCAAGGATGTTTCGGCCGGACGTCAGTGTCGGAAAACAGCCACCAGCCTTTCAGCAACCCGAAGATCAACTCCGCCCAGTGCGGCGTGTGGGCCAGTTCGATCAGTGCGAGTAAGCCGTTCGACGCTAGCAGCGATTTGACACGGGCGAGCGTGCTGTCGAGGTCTGCGGTCGCGTGCAGCACGTCCGATGCCAGAATGAGATCGAACGAATGGCCGTTCCAGCCCTGCGCAATCGGATCGGACTCGATGTCAAGGTGGCGGTACTGGACATAAGGATAGTTGGAGAATGTCCTCGTCGCGTCCGCGGCAAACAGCTGCGACACGTCGGTGAAGAAGTACTCGACGCGGCTCGCCGGTAGGATCGGCAAAATATGCGAGGTCAGGCCGCCGGTGCCGGCGCCGATTTCCAGAATCCGGATCGGCCGGTCGGAGGGCAGCCGCGCAATCGCCGCGGCAACGACATCGCGAAGAATTTCGTTGTAGATCACGCAGGAGGGCGCGTCGCGATACAGTCGTTCGACAACCGTGCTGTCGCCCTGCGGATAGACCAGTTGTAGCGGATCGCACTCGCCGCGCAGCACGTCGGCCAGCCGCGCGCCGCAGCGCGCCATCAGTTCCAGCTCGGTGCTGTAGTCGGGATATCGTTGCAGCAGTTCGAGCCGGCGCAGGTCGCCGTCGATGGGTTCGGGCCGGGCACTCACCACGATTTCCTTAGCGTCCGTCCGCAGCACGCCATGTTCCACGAGCATATCGATGAGCCGGGCCGCTAGTGCATGGTACTGTACAGCCACGCCGAACTTCGATTTGAACTCGGCAAGCGCGATACGCAAGCCGGGCTCGAAATTGAAACCGAGTTGCGTGAATGCGGCGACGATATAATCGCGTGCCAGACCGTTCAGTTGCGGGGCGATGGACGCGTAGTATTTCTCGCGATCGTGCGCTTCGCTAAGCTGCGTCGCGCGGTTGCGTAGCTGCTCGACATGCAGGGCAGGCGCGCCGGCATTGGCTGGTTGCCAGGCCGCCGACCCGGCCAGCGATTTGAGGTGCCACTGGAATTCGTAGAAGTGGTCGCCGATCACATCGGTTCGCGTGCCCGCTAGCCGACGGCAGCGCAGCCCGCGAATCTCGATCAGTGCGATGCCGTCGTCGTCGAGCAAGGTGATTTCGCCTTCGAGGTCGTTCGGACCCCACGCGGAAATCCGCGCATGGCTCATGAAGCGGCGGCCGAGCCGGCCTTTGATCCGGAGCCGTTCGATGCTGATAGGGACGTAGACGCCCGATTTGGCGCTGGCCTCATCGCGCCCAAGCACCGCGCCGATCAACACCTGGAAGGCGGCGTCGAGCATGGCCGGGTGGATATAGTAATCCTGATAATCTTCGCCGGTGCCTGTGATGCAGTCCGGCGCAACGATTTCCCCGAACGCCTCGCCATCTCCCAGCCATATCCGTTCGACACCTTGGTGGCGGGGGCCGTAGTTGAGCCCCATGGCCGCGAGCTTCCGATAGATTTCGGGCTTGGCGAGCTGCCGGATCGCCGCCGCACGGACCTCGTCGATGGCGATGACCTTTGCCGGGCGGCCGTTCATGCTAGGGCGCAGCTTGCCGCTGGCGTGGTGCGTCCATTCCTCGGATGCCCGCGTGGCGCTGCTACAGATATTGAAGCTGGCATCGCGTGCGTCGAACACGAACTGCAGTTCCGGCATACTTTGGTCGGGCACGAACAGCGCGCGTTCGAACTGGATATCTTCGCAGATCACATCGTGCCCGAAGATTTCGCTGCCGGCCGCCAGCGCCATTTCCACATAGGCAGCGCCGGGCACGAGTACGCTGCCGTGAATGCGGTGATCCTCGAGAAAGGGCAGTCGCCTGCGGTCGAGGGTAGCCTGCCAGGTGGGGTTGGCGGTGTTCAGGCGGCGCCCCAGCAGCGGGTGCTGATAGCGGCCCAGCCGCTGTTGCTGGGCGTCTCGGGATTCAGTCCAGTGCCGTTCACGCAGCCACGGTGTGGCGGGAAGCGGCACCCGCCTGCCACCGTCTGGATAGAGCGCGTGCCAGTGCACCGCTGCGCCTTGCGTGTACAGCGCGCCCAGCGAAGCCAGCATGGTGGCGCGGTCGTCGTCATCGCGTCGAAGCGATGGCAGCACCGTGCCGGCGCGGACGCCACGTGCGACAAGGTTCTCCGCGATGGCGCCCGTCAGCACCGGATGGGCGCTGAGTTCGACGAACGTCTCGCAGCCTTGCGCGATCAGCCCGTCGATCGCCGATGCGAATAGCACGGGATCGCGGACGTTGTGCCACCAATAGTCCGCGTCGAATGCGCTGTTCCCCGCAAGCTCTCCGGTCACCGTCAAGACGATCGGCAACGAGGCGACCGCCGGCCGGATGGAGTGCAGCGACTCGAGCAACTCGTCGCGGAGAGCATCCATGAAGTGGCTGTGATAGGGGACGCCGACATTGAGGAATCGGCAGAACACCCGTCGTGCCGTCAGCGATTGCTCGATCCGCGCCAACGTAGCCGCATCGCCGGCCAGGGTGATCGAACGGCCGCTGTTGATCGCGGCGATCGAAACCCGGTCCTCCACGGCATGCAGCATCTGCGCCGCCTCATCATATGGCAGCGCGACCGCCAGCATCCGTCCCTGGCCGGTCATGCGGTGCTGCAGCCGGCTGCGGTGAAACACCACGCGGATCGCATCGTCGAGACCGAGTGCGCCGGCGACATGGGCTGCTGCTATTTCGCCGGCGCTATGTCCGACGATGAAGTCCGGCTCGATCCCGCGCGAACGCCACAGAAGCGCCAGCCCGACCTGTAGCGCGAACCCTGCGGGCTGCGCGACATCGGCGTCGGCCATCCGTGACGCCGCCTCCGGCGCTTGAAATTCCGACAGCAGCGACCATCCGCTCAGCGGTTCGAACAGTTCGTCGCATCGGGCGATGGCCGCGCGGAAGATCGGCTCCTCGGCGAGGAGTTGCCGGCCCATGCCCCACCATTGCGAGCCCATTCCGGAAAAGACAAAGGCGATCTTCGGCCGGCTGGCTGCGCTGCGTGCCGCGACGGCTGGCAGCGCCTGCCGTGACAGCAGCGCATCGAGCTGCTGCAGCAGTTCGTCTTTGGATTGCACCGTGAGCGCATGGCGGATATCGTGGTGCTGCCGGCAGGTGCTTGCGGTGTAGCAGAGGTCGTGCAGCGATGCGGCCGAGTGCGGCGAGTTTACAGGATCGATAAATTTCCGCAGACCAGAGAGGCAAGCGTTCAGCGCCTCAGGACTGCGGCCGGAAAGCGGAAACAGGCAGGCGCGATCGGCCTCGAGTTGCGAAGCGGGCAGCGATGACGCCATCGATGGCTCCGCGGCCCGCAACACCACGTGCGCATTGGCGCCGCCAAAGCCGAATGAATTGACGCCCGCGATGGTCGCTTCTCCGGCCGGCCACGGTTCGTGAATTTGCTGTACGCGCAGCTTCAGGTCCTTGAAAGGGATTTTTGGATTCGGTTGCTCGAAGTGCAAGTTGCGCGGGATCTCCCGGTGCTGCAGTGCCAGCGCGGCCTTGATCAGGCCGGCGATGCCGGACGCCGCCTCGAGGTGGCCGATGTTGGTCTTGACCGAGCCGATCCGGCAAAACCGATCCGCCGCGCGTCCCTCCGACAAAACAGAGCCGAGAGCGCTCGCCTCGATCGGATCGCCGACCGGCGTGCCGGTACCGTGGGCTTCCACATAGGGCACCAGATGCGGCGCGATCCCCGCCTGCCTGTAGGCGGCCGCGAGCAGCGCCGATTGCGCGGCGTAGCTGGGGACGGTCATGCCCTGGGAGTGGCCGTCCTGGTTGGCGGCCGTGCCGACGATCGTGGCGATGACGGTATCGCCGTCGGCCATCGCCTTGGACAGCGGCTTAAGCACTACGACGCCGCCGCCCTCGCTGCGCACGTAACCGTTGGCGCGTGCATCGAAAGCCTTGCAGCGGCCGTCCGGCGACAGCATGGAAGCCTTGCTGAAGCCGATGCTGGTGACCGGCTCAAGGATGATGTTGACGCCCCCCGCCAGCGCCAGCGACGATTCCCCGCTCCACAGGCTTCGGCAGGCGAGGTGGGTGGCAGTCAACGCCGACGAGCAGGCCGTATCGACCGCCAGGCTCGGCCCCTGAAAATCGAAGAAGTAGGACAACCGGTTGGCGGCGATACTCAACGCGCTGCCCGTCATCAGGTAATGGTCGTAGTCGCCGTTGGCGCGGTCACCCATCTGGATATCGCCGTAGTCATGGCTGGATATCCCGACGAACACGCCAGTGCCGCTGCCGGCAAGCCGCGCCGCAGGTTGCCCGGCGTGTTCGAGCGCTTCCCATGCCAGCTCCATCAACAGGCGCTGCTGTGGGTCCATCAGGGCCGCCTCGCGCGGCGAAATTCCGAAGAACAGCGCGTCGAACTTGTCGATCTGCTCAAGGAAACCGCCCCAGCGCGTGTTCATCTTGCCGGGCTTGCGCGGATCGGGATCGTAATAGGTACGAACATCCCAGCGGTCACCGGGAATTTCCCCGACGGCATCGATCCCTTCGCGCAGTAGCGCCCAGAACGTCTCCGGGCTGTCTGCGCCACCGGGAAACCGGCAGCCGATGCCGATAATGGCGATCGGTTCCGGCGCGGCGGATGGCCGGGTTGCGGATGCCTCGGTTGCAAGTGCTTCGACCACAAGCTGCTCCCTTTACGCGGGCGACAACGGAAGGCTGCTGCGGCAGGCACGTGCCTGCCGCCGATTTCAGTGGGCTGTTCAATTCGACACAGTGCACTTTACACATGGAAAAAGGGCAATGTAAAGATAATACAACCAATAAGTGCATTTTGCTTTTTTCGATGTGTCGATACGCGCAGGATACACACACGCGGACCACGCGGAGGCGCCAGATGGCGCGCATCTCGAATGTTCAGATCGATCGCTCGCTGATCCAGCTACCGGAACGACTGGTCGGCAATCCCACCGTATGGGTGTTCGCCATCGACCTGACGGTCCTTACAGCGTCCGCGCTGCTGTTCTGGAACGGCGCGATCTCGCGCTATGCCGCCGGCGCCGTGGCGTTCCTATGTCTGTATTGTTTTTACACCGTCGGCCACGAGGCCGTGCACGGCAACGCGCATCCGGACCGCCGTATCAATGCCTGGATGGGGCGCATTTCGGTGGCGATCGAAGGCCTGTCGTTTCCGCTTTTCCGCGTCATCCACCTGCAGCATCACGCCTTCACCAACGACGCCGAGCGCGATCCCGACTTCGTCATCGGACGCCGGCCGCGTTGGCTGCTGCCGCCGTGGACGGTGGTACGGCTTCTGCACGACAATCACTTCATGTTGCGCAGGGGGTTGTGGGCGGGCAGGCGCCGACAACTATTGGAACATCTGGCGACGGTCGCGCTACAGATATCGGTGATCGCTGCATGCGTCTCGACGGGACGCATCGAATTCCTGCTGTGGGGCTGGATCGGACCCGCGCTGATTTCCGGCGCGCTGCTTGAATTGTCGGGCGCATGGGCGGTGCATTATCCGCACACATCCACGCACCCGCTAGAAAGTACGCGGATGTTTCGCGGCAGGCTGCCCCAGGTCCTGATGCTGAACCAAAACTATCATCTGGTGCATCATCTCTGGCCGCGGATTCCCTGGTTCCGTTACGGCCGAGCGGTGGCGGCTGCGGAGCAGGCCGTAGCGCTGCATCGGGAAGCTGCTGCCGCGAAAGCTGAAGATTCGATGGCGTCGCCTGTTGTTAGCGGCACACGACGACATCGGTAGCCATCAAGATCTCCTCATCGCGTTTCGATTGGCGCCTACCAGGTGCGATGAAGGCCGACGTTGGATGCTGGGCGGAAGGCCTTCTTCATCGCTGCAGTGCTCCGACCTTGGGCGGCTCGAGCATCACTTCCTTCAAGTGACCGCCACTGGCCACGATGACCACGAAGTTAAGTTTGCCATTCTGCTTCACGAGCCCACCGGCGAGCGCGTTTCCCTCCGCGGCTTTCTCAGCGACCCGCACCGCATCCGACAGCTCCTGTTTGATCCACTTCAGGGCGACGATGTTGGCGAGATCTTCTCGATCAAGCTCTTTCAGCGATGATGCGATCTCCGCCTGCGATACGATTCCGGTGTTCGCATCTATGACGTTTTCCCAGACCCGCTCTTTCTTGATCGTGCGCACGCGATAGACGGCCTGGCTCGATACCTCGAAGCTGATGTCTGCCGCCCTTGAACCTTCATGCAGACGTTCCGCAGTTGCCATCGCCTGACCGAGCGGTACCCGGACGGTGCGGAATTGCTCGAGCACACGGCGCTTCGCTGCTTCATCGACATCGCCGGGTGCGGCCGCGCGCGGCCGTTCAGCATCGACAGGGGCCGGCGGGACGTCGGCCATCGCTCCCGTGCTGGCGAGGGCAGCGGACCAAACGATGAGGGCAAACAACCGTTTCCTGGGCATGGGGTAGATCCTGTGGTTCTGGTTAAACATGACCGGCGACCTGGTTTGGCACGAGGCTGTACTGGCCGGGACTGTGCTCGCGGCGCAGCGAAGTGCCGTCGCCGCGACCGGTTGAAACCGGGTCAGGCGGCCGGCAGGGAAGGGCGTTTGGCTACCTCAAGCTCGACGCCTCTGCGCACGAGCTCCGACTCGATCAAGTCGAAGGCACCCTCAACCGGCGCAAGCCACACGTTGACCCAATAGATGATGCAGTCGCGGGCGAGGAGAAGGGCTGGCGTCATGGAGCGGCCCTCCGCTCTGAGCGACGCCGGACCGGCACCGCCCCGCGATCGACGAGCGTGCCAAACCAGGCGAGCAACGAAATTGTGACGCCCAGCAGCAGGCTTATGCCGACAAGGGACAAAGCGACAATCAAGTTGAGCGATGCGACCGCGAGCCCGGGCCATGGATTTTCCCTCGCCAGCAATAACAACAGCGTTGACATTTTCATCCTCCAAAATATACTACACCGTATAGTTCATATAAATCCCGAGCTGCGGGATGTGTCAAGGCCAAAGACTCACAAACGCGTGTTCGGAGCTGTCGGTATGGCGGACGGCGGAGCGTGAGGCTGCGTTTCCGTTCGAAATGCAGGGTGCTTCAACGGAGAAAGGATTCAGGATGTTCAAGTACACGTTAGTCGTCACGTTGGCGGCTTTGTTCGGCAATGGGGCCGTCTTAGCCCAAGAAGATCGCGGCACTGCCGAGCAAAGGGCTGCATGCGCGCCCGACGCTTTCCGGCTGTGCGCCAGCTACGTTCCTGATGCCACCAGTGTGGAAACCTGCCTCAGGCAAAGACAGCCGGAACTCAGCAACGCCTGCAGAGCCGTCTTCGAGCACGGCGCATCAACGGCTTTAGTTAGAACAATAGGATCGTACCCGATCGGCCGAGACGCCAAAGATGAGGAATAATCGCATGAACACGATTTATTTTCCCGCCTTCGCCGCGTTCGGCGGCTCGGCCTTCGGGGCGATCTCCACCATCGTGACTGGATGGGTGACTCGGCGTCGCAGGCTTCGCGACCGCCACTTTGCCCGGTCCATTTCCAAACGCGAGCGGCTCTATCGAAGCTTCATCGAGGAGGCTTCCAAGATATACGCCGACGCGCTGGTCAGCGACAAATCCGAAATTCCACAATTGGTCAACCTGTATGCGCTGGTCGGGCGGATGCGGATCTCGTCCAGCGATGAAGTCGTTCAAGCCGCCGAGCGGGCAGGTCGCCTGATCATCGAAACCTATCTGTCGCCAAACCGGGAATTGGTTGATTTGCCCGAGTTCATGGAGGAAATGGATCCATTGCGTTTCTTCGGCGAGGCCTGCCGGCGCGAACTGCAGGCGATCCCTTCGCGCTGAGGCCAGGGCGATGCGAGAGGTGACAACCCAGAGCAGACCGTCAGATGTTTGCCGGCGGATCGTGGAAGCTGCCGTCCACTTGCACCGCGAGATCGGCTTCAAGAAGACAACCGTTGCCGATATCGCTCGCGCGGCGTCAATGTCTCCCGCCAATGTCTACCGCTTCTTCCCCTCAAAGCAGGCGATCGAAGAGGCGGTCGTGGCCGATCTGTTCGAACAGGCCTACGCAGTCGCAACGCTTGAGGCTGGCGGGAGCGGCTGTGTTGTGGAGCGTCTAACGTTTGTTCTGAAGGCAATCTCGTTGCTGCACGAACATCGGCTGAAGCACGATGGCAAGCAGCACGAATTGGTCGCTGCGGCGGTACGCGAGAACTGGACGGTCGCCCTGTCTTACGCAGACCGGATCCACGGGATTGTGCGCGCGATCGTCGCTGGCGGGCAGGGGAGCGGCGAACTGCGACCGGGAAATCCGATGGCGATGACCTGTTGCTTGCTTGAAGCGATGGACGGATATCTCAATCCGTCGCGGATCAACGCCGCTACCGTTCGGCCCGCGTTCGACGAGATGATGGATTTCTGCGCCGGCGCGCTGCGTCAAGCTCCGTGGGCTCGGTCGATCGATCCCGTCGCCGAATTGCGTCCCAAGGCCGTGTGGCAAAGATAGCAAACGGAGTCCGGCCTGATTTACGGCTTCCAGTCTGCCTCGCAAGCCGCAAGAAAGAAATTGACCCGTTCGTGCAGGAACGTCGGCAGCTCCTTTCTGAGATCCTTCAATTCCTCACCCATCAAAGATCTCATCAGCATCGGAAGCAGGATGAGATCCATGAACATCTGCGCGGTCGCAACGCTTCGTTTTGCGCTGAAAGGTCCTTTTGGTGAACGCGCAACCTTCTGCGTTGTCTCGTTCAAGAGCTGCGAAACGGCTCCAGCCGCGCGGTCTCGCGCCGCGTCGTGAACATTTCGGCTTAACTCGGGAAATCGTCGCGCCTCCGCGATCGTCGCGCGCGTGAGGTCCAGTGTGTCCTCGACAAATCTTTCCACGATCTCGATGCCGAGATTGGTGAGCTTTTCCTGGGTCGTGCGGCCTGCCGGCGTGAACCCCTCGAAATCCGTTAATCCGTTGATGGTCCGGGCCACCACGGCCACGAACAGCGCCTCCTTGCCGGGGAAGTGGGCGTAGATGGTCGGTTTGCTCGCGGGGGCCAGTGCGGAGATATCGTCGATGCTGGCGCTTCGAAATCCTTTTTCGAGGAATAGCTGCTGGGCTGCATCGAGAATCCGCGTTTGGACGTCGCCGGCAAGCTCCTTGGGAGGTCTGCCGCGTTTTGGACTTTTGTTCTTCGCCATCACCAATTCCCAATCACGAGTCTGTGCGCGCCTAAATCTCACTTGACATGGCCACGCCGGAAATGCAAGTAAAAGAAAATATACGGTATAGTTTGATTATTGCGTCACTAGCCGGCTTCGGTAGCTGGGCTGTGACAGCTCATTCGAATGACCGGCTGAGCCGCCACGTGCGCGTTCGACCCCGATCATCCGGCGCAACCAGTGGAGATCATCGTGACAATGCTCAGCCCGGATCCTGCAAGTCTGGAGCAGGCCATTCTGCAGCGTGAAGTAAATGAGGGAGCGGACGACCGCAGATGCGCTGTGAAACCCGGCTCTTCAAACCAGACCAATACCGTTCGAACCAACGGCGCCTTGAAGGCGCTTTGCGGGCTCGCGGCTACGCTTGTCGCGACCGCACTGAGTGGCTGCAACGATCACGCCGCTGCTCCTGTCCCTCGGGCCGCGATCGTGCGCACGGCGATCGTGCAGCCGCGCGACCGACAGGCCTCCGTCACCCTGACCGGCGAAATCCAGGCCCGGTTTCGCGCGGATCTCTCGTTCCGCGTCAACGGACGTGTGCTCGCGCGCTATGTCGATGTCGGCGCCAGCGTCCAGGCTGGTGAAGTCCTGGCTGTGCTCGATCCCGCCGAGCAGCAGGCCGACGTCGATGCCGCCAGCGCCGCCGTGCTGGCCGCAGAATCCCAGTTGCGGGTAGCCAGCGCTACCTTCGAACGGCAGAAGGCGCTGATCGCAAGCGGTTTCACGACGCGGACGGCATACGATCAGGCGCAGGAGGGATTGCGAACCGCAGAAGGTGGGCTTGAAGCAGCAAGAGCTGCGCTTGGAACCTCAAAAGACGCCCTGAACCATACTGCGCTGCGCGCCGAAGCCGCCGGCGTGGTCACCGGGCGCAATCTGGAAGTTGGCCAGATCGTACAGGCCGCGCAACCGGTGTTTTCACTGGCGCAGGACGGAGAGCGGGACGCCGTCTTCGACGTCTACGAATCGCTTTTCTTTAGCGATATCGATAGCAGCCGCGTGTCGCTGGCACTGGTCTCTGACGCGGCCGCGACGGCAAACGGAGATGTCAGGGAAGTCTCGCCCGCGGTTGACCCGAAGAGTTCGACCATTCGGGTCAAAGTAGCCATTCAGGATCCGCCGGCCGCGATGACGCTTGGAAGCGCCGTTGCAGGAACCGTCAAAGCGAAAGCCCTGCCGGAGATCGCGTTGCCCTGGAGTGCGTTGGTGGCGGCGGGATCGAAGCCGGCGGTTTGGACCGTCGATCCGGCGACCAAAACGGCTGCGCTCAAGCCGGTGACGATCGGCGGTTATGAAGCCCGTGAAGTACTGATCAAGGCCGGGCTCAAGCCGGGCGACCGCGTCGTCATCGACGGCGGCAAGCTGCTGAGCGTTGGCCAGCCCGTGACATATGAGGGAGACCCGTCATGAACCGGCGCGCCATGATCGCAACCGGCCCACTTGTATCCGCGCTGATGCTGGCTGGATGTCAGCAGGACGCGAAAGCGCCCGAGCCTGTGCGACCCGTGTTGTCGATGGTTCTTGAGCCGGGCCGCACGGACGGCCCCGTCGCGGTGGGCGTTGTCGAGCCGCAGTTCAAGACCAATCTCGCGTTCCGCGTCTTGGGACGCCTGACCGGACGTCCCGTCTCCGTCGGTGATCTCGTCAGCGACGGACAAACCGTCGGTGTCATCGATTCCACGGCTCTGGAGCTTGCAGTGCACTCGGCCAGGGCCGAGCTCGCGAAGGCCGAGGCGCAGTTGGCGACCGCTGCGGCGACGGAGAAGCGGAAGCGAACCCTCATCACAACCCAAGCCACTACAAAACAGACGTTGGACAATGCCGAGCAGGCACGGGCCGGTGCCGACGCGTCGGTGGCGCATGCACAGGCAAACTTGATCAAGGCCATTGAGCAACGCGGCTATGCACAGCTCAAGGCGAATTTCGCAGGAGTTGTCACTGCAGTGGGCGCGGAAGTCGGACAGGTGGTTTCCCCCGGCCAGAATGTCGTGACGGTTGCGAGGCCTGACATCAGGGAAGCGGTGGTCGATATCGGCGAGGACTTCCCGGTACCACTGGAAATTGGACTGCCATTCACGGTTTGCTTGCAGTTGCTGCCTGCCGTTCAGGTGGAAGGCAGGGTCCGCGAGATCGCACCCCAGGCCGATCCGGTCACGCGCCTGCGGCGCGCCCGCATCGCATTGAACAATCCGCCAGACAGCTTCCGTCTGGGCGCGACCGTTACGGCAAAGCTCGGCAAAGCCGAAAGTCCGGCTTTGCGCGTGCCCGCGTCGGCGGTACTGGCCAAGGATGGCGCCAATTTTGTCTGGGTCGTCGATCAGCCTGCCAGCACCGTGTCGTTGCACAAGGTCGGTCTCGCCGACGACACCGGAGGTGCCCGCATCATCGACGGGCTTTATCCCGGCGCGCGCATCGTTACCGCCGGAATTCACAGCCTCACGCCGGGGCAGCATGTCCTTATCAAGGATCAGAACCCATGAAGCCGTTCAACCTTTCCGACTGGGCGCTCGGACATCGTTCGCTTGTTTGGTATTTCATGATCGCCTTCATGGCGGCAGGCCTTTTTGCGTACCTTCAGCTTGGTCGTCAGGAAGATCCTGACTTCACCATCAAGACCATGGTGATCCAGGCGCAGTGGCCGGGCGCCTCGCCTGAAGAGATGACGCGTCAGGTCACTGACCGGATCGAGAAGAAGCTCGAGGAGCTGGAATCGCTCGACTACACCAAGAGCCTGACGGTCGCGGGCCAGACCACCGTCTTCGTCTATTTGCGCGACAACACCAAGGCGGCCGACGTCAAGCCGACCTGGATCCGGGTCCGCAATATGATTGCGGATATCAAGGGCGACTTTCCGCAAGGCGTAATCGGACCGGGGTTCAACGATCGCTTCGGCGACGTGTTCGGCAACATCTATGCCTTCACCAGCGATGGTTTGACCCAGCGCCAGCTGCGCGATGAGGTTGAAGGCATCCGCGCCAAGGTCCTGGCCGTGCCGGACGTCGGCAAGGTCGATATTCTGGGCGCCCAGGACGAGGTGATTTACCTTGAATTCTCGACGCGGAAAATCGCGGCCCTTGGCCTCGATGTCCATTCGATCATGGCTTCCCTGCAGGGGCAAAACGCGGTCGCGCCGTCCGGCGTCTTTCAGCAAGGCCCCGAGCGCATCGCCGTGCGGGTGAACGGCCAGTTCACGTCGGAGGCAAGCCTGAAAGCGGTTAACCTGCGGATCAACGACCGCTTCTTTCCCTTGACGGATGTCGCGACCATCACGCGCGGTTACGCCGATCCGCCCAAGACCTTGTTCAGGTACAGCGGTCAGCCTGCGATCGGGCTTGCCATCGGCATGAAGTCCGGCGCAAACCTGCTGCACTTCGGCGAGGCGCTGAAGCAGGAAATGTCAAAGGTCATTGCCGACCTGCCGATCGGCATCGGCGTTCACCTGGTCGCGGATCAGCCAGTCGTCGTCGAGCATGCCGTGTCGGGATTCACCGAAGCGCTGTTCGAGGCCGTAGTCATCGTTCTTGCCATCAGCTTTCTTAGCTTGGGCATGCGCGCCGGACTTGTCGTCGCCATTGCGATCCCGCTGGTTCTCGCCATTACGTTCGTTGTGATGGCCTATGCCGGCATTTCATTGCAGAGAATTTCGCTCGGTGCATTGATCATCGCGCTGGGCCTTCTGGTCGATGATGCCATGATAGCCGTCGAAATGATGGTGGCCCGGCTGGAGGTCGGCGATCCCCTGGAGAAGGCGGCGACCCACGTCTATACATCGACCGCGTTTCCCATGCTGACGGGTACGCTGGTCACCGTCGCGGGCTTCATCCCGATCGGGCTGAACAGCAGCAATGCCGGCGAGTTCACCTTCACCCTGTTCGTGGTGATCGGGGTCTCCCTGATCGTGTCGTGGATCGTCGCGGTGCTGTTCACGCCGCTGCTCGGGGTCACCATCCTACCGGCCAAAATCAAGGGCCACCATGACGAGAAGGGCCGGCTGGCGCAGATGTTCACCCGCCTGCTGCTCGTCTGCATGCACTACCGCTGGGCCACGGTCGGCGTGACGGTTGCAGCGTTTTTCATCGCGTTGTTCGGCATGAATTTCGTGCAGCAGCAATTCTTTCCGTCGTCGGATCGCGATGAACTGGTGATCGACTGGAATCTGCCGCAAAACGCCTCGATTGCAGACACCAACGCGCAGATGGCGCGCTTCGAGCGCGAACAGCTACAGGGCAATGGCTCCGTCGAGCATTGGTCGACTTATGTCGGCACGGGCGCGCCGCGGTTCGTGCTGTCGTTCGACGTGCAGACAGCCAATACGTGGTTTGGCCAGCAGGTAGTTGTGACCAAGGGCGGTGTAAAAGCGCGCGACCTCGTCAAGGCGAAATTTGAGGAGTATTTGAGGAAGACGTTTCCCGGTACCGACACCTACGTCAAGCTACTCGAGGTCGGCCCGCCGGTGGGGCGTCCCGTGCAATACCGCGTGAGCGGGCCAGACATCGCGAAGGTCAGGGATATCTCGCAGCAACTTGCAGGCGTTGTGCGGAGCAATCCCGGTCTTGGCAACGTCGTGTTCGACTGGATGGAGCCTGCGCGCGTCGTCAAGGTGGACGTACTTCAGGACAAGGCGCGCCAGCTTGGCGTGACGTCGGAAGACATCGCGACGACCTTGAACTCCGTGCTTGAGGGCACACCGATCACCCAGGTTCGTGACAGCATCTACCTCGTGAATGTCACGGGCCGGGCTACTACGGCGGAGCGCGCCTCGATCGATACGCTGCGGGACCTGCAATTGACGGGGGGCGGCGGTCAATCGGTGCCGCTCGGGGCAGTGGCCAATGTGCGCTACGAGATCGAGCAGCCGACCATCTGGCGGCGCGCGCGCGTTCCCACGATTACGCTGAAGGCGGGGATCGTCGATGACGTTCAGCCGAAGACCGTGGTGGATCAGCTCGCGCCGAAGGTGACGCAGTTCGCCAAGGGGCTCCCTGCAGGGTATTCGGTGAATATCGGCGGCTCCGTCGAGGAGAGCGCTAAGAGCCAGGCGCCGATCGTGGCCGTCGTTCCGTTGATGCTTTTCGTCATGGCTACGGTCCTGATGATTCAGTTGCAGAGCTTCCACCGCTTGTTCCTGGTATTCGCGGTCGCGCCGCTCGCCGTGATCGGCGTCGTCATGGCCCTGCTGCCAAGCGGCGCACCTCTCGGCTTTGTTGCCATCCTTGGTGTGCTGGCGCTGATCGGCATTCTGATCCGAAACTCGGTGATCCTGATCGTGCAGATCGAGGATTTGAGGAAGCAGGGGCGCGCGGCCTGGGAAGCCGTCGTGGAGGCGACCGAACATCGTATGCGGCCGATCCTGCTGACCGCGGCCGCCGCAAGTCTCGCGCTGATTCCGATCGCGCGCGAGATCTTCTGGGGCCCGATGGCCTACGCGATGATGGGCGGCATCATTGTCGGAACGTTGCTGACACTCTTGTTTCTGCCAGCGCTGTACGTCGCATGGTTCCGGATTTACCCCAATCACGGGGATGACCGGCCAAAGGCTGACGCTGTGGACTTAGTGCAAGACGCTGCGTTGTCGGAGCACGTACCTCCGCAGCAAGAGCCGGCGGCGGTTCTTGAGACGCAATCCTAAAAGATCGGCGTGTGGTCCTTTGTCCATATGACGATCGCCATTCGTGAGCGTGGAGCTGAGATCGCGTGTCATTGGCCGATGGTAGTGCACGCTCCCGTCGATCGTTGCACCGGCACCGCAGTCGAGCGCGTGCTAGTCGCTGAGCGCGGCTGGCGAAATGCTCCGCTTGATGACGCTGCGCATGGCGAAGCTGGAGTGAAGCCGCGAGACGCCGGGCATGCGCGACAAATGCTGCTTGTGAATGCGTTCATAGTCCAGCATGTCGCGCGCCTGAACCTGCACGAGATAATCGTCATTGCCCGACATCAGATGGCACGACACCACGTCGGGGCATTTGACAATCTCGCGCTCGAACGCGGACAGCGCATCCTCGCTCTGCCTGTCGAGGGTGATGTGCACCAGCACCGTCATCATGAAGCCGAGTTCGGCCGCGTCGATGTCGGCGGAATAGCCCGTGATCACGCCACTCTTCTCCAGATGCAGCATGCGCCGGGTGCAGGCGGTCGCCGACAGGCCAACCCGCTCCGATAGAACGACCTGACTGATCCTCGCATCCTGTACGAGGTGCCGCAGGATCTTGCGATCGATGGAATCGATTTCAACGCTCACGAGGCTGGGTCTCCATGTATCGCAGGAATATCCCTCAAAATAGAGATAACGTACAGAATTTCGGTGATTTTATCAGAAACTCCACTAGAAAACGCTAAAAACCGCCGCGCGTAATCTGACATGGTGGGCGGGATGCAGCCCAGGGCCGGGCAGCAAAAATACTGGCCGAGCTCGGTCATCGCTATCAACGAATTCTTCGCAGCCTGGCCGAGAGACCGCGGGCAATGAAGCTCATGGAGATCGATTGTCATGAAAGTCCTGGTCATGGGAGCCGGCGTGGTCGGCGTCACGACGGCCTATTATCTCGCAAAGGCCGGATTCGAAGTCACGGTGATCGACCGTCAGCCGGGCCCTGGGCTGGAGACCAGCTTCGCCAATGCGGGCGAAGTCTCGCCGGGCTATGCCTCGCCATGGGCCGGGCCGGGCGTGCCGTGGAAGGCGGTGCAGTGGATGCTCGACCGCCACGGCCCGCTGGTGCTGCGCCCGCAGGCCGATCCCGCGATGTGGCGCTGGATACTGCAGATGCTGCGCAACTGCACCGCCAGTCGCTATGCGCTGAACAAGTCACGCATGGTCGGCGTTGCCGAATACAGCCGCGATTGCCTGCGCGCGCTGCGCGCGGACATCGGCATCAGCTACGACGATCGCAGCCAGGGCACCCTTCAATTGTTTCGCAAGCAGTCGCAGCTCGATGCGATCGGCGGCGACGTGGACATTCTGCGGCAGTACAACGTCCCGTTCGAGGTGCTGGACCGCGCCGGCTGCATCCGCGCCGAGCCCGGACTGGCATTGGTGCAGGATTCGTTTGTCGGCGGATTGCGGTTGCCCGACGACGAGACCGGCGATTGCCATCTGTTCACGCAGCGGCTGGAAGCGGCAGCCGCCGCGTTGGGCGTGCACTTCGAGTACGGGACGACGATCCGCTCCATCGACGTCCAGAGCGGGGCGGTAGCGCAGGTGACGACGGACAAGGGCGTGTTCGCGGCGGACCGCTACGTGATGGCGCTCGGCAGCTTCTCGCCGCTGCTGCTGCGGCCGCTCGGGATCGACATTCCCGTCTACCCGGTCAAGGGATACTCGATCACGGTGCCGATCACCGACGAAACCTCCGCTCCGCAATCCACCGTGATGGACGAGACCTACAAGGTGGCGATCACACGGCTCGGCGACCGCATTCGCGTCGGCGGGACGGCGGAGGTCGGCGGCTATCAGGTGCGGCTGTCGCCCAACCGCCGCGCGACGCTGGACCGCTCCTTGATCGACCTTTTCCCCAAAGCCGGCGATCTCTCGCAAGCGACGTTCTGGAGCGGGTTGCGGCCCATGACGCCCGACGGTCCGCCGATCATCGGGCCGACCCGGTTGCCCAACCTGCATCTGAATACGGGCCACGGAACGCTCGGCTGGACGATGGCGTGCGGTTCAGCGCGCGTCGTGGCCGACCAGATGCAAGGCATCAAGCCGGAGATCGACGCCGATGCGCTGTCGATGCAGCGTTATCTGTGATCGGAACTCCGCGATGACGGCTATGGACGCGTAAGGTGCCACCGGCGTGATGCCGGTGGTCGATGATTCAAAGCCCGATCTGCTCGGCCCTATTTAGTGGAATCATCGACCTCGATCCCGGAGATATCGCACAATGCTCTCCAGCTTTGACATATCGTGCCCCACGCCCCCGCGTCCTTTCGGCGGAGAATGGCTCATTGCGATATTCCCCTCTCGTCGAACTTAGCTTTCTTCAGAGTCTGATTTTTTCAGTCGGCTTATAGTTGCCACGGGCGTGCGTTCCGCGTGCAGCGGAGCGTTGAAAGTCGGAAAAACGTCGTTATAGCGTACAATGTGGTGCACACGACGCGACCTAACGATTTGAATGTACTAAAAATGCTGTTAAATCAATCACATAGATTTGCCGTGGCGCCTATGATGGACTGGACCGACCGTCACTGCCGGGTGTTCCACCGGCTGCTGACGCGGCGTGCGCTTCTCTACACAGAGATGCTGACCACCGGCGCCATCATCCATGGCGACCGCCAGCGGCTGCTCGGCTTCGATGCCAGCGAACACCCGGTGGCGCTGCAGCTGGGCGGTTCGGATCCTCAGCATCTCGCGGAAGCCGCGAAAATCGGCGCGGATTTCGGCTATGACGAAATCAACATCAATGTCGGCTGCCCCTCCGACCGGGTGAAGGACGGCCGCTTCGGCGCCTGCCTGATGGCGGAGCCGGATCTGGTGGCCCAGGGCGTCGCGGCCATGAAGCGCGCCGTGAACGTGCCCGTTACCGTCAAATGCCGGATCGGCATCGATGACCAGGATCCCGAAGTGGCGCTCGATACGCTAGCGCGCGCGGTGATCGCCGCCGGCGCCGACGGCCTCGTCGTGCACGCGCGCAAGGCGTGGCTGAACGGCCTGTCGCCGAAGGAAAATCGCAACATTCCGCCGCTGGATTACGACCGCGTCTATCGGCTGAAGGCGTCACTGCCGGATGTGCCCGTCGTCATCAACGGCGGCATCGCCAGCATCTCCGAAGCGGCCGCGCATCTCGACCGTGTCGATGGTGCGATGCTCGGCCGCGCCGCTTATCAGGAGCCGTGGCGGCTGCTGTCCGTCGATCCCGAACTGTTTGGCGAGGCTGCGCCGCATGCGACCGTGAAGGACGCGTTCGAGGCGATGATCCCATACATCGAAGATCAGCTCCGGCAGGGCACGCGTCTGCATTCGATCACGCGGCATTTCGTCGGTGCGTTTCACGGCGTGCGCGGCGCCCGTGCGTTCCGCCGCTATCTTTCGGAGAACGCCACCCGGCATGGCGCAGGCGTGGAAGTGCTGCGCGACGCGATCGCATTGGTCGATACGGAAGAAGTCGTGTCAGAAGCGGCGTAATGTGTAGGATGGGTTGAGCTCTTTGCGAAACCCATCACCTTTCGGCAGCCGTCGATGGGTTTGCAAAGGCTCAACACATCCTACGGTCGCGGCGCTCAGGGATAGCCGCGCAGCATCAATTTGTCGGCGCGGACTTCCCAGCTTTCCAGCCGGTCGAGAAAGCTCATGCCGAGCAGGTTGGTCTTCATCTGCCCGCGTGGCACTACCAATGCGGGGACCGAGCGCTCTACCAGCTTGCCCACGGCGAGACGATCCAGCGTCAGCCGCGCCGCCTTGGTGTGGCCCGCGGCCGTCTCCACTTCGACATTGTAGTTGAGTAGTTCCAGCGGCAGCCCGGCGGCTTTTGCCGTCTCCCAGGTCAGCACCACGGAAGTCGCGCCGGTATCGATTACCATGGGTGCGTTGACGCCATTGATCTTGGCCTGCAGCCCGAACTCGCCGGTCTGGCCGCGCGCCACTTCCACGGCGCGCAAGGGCGGCGGCGTCTGGCTGCGCAGCATGTCCGAGACCACGGCGCCGGCTTTGGAAATCTGGGTGGGGTCGCCATAGGCCAGCGCCGCTCCGGCGGTGGCGACCACCAGAATGACCAGCAGCGCCACGCGGCTCACAGTGCACCTGTCAGGAAATGGCAGTCTTCTTTTTTGGCGCATAGGTCGAGGTCGGCGCCAGACCGGCTTCCGCCATACGCGCCGCCAGCAGCGCCATGATGTCCAGCCGCTTTGCGCTGTCCATGCTGTGCCAGCCGCCAATTTCCGGCAGCGTCCGTCCGCAGCCGAGACACAGCTTGGTCTTGGGATCGATGATGCAGATGGCGATGCACGGCGTTTCTTTGCTCATGTCCATATAGTGAAGCGGTTCGGATCGCTTGCGCAAGCTTCTCGATTACAGCCCGGTCCCCGCATTCATGATCGGCTTGTTGCGGGGGCGGCGGCGCTCGTCGGCGACGTTGATCTCGTATTCCGGCTGCAGCGAGGGGGCTTCCTCGGCCATCGGCGCCAGCGCCGACATCACCCGCTCCGGCGGGAAGGTGACGATCACCTCGGTGCCGACCCGCAGTTTTGATTTCAGCGTAAAAGTGCCGCCATGCATATCGATCAGGCTCTTGGCAATTGGCAAGCCGAGGCCGGCGCCTTGTTCGGCCGACTTGATCGAGTTCGAGCCCTGGCCGAACGACGCCAGTACGATTGGGATCTCGTCCTCGGCGATGCCGGAGCCGGTGTCCCGGCAACTGAGATATTGTCCACCGGACGCGGTCCAGCCGACCTTGAGCCAGATCTCGCCGCCTTGCGGGGTGAACTTGATCGAGTTCGACAGGAGGTTGAGGACGATCTGGCGGCAGGCGCGCTCGTCGCCCCAGATTCGCGGCATGCCGTTCTCGAACACTTCATGGATGGTGATGCCGCGGCTCGATGCGCGCAGCTTGAGCAGGTGATGGCAGTCCGCCACGACGTGGACCAGCGAGACGGCTTCCTCGTTGAGTTCGTAGCGGCCGGCCTCGATCCGCGACAAATCGAGGATTTCGTTGATCAGGTTAAGCAGGTGCACGCCGGAATTATGGATGTCGGCGGAATAGTCCTTGTACACGGGCACCGCGTGACCGCCGAAAATCTCGCTCTTCATCACTTCGGAGAAGCCCAGAATGGCATTCAGCGGCGTGCGCAGCTCGTGGCTCATCTGGGCGAGAAAACGAGATTTTGCGACATTGGCGGCCTCCGCGCGATGGCGGGCTTCGTCGGAGATCGCTTTGGCCTGTTCCAACTCGCCGATCAGCGCATCCTTTTCGGCGCGCGCTTCCAGCGTCGCCAGCGTGGTGGAGTGCAGGCGGTGCGCCAGCAGGGCAAAATAGCCTTCGGCGGCTACCGCCAGAATCGCCAGCACGTAATTGTCGAAGGTGCCGCGCAGGACGAAGTTCAGTGCGACGCCAAGTGTCACCGGCGCGGTGGCCGCAAACGCCGCGATCGGCAGGCTCGCCGCCAGCATGCTGGAGACCGCGACCACCAGCAGCATCAGGAACATCATCAGCGAATTGGCGACGACATCGATGCCGGTCGGATGTACCAGAACCACGGTCCAGCACATGCCATAGAGCAGGTCGAGCAGGATGAACCGCATCCGCCATTTGCGGGTGCGGTTTTGGGCGGGCGGCTCGGCCAGGTAACGCGTGCAAGTGCGGACGATCGCGGCGTGGATGCACAGCATCGCGCAGGCCCAGATGGCGGCCGGCAGCGGCTGCATCCAGAACCCGAACAGCAGACCGGTGCCGATCACCAGCAGTGTCACCACCAGCGAGGCGGACAGCCGTGTCTGGGCGTATTGCCGGAGCAATTCGCGGTCGAATGCCGGGCGGGTTCCGGAAGTTGAGGTTAACCGGTCGCGCGCCTCGCGGACCCGCTGCGCCGCTGCCCGGCGATTTCGCGCCGGCGCAACGATCGGTTTTTCGGCCGGGAGCTGAACGACTTCGGGCCTATCTGCGGGCTTACTCATCACGCTTACACGAATCCTGCACGCCAGACGCACGAATTTCCACTGCGTCTATCAGTGCCGCACAATCATTAAGAGGTGCCTTAAAGAACGCGATAATCGGGTTAATTTCGTATGAAAATCGGCTTGACGGGCGCAGCCGGGAAGATGGCCGCGCGCCGTCGAAATGTGCTCCGGAACAGTCGGTTCAGCGCTGCAAGCGGGCCAGCAGGCTCGACGTGTCCCAGCGCTTGCCGCCCATGGTCTCGACCTCCGAATAGAACGCATCGACGACCGCGGTGACCGGCAGGCTGGCGCCGTTGCGGCGGGCTTCGGCGAGGCAGATCGAGAGATCCTTGCGCATCCATTCCACGGCGAAGCCGAAATCGAACTTGCCGTCGTTCATGGTCTTGTGGCGGTTCTCCATCTGCCAGGACTGCGCCGCGCCCTTGGAGATCACTTCGACCACCGCATTGACGTCGAGGCCGGCCTTCTTGGCAAAATGGATGCCTTCGGACAGCGCCTCGACTAGGCCTGCGATGCAGATCTGGTTGACCATTTTGGTAAGCTGCCCCGAACCGGCCGGTCCCAGCAGCTTGCACATCTTGGCATAGGCGGCGATCACCGGCTCGGCCTTGGCGTAGGGCGCGGTGGCGCCGCCGCACATCACGGTGAGGGCGCCGTTCTCGGCGCCGGCCTGACCGCCCGAAACCGGCGCATCGATGAACTGGAAGCCGGCCTTGGTCGCCGCAGCATCGAGTTCGCGCGCCACTTCGGCCGAAGCGGTGGTGTGATCGACGAAGATCGCGCCTTTCGCCATCCCCGCGAACGCGCCGTCCTTGCCGATGGTCACGGCGCGCAGGTCATCGTCATTGCCGACGCAGGCCATCACGAATTCCTGGCCTTCGGCTGCTGACTGCGGCGTCGGTGCGGAACGGCCGCCGAACTTCTCGGCCCAGGCCTTGGATTTGGCGGCGTTGCGGTTGTAGACGGTGACCTCGTGGCCGCCCTTGGCGACCAAATGACCGGCCATCGGGAAACCCATGACGCCGAGACCGATGAAAGCAACTTTAGCCATGTCCATACCCTTAGGATGTTGTCGGCTTGACTGCCGAACGTGGTGCGTGAGGTGAGGTGACGGGCCCGCGCGTGCCCAGAAGGCGGTTGGCAGGATTGAGTAGCGACCATAAACGCGGATGGCGGTGCAGCAAAGCCCCGCTATCCCGATGCTCATGCTGCACTGCACACTCGTCGCGGCAACCGCAGGGAATCCGCCATGTACTTTCGCCATGTACTTGGGCCGAAATAGCTCTATGTCTCCGGTCTGACACCAGCCGGCCGGGAGACATCCAGTGAGCGTGACCAAACAGCAAGTTCTCGATGGCCTGGCCAAGGTCATGTCGCCGCGCGGCGTGCCCTTGGCGCATGCCAATGTGCTGTCGGAGATTTCGGTCACCGACGGCAAGGTGCTGTTCTCGATCAATGTCGATGCCGCCGAGGCACGCGCCTGGGAAGGCGTCCGCGCGCAGGCGGAGGCGGCCGTGCGCGCTGTTCCCGGTGTTAGCGGCGCGATGGTGGCGCTGACCGCCGAGCGCAAGGCGGGCGCTGCACCGCCCCCCGCGCCGCACAGCCATTCGCACAAGCAGGGTGTCCAGCCGGTCTCCGCGCACCGTCCGCCACAAAATCCGGCGGGATCGCCGATGTCGAAGCAGGCCGAGATTCCGGGCGTTGCCGCTGTCATCGCCGTGGCTTCCGGCAAGGGCGGTGTCGGCAAATCGACCACCGCACTCAATATTGCGCTCGGCCTGCGCGATCTCGGTCTGCGTGTCGGTCTGCTGGATGCCGATATCTATGGGCCCTCGGTCCCGCGGCTGACGGGCATTCGCGACAAGCCGACTCTCGACGACAATAAGAAGATGATCCCGATCATGAAGTTCGGGTTGTCGATCATGTCGATCGGCTTCCTGGTCGAGGAAGAGACCGCGATGATCTGGCGCGGGCCGATGGTGATGTCGGCGATCACCCAGATGCTGCGCGACGTCGCCTGGGGCACGCTCGACGTCCTGGTCGTCGATATGCCGCCGGGCACCGGCGATGCGCAACTGA
Organism: Tardiphaga sp.; assembly: GCF_028290785.1. GTDB lineage: Bacteria > Pseudomonadota > Alphaproteobacteria > Rhizobiales > Xanthobacteraceae > Tardiphaga. The sequence goes on along the minus strand of NZ_JAQGJD010000227.1, from coordinate 13,671 downwards.
CGCTGGCGCAGAACGTGCCGCTGAAGGGCGCGGTAATCGTCTCCACGCCACAGGATCTGGCACTGATAGATGCGCGACGCGGTCTGGCCATGTTCAGCAAGGTCAACGTGCCCGTGCTCGGCATTGTCGAGAACATGAGCTATTTCCAGTGTCCGGAATGCGGCACCCGCTCGGATATCTTCGGCCATGGCGGCGCGCGGCACGAGGCCGAACGGCTCGGTGTGCCGTTCCTCGGCGAGGTGCCGCTGCACATGTCGATTCGGGCCATGTCGGATGCAGGCACCCCGGTGGTGGAAAGCGAACCGAACGGCGCGCATGCCGAAATCTACCGGGCAATCGGCGCCAGGATCCGAGACCAACTCAAGGGCGTCGTCGCAGCAGCCTGAGCACCGGCGCGAAAACGCAAGGCGTTCTTGCCGCATAGAACTTTCGGCTAATGGACCGGGTGATCGCGCTCGCCGTGTTTTCCGCGGCCGAATATCCGTGTTAGAGAGCCTTACACCAGAGCGTCTTCGGTTGACTCGGGCTGCGGCTCACCCGTTGAACATGCTCCCGGATTCTAGGGAAACGCCCGCAACTAAGGAGAGCCTGAATGAAGCGTCGTGAATTTTTGAAAGTATCAACAGCAGGGGCCGCCGTGGCTGCTGTTGCTTCCCCCGCGATCGCGCAGTCGATGCCGGAAGTAAAATGGCGTCTGGCCTCCAGCTTCCCGAAGTCGCTCGACACCATCTATGGCGGCGCCGAGATGATGGCGAAGCAGGTCGCCGAGATGACCGACAACAAATTCCAGATTCAGGTGTTTGCAGCCGGCGAATTGGTGCCCGGCCTCCAGGCGCTGGACGCGGTGTCCAACGGCACTGTCGAGATGTGCCACACCGTGTCGTATTACTATGTCGGCAAGGATCCGACCTTCGCGATCTATGCCTCGGTGCCGTTCGGCCTGAACGCCCGTCAGCAGAACTCCTGGTGGTACCAGGGCGGCGGCATGGAGCTCGCCAACGAGTTCTACAAGAAGTTCGGTGTGGTCGGTATGCCCTGCGGCAACACCGGCACCCAGATGGGCGGCTGGTTCCGCAAGGAGATCAAGACCGTCGCCGATCTGTCCGGCCTCAAGATGCGCATCGGCGGCATTGCCGGCCAGGTGCTGCAGAAGGTTGGCGTCGTGCCGCAGCAGCTCGCCGGCGGCGACATCTACCCGTCGCTGGAAAAAGGCACCATCGACGCCGCCGAGTGGGTCGGCCCCTATGACGACGAGAAGCTCGGCTTCCAGAAAGTCGCCAAATACTACTACTATCCCGGCTTCTGGGAAGGCGGCCCGACAGTCCACGCCTTCACCAATCTCGATAAGTTCAACTCGCTGCCGAAGAACTACCAGGCCATCCTGGCCAATGCCTGCACCAACGCCAATACCTGGATGGCCGCACGCTACGACCTGCAGAATCCGGGTGCGCTAAAGCGTCTGGTGGCCGGCGGTACGCAGCTTCGTCCGTTCACCAACGAAGTGCTCGATGCCTGCCTCAAGGCGACCAACGAGCTGTGGGGCGAAATCTCCGCGAAGAACGCCGACTTCAAGAAGTCGATCGACGCCATGCAGGCCTATCGCTCCGACCAATATCTGTGGTGGCAGGTCGCCGAATACACCTATGACAGCTTCATGATCCGCTCGCGCACCCGCGGCTGATCGAAGCCTGTTTCGAAAAAGAAGCCCGGCCTTCGCGAGAAGGCCGGGCTTTTTGTTGAGGGGGGTCTCCCTTCGTCCACGCACAGACCACGAATCCGGTAAGCGTTACGTTCCTGGAAGGAGCCACATGGCCATGACCGAAGCTGAAATTGAAACGGCTGCCGAGCTTCTCGCCAGCGCGCGCCGCAGCGGAGTGCTGATCGAGGCGCTTCCCGTCACGCCGTCGTCCGTGGCGGAAGCCCATCAAATCCAGGACCGCGTCGCCGCCTTGCTGCAGCAGCCTATCGGAGCCTTCAAAGTCAGCGCGCCGTCGGACGGCGAGCCGACGCGTGGATGGATCGAGGCGACGACGATTCGCACCAGCCCTGCACGAATGTCGCCAGCCGACGTTCCGCATCTCGGGGTGGAGGGTGAAACCGCGTTTCGCTTCACGCGCGATCTGCCGGCGAGGGACGAGCCCTATACGCGCGAGGAGATCGCCGAGGTGGTCACCCTGCTGCCGGTGATCGAGGTGGTGTCGAGTCGGTTTCGCGAGCCGCTGAGCCGGCCCCGTATGGACCAGCTCGCGGATTGCGGAATCAATGGCGGGCTGGTCACCGGACCAGAGATGTCGGACTGGTCGCATCTCGATCTGCCGAACCTGCGCGTGACGCTTATCGTCAACGGCAAGACCGTGCTGCAGCGCCAAGGCGGTCATCCCAGCGGCGATCCGCTCGGCGGCGCGGTGGTGCTGGCCAACATGCTGCGCGAGGCGGGCGGGCTAAAGGCGGGCCAGATCGTCACCACCGGTAGCTGGACCGGGATGGACTTTCTCAAGCCCGGCGATCGATGCGTGGTCCGCTTCGACACGCTGGGCGAAGCCGAAGTCACCTTCGACGGTTGAGCTTGCGCCTCGTTTTACTTCGACGGCCCGAAGTCCAGTTTCGGCATCTCGATCTGCGGGATGTCGATCTTGACGTTGGTGGTATCGAGGACGCTGTTGTCGATCCAGTAGGTGACGAGACCGGGCCACCAGATCACGATCACCACCAGGATGATCTGCATGAACACCCAGGGCATGGCGCCCCAGTAGATGTCCGAGCTCTTCACTTCCGGCGGCGCGATGCCGCGCAGGTAGAACAGCGCGAAGCCGAATGGCGGGTGCATGAACGAGGTCTGCATGTTGACGCACAGCAGCACACCGAACCACACCAGGTCGATGCCGAGCTTGCTGGCCACGGGGGCGAGCAGGGGGATAATGATGAAGGCGATCTCGAAGAAGTCGAGGAAGAACGCCAGGAAGAACACGAAGATATTGACGAAGATCAGGAAGCCGAGCGCGCCGCCGGGCAAGCCGGTCAGCAGGTGCTCGATCCAGCGCGCACCGTCCATGCCCTGAAATACCAGGCTGAAGCAGGTCGAGCCGATCAGGATGAACACCACCATCGAGGTCAGGCGCATGGTCGATGTCATGGCCTGTTCCACCAGCGGCCAGGTCAGGCGCTTGTGAAGCGCGGCCAGCACCATGGCACCGACGGCGCCCATGGCGCCTGCTTCCGTTGGCGTGGCGAGGCCCATGCCGATCGTGCCGAGCACCAGGAAGATCAGCACGATGGACGGGATCATGCCCCACAGCACGCGGCTGACCAGCTTCCAGTTTAACGGCTCGCGGACATCCGCCGGCAATGGCGGCATCGCGTTGGGCCGCATGATCGACAGGAACACGATGTAGAGAATGAAGATCGCGACCTGCAGGATCGAGGGGCCGATGGCGCCAAGATACATGTCGCCGACCGAGCGGCCGAGCTGGTCGGCCAGCACGATCAGCACCAGCGACGGCGGGATCAACTGCGTGATGGTGCCCGATGCGGCGATCACGCCGGTCGCCAGCCGCATGTCGTAGCCATAGCGAATCATGATCGGCAGCGAGATCACGCCCATGGCGATCACGGAGGCCGCAACCGTGCCGGTAATGGCGCCGAGGATGGCGCCGACGATGATGACGGCGTAAGCGAGGCCGCCCGGTACCTTGCCAAATAGCTGGCCGGTGCCTTCGAGCAGGTCTTCAGCAAGACCGCAGCGCTCGAGAATAGCGCCCATGAACGTGAAGAACGGAATCGACAGCAGCAGGTCGTTGGAGATGGTGCCGTAGAACCGGAACGGCAACGCCTGCAGGAACGACGGATCGAAATGCCCGGTGAGGATGCCGACGACGCCGAAAAACAGCCCGACCGCGGCGAGAGAGAACGCAACCGGAAATCCGATCAGCATGAAACAGATCATGGTGCCGAACATCAGCGGGGGCATCACGCCATAGGAAAACATCGTGCGGTCCTGACTGTAGAATTATCCGGGTCGAAATTGTCTGGCTGAAAAGAAAACGCCGCTATTGCAGCGGCGCTTCGTAATGAGTGTCGAGTTTGACCACGCCGGCGAGGGCTGCGATGCGCTTGGCGAGTTCGGCGAGACCCTGCAGCAGCAGCAGCATGAAGCCGAGCGGCAAGATCATCTTGACCGGCCACAAAATCAGACCGCCGGCATTGCTCGATGTCTCCTGCAGCCGCCACGAATTGAGGAAGAATGGGGTGGTCAAATACAGCAGGAAAGCCATCGCGGGGGTCAGGAAAAGGATGATGCCGACGATGTCGATCCACAGCCGGGCGCGATCCGACACCGCTGAATAGACCAGGTCGACGCGCACATGCTCGTTCAGCCGCAGCGTTTGCGCGGCGCCGAGAAACACGATCCCCGCGAACATGTACCACTGGATCTCGAGCCAGCCGTTCGAACTGTAGTTGAACAGATAACGGACGGTGGCGTTGCCGGCACTGATGAGACAGGCGAGCAGCACCAGCCATTTGGCGATGAAGCCGAAGGCATCGCTCAAGCTGTCGATCACGCGCGTGATTTTGAGTACGTCCACCGCTGTCCCCTTGAACCCGTCCCTGCACCCGCTTTCTCACTGAGAAAGGGCAGCTTTTTACGCTGCGCCACGTGATGCGGCGGCACCATTTCAGCGTGCCAAGCCGGCGTCAATTGGTAATTTGACAGTTTGACGCAGGGATAGGGTGGGGAACGACTAGCCGTTGAAGACCGCCGGCGCGGCATTATCCGCCGGTGACGCTCATGTGGCGGCTGACGCTCGGTCGGTTGTGCCGGCGGTCGATGATGAAGTCGTGGCCCTTCGGCTTCAGGCCGATGGCGCGATCGATGGTGGCATTGAGCAGGTCGTTGTCGGGGGAGGCGCGCAGCGGCCTGCGCAGGTCGGAGGCATCCTCATGACCGAGGCAGGTGTGGATCGTGCCGGTGCAGGTGATGCGAACGCGGTTGCAGGACTCGCAAAAATTATGGGTCATCGGCGTGATGAAGCCGAGCTTGCCGCCGGTCTCGCCGACCCGGACATAGCGCGCCGGACCGCCGGTATCGTCGGGCAGGTCGGTCAGCGTGTATCTGGTTGCAAGGCGGGCGCGCAGCAGCGACAGCGGGACGTACTGGTCGATGCGGCCTTCGCCGATATCGCCCATCGGCATCACCTCGATCAGCGTCAGCGCCATATCCTTGCCGTGCGCCCACTGCATCAGTTCGGGGATCTCGTCCTCGTTCAGGCCTTTCAGCGCCACCGCGTTGATCTTCACCGCGAGGCCTGCGGCGCGTGCCGCCTCTATTCCCTCCAGCACCTTGTTGAGGTCGCCCCAGCGGGTGATGGCGCGGAATTTTGTGGCGTCCAGCGTGTCCATCGAGACGTTGATGCGGCGCACGCCGCAATCGGCCAGCTCCTGGGCATACTTCGCCAGCAACGAACCGTTGGTGGTCAATGTCAGCTCATGCAGCGCGCCGGTCTTGAGGTGGCGCGACAGCGAGCGCACCAGCGACATCACATTGCGGCGCACCAGCGGCTCGCCGCCGGTAAGGCGTAGTTTCGTCACGCCCTTGGCGATGAAGGTCGAGCACAGCCGGTCGAGTTCTTCCAGCGTCAGCAGGTCGGCTTTGGGCAGGAAGGTCATGTCCTCGGACATGCAATAGAAGCAACGCAGGTCGCAGCGATCGGTGACCGAGACCCGCAAATAGTTGATCGTCCGGCCGAACGGATCGATCATGGCAGGCGAGATCAGGGCAGGACTCAATTCGGAGACGGTCATTCAGGACGCCTTGTCGTTACGGACAACACCGTGGTCTCGCGCGGCACTCCTGCCGCGCACCCAATGTAGTCACGCAACGCCGTCGGCACAATCGTGCCGGGGTGTCGCGATGGCGCTGAGTTAGCGAGCGGGCGCCGGGAACGGCGTGGTTGCCGGAGCCTCTGCAGCCGGAGCGGCGGCGGACGCACGCTTTCGGGCCGTCTTGCGCGCGCCGCGCCGCGACGGCACCAGCGGCTGCAGTTCCGCCACGACAGGGCTGGGCTCGACCGTGATGGTCGCGGCACTGAGCAGTTCGCCGCCGGTCCTGGTCACGGTCACCGGAACCGTCATCGGCTGGAACTTGGCCAGGCTGAAGGTGGCGCTGAAGCCGGTTTCGGTTGCGAGGGGGATAGAGCAGGGCGTCTTGCAGCCTGGGCCGGTCGAGGTCACGACGTCCGCGCCTGGCGGAATCGAATCGAACTGCACAGTGACCGGCGTGGGCGCCGATTTGAAGGAATCCATCGAGAACGAGGCACAGCCTGCCAAGCTCAGGCCGGCGGCCATCAACACAATTACTCTACGCATAGTATATCCGTCACTTTTCGCGGCTGGCCGCAGTCCCCACCGACAACCATAGAAGTGTCGTCAATTCCGCGCAACCACCGGGCCCTGCATAGTTAATTGATGGTTAACTCGGTCGCGAGCAGCTTTGAAATCACCTTTTCGATCAGGCACTTACTGAGGTGCACTGGGCAGCAGGCGGGCGATAGCGTCCGGCAGATCGCGGAAATGTCCGATCAGCAGGTCGGGCTTGAGGTCGGCGATCGGGACTTCGGTGTAGCCGAATTCGACGCCTATCACCGGTATCCCGGCACGCCGCGCCACGCCGATATCCGGGCCGGCATCGCCAACCATGACCACGGCCGACATCCGTCCGCCCGCGCGGGCCACGGTCTGCTGCAGAATCACGGGATCCGGCTTGGACACCCCAAAGGTGTCGGCGCCGCAGATCGCCTGAAAGCGCGGCGTCAGGCCGAGCCGGTCGAGCAGCAGTTGCGACAGCCATTCCAGCTTGTTGGTGCACACCGCGAAGCGGTAGCCGCTGGCTTCGAGGTTATCGAGTGCCGCGATTAGGCCGTCGAACGGCTCCGACGCGTCGGCGATATGGGCGGCATAGTGATCGATGAAATCCGTGGTCAGGCGGGTGACGTCCGCCATGCTCATCTCGCGGCCTTCCAGCTCCAGCCCGCGCTCGATCAGGCGCCGGGCGCCCTGGCCGATCATTTTGCGGGCGGATGCCAGCGGCACCGGCGGCAGGCCCTCGCGGGCCAGTACCCAGTTCAGCGCGCTGATCAGGTCGGGCGCGGTATCGACAAGCGTGCCGTCGAGATCAAATACAACAAGGGGAAAATCGGTCATGCCTCGATCGCTACCGGCCTCGCGCCGAAGGTGCAAGGGGCAGGACGAACTGGCACCGGCTGGCTCTGGCGGGGAAAGCTCGCGGTTGACCCTGTTCCTTCCGGCCAAACGTCGCTAGATAAGCCGACAGAGCCCGCCCGCGGGACCCGACTTGAATTCAAGGACTCCGCCCGTCATGACCATGGACGAACTGAAACGGCAGGCCGCCGCGCAGGCGCTCGAGCACGTCCAAGACGGTATGAGGCTGGGACTCGGCACCGGATCGACGGCCAAACATTTCGTCGAACTGCTGGGCGAGCGGGTCAAGGCCGGCCTCAAGGTGATCGGGGTGCCGACGTCGGAGGCGACGCGAGCCGACGCGGTGCGCTGTGGCGTCCCGCTGACCACTCTGGACGAGATCGATCGGCTCGATCTGACCGTTGACGGGGCCGACGAGATCGACGCCGCGCTGAACCTGATCAAGGGCGGCGGCGGCGCGCTGCTGCGCGAAAAGATTGTCGCGGCCGCTTCTGACCGCATGATCGTGATCGCCGACGATAGCAAATGGGTGCCGACCCTGGGTCGTTTCCCGCTGCCAGTGGAAGTGATCCCGTTCGGCCTCTCGGCGACGCGGCGGGCCATCGTCGGGGCCTTCGAACAATGTGGTCTGTCGGGTGAGTTGAAGGTACGCAGCGACCGCGACGGCCATGCTTTTGTCACCGATGGCGGTCACTGGATCCTCGACGCCCATCTAGGGCAGATCACCGACGTGCCGCGGCTCGCCGGGTTGCTCAACCCGATCCCGGGCGTGGTCGAGCACGGGCTATTCATTGGTCTTGCGAGCATGGCGATGCTAGCAGGCTCTGAAGGTATTCGCGTTTTTGAGCGGCCCTAATGCCGCAACCACGGAGAATCAGATGACCATTCGTTCCAACCTGCTGCTGGCCGCCGGACTTGCGTTCGGGGTGGCCATCTCCGCGCTGCCGGCCACGGCCCAGCAAAACCCGCAGGCACAGAGCCGTCCGATCAAGCCCGCGTCGCCGGCGGCGATCGGTTACGCCAAGGAAATCCTGGCGATGAAGAACGCCAGCGCGATGTATGCCAATGCCATTCCCAACATGGTCGGGCGCGTCAAGGATTCGCTGCTGCAGAGCAACCTGAACTACCAGAAGGACCTCAACGAGGTCGCCCTGATCGTGGCGCAGGCGATGGCCGGCCGCGACAAGGAAATCGGCGAGCAGATGGCGCGGATCTACGCCAGTGACTTCACCGAGCCGGAATTGAAGGACCTCGCGACGTTCTACAAGTCGCCGCTCGGCCAGAAGCTGTTGGCGCAGGAGCCCCAGTCGATTTCCGCGAGCATGAACTATATGCAGCAGTGGGCGCAGTCGTTCTCGGAAGAAGTCAACGGCCAGTTCCGCGCCGAGATGCGCAAGCGCGGCAAAGAGATCTAGTAGTTATCTCCAGAAAGCACTCCGGTGCTCGGGGCGAGACATGGCTGACTTCGACGTCGATCTGTTCGTGATTGGAGGTGGTTCGGGCGGCGTGCGCGCCGCGCGGATCGCCGCGGGCTACGGCGCCAGGGTGATGATCGCCGAGGAGTATCGCTTCGGTGGCACCTGCGTAATCCGCGGCTGCGTGCCGAAGAAGCTGATGGTCTATGCCTCGCACATCCATCGCGACATCGAGGATGCCGCCGGCTTCGGCTGGACGATTCCATCTGCGACCTTCGACTGGCCGACCTTCATTGCCAACAAGGACAGGGAAATCGCCCGGCTTGAGGGCATTTATACCGCCAATGTCGAGAAGTCTGGCGCCAACATTGTAAAAGCCCGCGCCGTATTCGAGGATCCGCATACGCTGCGGCTATCGACCGGCGAGACGGTGACCGCCAAATATGTGCTGATCGCTACCGGCGGCGCGCCCAACCACGGGCCCGCTTTTCCGGGTATCGAGCACGTCATTTCGTCCAATGAGGTGTTCCATCTGCCGCAGTTGCCGAAGCGGATCGTGATCCAGGGCGGCGGCTACATCGCGCTGGAATTCGCCTGCATCTTTGCCGGCTTCGGCTCCGACGTGACCGTGGTTTATCGCGGTGACAACATCCTGCGCGGCTTCGACGAGGACGTGCGGGCGCATGTGCGCAAAGAGATGGAGAAGCAGGGGATCACTATCCTCACCGGCTGCACGGTCAACAAGATCGACAAGCACGGTCATGATTTCACGGCGCATCTGTCGAACGGCTCGAGCATCGCCGCGGACCAGGTGATGTTCGCGATCGGTCGCCATCCCAACGTCGTCAACCTCGGCCTCGACAAGGCCGGGGTCAACGTCAAGCACGCCCATGGCGGCATCGCGGTCAATGAATTCTCGCAGACCAATGTGCCGCATATCTATGCGGTCGGCGACGTGACCAACCACATCAACCTGACACCGGTGGCGATCCGCGAGGGGCACGCCTTCGCCGATACCGTATTCGGCAAGCGGCCGGTCAAGGTCGATCACAGCAACATCCCGACCGCCGTCTTTACGCAGCCCGAAGTCGGCACCGTCGGCATGACGGAAGCGGAAGCTCGCGCGGCGTTCAGCCATGTCGATGTCTACAAGACCGATTTCAAGCCGATCAAGGCGACATTGTCCGGCAGCGACAGCCGGGTGCTGATGAAACTGATCGTCGATGCTAGCACGGACATCGTGGTGGGCTGTCATGTGGTTGGACATGAGGCGGCCGAACTGATCCAGGTGCTTGGCATTTGCGTGAAGATGAAGGCCACCAAGTCCGATTTCGACGCCACCATCGCCGTGCATCCAAGTGCGGCCGAGGAACTTGTGACGATGCGCACGCCGACCGCGCGTTACGTCCGCGAGGCCGCGGAGTAGCTAATCCGGCGCCCGCTGCAGCCATTCCGCGGCGCCGCGCCACAGCGTGTCGCGATGTTCGGGGCGGAAGAAGCCGAAGTGTCCGATCTTTCTCGCGCCGGCCTCAGCCGGCGTGATGGCGTGGATATCCGGCCGGATCGAGGTGAATCCCGCGCACAGCATCTCGACTGCAGCAAGCGTCGCCCACGGATCGTCGGAAAAACTTAGCGCCCGCAGCGCGCCGCGATAGCGCGGAAAGTTCGACAGCGACCTCAGACTGGCGTCGTCGAAAAAGTAGCGATCCCTGAGCACCCATTGCGCCCATTCGAGGAATACGCCCTTGGGCAGATCGAGACCGAGCCCGATCCTGCCGGGGGTGTAGCCCGCGGCCCGGGTCAGCGGCACGCCGATGAATTTCAGCAGTGCATAGATGCGATAGCGCTCCGGCGAGGTCATTAGCCGCCAGGTACCGGCCTGGGCAGCGATCAGCAGCGCCCGCGCCACTTCGGAATTGTTCGGGATCAGCCCCAGCGCCTGGCCGCCGAAGGAGTGGCCGACAAAGGCCAGCGGCATCGCCGTGTAGCGTTCGCGCATCCAGACCACCGCCGCGGTGACGTCGAGCGCCGCCCAGTCCGACATCGACGCTTTAAAGCCGATCAGGGAATTCCGCTGGCCGGTGCTAATCGACGATCTGGGCCGCGAGTCGCCGGTGCCGCGATAGTCGTAGGTCAGTACCGCGCAGCCGCGGCCGGCGAGGTAGCTGGCAAAGCCCCTGTAGATCTTGCGCGGCGCCGCGGTGGCAGAATTGACCAGCACCGCATGGGTCCTGGTCCCACGCGGCAGATACAGCGTTGCGCCCAGCGCAAAGCCGTCGGCGGCCGGGAAACTGATGTCGTCGGCGAATACGTCGTCCAGCGTAGCCTCCGCCACCTTGAAATTCTTCTGCGTCATAATGACATGCAGCAAATGCGAATTCGGCTTTGGCTGCAAGGGCTTGTGTCGAAAGGCAGATTTCCAACTGGCGATCTGCCACAACCCTGTGTATAACGCGGCCTCCGCAGCCTGCCTTGAGGCGCGGTTTTTCAGGAGATTTTGTGATGTCCGAGCGGTGGACGCCCGATAGCTGGCGCAACAAGCCTGTGCAGCAGATGCCGGCCTATCCGGACCTGAAGGCCCTCGGCGATGTCGAGGCGCAGCTTGCGACGTTTCCGCCGCTGGTGTTCGCCGGCGAAGCCCGCAACCTGAAGAAGTCGCTGGCGCGCGTCGCTGCCGGCGAGGCCTTCCTGCTGCAGGGCGGTGATTGCGCCGAAAGCTTCGCCGAGCACGGCGCCAACAACATCCGCGATTTCTTCCGCGCCTTCCTGCAGATGTCGGTGGTGCTGACCTATGCCGGCGCCGTGCCGGTGGTGAAGGTCGGCCGCATCGCCGGCCAGTTCGCCAAGCCGCGCTCCTCGCCGATGGAGAAGCTCAATGGCATCGAACTGCCGAGCTACCGCGGCGACATCGTCAACGACATCGCCTTCACGGCGGAATCGCGCACGCCCGATCCGCAGCGTCAGCTCGACGCCTACCGGCAGTCCGCAGCGACACTGAATCTGCTGCGCGCGTTCGCGACCGGCGGCTTCGCCAATCTCGGCAGCGTGCACCAGTGGATGCTCGGATTCCTGAAGGATTCGCAGCAGTCGCGCCGTTACAAGGAACTGGCCGACCGCATTTCGGATGCGCTGAACTTCATGCGCGCCTGCGGCCTCAACCTGGAAAGCCATCCGGAGCTGCGTTCGACCGATTTCTACACCAGCCACGAAGCGCTGCTGCTCGGCTACGAGCAGGCCTTCACCCGCGTCGATTCGATGACCGGCGACTGGTACGCGACCTCCGGCCACATGATCTGGATCGGCGACCGCACCCGCCAGCTCGATCATGCCCATATCGAATACTTCCGCGGGATCAAGAACCCGATCGGCCTGAAGTGCGGCCCGTCGCTGAAGCCGGACGAGTTGATCAAGCTGATCGACGTGCTCAATCCCGATAACGAGCCTGGCCGCCTGACGCTGATCAACCGCTTCGGTGCCGACAAGGTCGGCGATCATCTGCCGGGCCTGATCCGCGCCGTACAGCGGGAAGGTCGTTCGGTGGTTTGGTCGTGCGATCCAATGCACGGCAACACCATCACCTCGAACTCCGGCTACAAGACCCGGCCGTTCGATCGCATCCTGTCCGAGGTGAAGTCGTTCTTCACCATCCATCAGGCCGAAGGCACCCATGCCGGCGGCGTGCATCTGGAGATGACCGGACAGAACGTCACCGAATGCACCGGCGGCGCACGTGCGATATCAGACGAGGATCTCAACGACCGTTACCACACGGTCTGCGATCCCCGCCTGAACGCCGAGCAGTCGATCGACATGGCGTTCCTGGTCGCCGAGCTGCTGAAGACGTCGCGTGCGGGTAAAGCCGAGCCGATGCCGGTCGCGTCGGGCCTTTGAGTTGACGCGCCTCTGGCGGGCCCTGATCAACACCTGGAACGGGCTGACTTTCGCCACCCGTTCCGAACAGGCCATTCGAGAGGAGCTGTTCGCGCTGCTCCTCGCGCTGCCGCTCAGCTTCCTGATCGGTACGACGGCCGCCCGCCGCCTCGAACTGGTGGCGGTGGTGCTGTTGCTGCTTGCGGTGGAACTGCTCAACACTGCCATCGAGAAGCTCGCCGACCGGCTCACCACCGATCACGATCCGCAGATCGGCGCCGTCAAGGACATGGGGTCGGCCGCCGTCGGCGTCGCGCTGCTGATCGCGGGGCTGACCTGGCTGTTTGCGCTCGGCGAACGCATAGGTCTGATCTGATCCTGCAATTGCGAAAGGCGAGCCCGCGGGCTTAACTATGGCCATGACAGATTCCGCGCGCTTCATCCTTACGCTTGCCCAGCTCAACCCAACCGTCGGCGACATCGCCGGCAACGCCACCATGGCGCGTGCCGCGCGCGCGCAGGCGAAAGCCGATGGTGCATCGCTCGTGGTGCTGCCCGAACTGTTCATCGCCGGCTATCCGCCGGAAGACCTGGTGTTGAAACCGTCGTTTCAGGCCGCCTGCCGCGCCGCTATCGAAGAACTGGCGCGGGAGACGTCCGACGGCGGTCCGGCCATGTTGATCGGCTCGCCCTGGGTCGATGGCGGCAAGCTCTACAATGCCTGCGCGCTGCTCGACGAAGGCCGCATCGCGGCGATCCGCTTCAAGGTCAACCTGCCGAATTACGGCGTATTCGACGAAAAGCGGGTGTTCGCCCGCGGTCCGGTATCCGGGCCGATGACCATCCGCGGGCTGCGGATCGGCGTGCCGATTTGCGAAGACACCTGGATGGAAGAATCCGAGGACTACGAGAACGTGGTCGAATGCCTCGCTGAGACCGGCGCGGAAATCCTGATCGTGCCGAACGGCTCGCCCTATGCTCGCGACAAGAACGACCTTCGCCTGTCGGTGCAGGTCGCCCGCGTGATGGAGAGCAACCTGCCGCTGGTCTATCTCAACCAGGTAGGCGGCCAGGACGAGTTGGTGTTCGACGGCGCATCCTTCGTGCTCAATGCCGATCGTACGCTCGGGGCGCAACTGCCCGGCTTCGCCGAGAGCGTGACCACGCTGAC
>NZ_JAQGJD010000217.1 GCF_028290785.1 Tardiphaga sp. | reverse complement strand
ACGCGCTGGAGGCGCTGGTCACCAACGGCCGGCCGGAATTCAAGGACGACAAGATCTGGGTGCCGCATCGCCCGCCGCGGCCGGACAAGTCCGAAGGCGGCGTGCCGTTCGTCATCAAGTCGGAATACGAGCCGAAGGGCGACCGGCCCACCGCGATCAAGGAACTGGTTGAGGGCATCAGCCGCAATGACCGTACCCAGGTGCTGCTCGGCGTCACCGGCTCCGGCAAGACCTACACCATGGCCAAGGTGATCGAGGCGACGCAGCGCCCGGCCATCATCCTGGCGCCGAACAAGACGCTGGCGGCGCAGCTCTATGGCGAGTTCAAGAGCTTCTTCCCCGACAACGCGGTGGAATACTTCGTCAGCTATTACGATTACTACCAGCCCGAGGCCTATGTGCCGCGGACCGACACCTATATCGAGAAGGATTCGTCGATCAACGAGCAGATCGACCGCATGCGCCATTCGGCGACGCGCGCGCTGCTGGAGCGCGACGACGTCATCATCGTGGCCTCCGTGTCGTGCATCTACGGTATCGGCTCGGTGGAAACCTATACCGCGATGACCTTCGCCCTGAAGAAGGGCGAGCGCATCGACCAGCGGCAGTTGATCGCCGACCTCGTGGCGCTGCAGTACAAGCGCACGCAACATGATTTTACCCGCGGCACGTTTCGCGTGCGCGGCGACGTCATCGACATCTTCCCGGCGCATTACGAGGACCGGGCGTGGCGGGTGAATCTGTTCGGCGACACCGTCGAGACCATCGAGGAGTTCGATCCGCTCACCGGCCACAAGCAGGACGAGCTCGAATTCATCAAGATCTACGCCAACTCGCATTACGTGACACCGCGGCCGACGCTGATCCAGGCCATCAAGTCGATCAAGGCCGAGCTGAAGTGGCGGCTCGAGCAGTTGCACGAACAGGGCCGCCTCTTGGAAGCGCAACGGCTGGAGCAGCGCACCACCTTCGATATCGAGATGATGGAAGCCACGGGCTCCTGCGCCGGCATCGAGAACTATTCGCGCTACCTCACCGGCCGCCGCCCCGGCGAGCCGCCGCCGACGTTGTTTGAGTATGTGCCGGACAACGCGCTGGTGTTCGCCGACGAGAGCCACGTCACCGTGCCGCAGATCGGCGGCATGTTCAAAGGCGACTTCCGGCGCAAGGCGACCTTGGCGGAATACGGCTTCCGGTTGCCGTCCTGCATGGACAACCGGCCGCTGCGCTTCGAGGAATGGGACATGATGCGCCCGCAATCGGTCGCGGTGTCCGCGACGCCGTCGGCGTGGGAGCTCAACGAGAGCGGCGGCGTGTTCGTCGAGCAGGTCATCCGCCCGACGGGGCTGATCGACCCGCCAATCAACATCCGCCCGGCGCGCACCCAGGTCGACGATCTCGTCGGCGAGGTCCGCGCCACCTGCGCGGCCGGCTATCGCAGCCTGATCACCGTGCTGACCAAGCGCATGGCGGAGGATCTGACGGAATATCTGCATGAGCAGGGCATCCGCGTGCGCTACATGCATTCCGACATCGACACCATCGAGCGCATCGAGATCATCCGCGACCTCCGCCTCGGCGCCTTCGACGCGCTGGTCGGCATCAACCTGCTGCGCGAAGGCCTCGACATTCCCGAATGCGCGCTGGTCGCCGTGCTCGACGCCGACAAGGAGGGCTTCTTGCGCTCCGAGACGTCGCTGATCCAGACCATCGGTCGCGCGGCGCGCAACGTCGATGGCAAGGTCATCCTCTACGCCGACAGGATCACCGGCTCGATGGAGCGCGCCATCGCCGAGACCGACCGCCGCCGCGAAAAGCAGGTCGAATACAACACGCTGCACAACATCACGCCGGAGAGCATCAAGAAGTCGATCGGCGACATCATGAACTCGGTCTACGAGCGCGACCACGTGCTGGTGGAAATCGGCAATGGCGGCATGGCCGACGACGTCATGGCCATCGGCCACAACTTTGAAGCCGTGCTCGGCGATCTCGAAACGCGGATGCGCGAGGCCGCCGCCGACCTCAACTTCGAGGAAGCCGCAAGACTGCGCGACGAGGTCAAGCGCCTGCGCGCGACCGAATTGGCCGTGGTCGACGATCCCACCGCCAAGCAACGCAAGGTGGCCGGCGCCGCCGGCGCGTATCAGGGCAACAAGCAGTTCGGCGCGAGCGCCAACATGCCAAAACAGTCCGGCAAGCGCGGCGGCAACAACACGCCGTCGTCCAAGGTGCACAAGCCCGATCTGGACGAAATGGGCATCGCCACCTGGCACGAAGTGCTGCCCGACCGCGGCAAGAAGGTCGCGCGTCCGCGCAAGCCGACGCTGGACGAGATGGGTCCGGGCACGGAGAGCAAGATCTATCAGCCGAAGAGCATGACGGAGTCGATGCCCAACGCGCTGCCGGAGGCGCGCAAGGGCGCGGCGTCCGGCGACGGCAGCAAGATCATCCAGCCGACCAACTCGCGGGAATCGGGGCCGGAATTCGGGCCGGTGGCGCGGAGTTCGGGCGGGGCACCGGGGCATCGGGGTGGCTGGAAGAAGAGGTAGCGGGATTGACAAAGTAAGGAATATTCCTTACTTGTGAGGCATCTTTCTTGGGTACCGTGCAATGGCTCAAGCGAAATTCGAAGAACTCAGCACCATCTCCTCCAAGGGACAGACCACCGTCCCGAAATCGGTGCGCCAGGCGCTCGGCCTGAGCGAAGGCGACCAGATCGCGTTTCGGGTCGATGACAGCGGCGTCACCATGCGGCGGGCGGACGATGCGCAGGACGATCCAGCGCTGAGTGCGTTTCTGTCCTTCCTCGCGAAGGACATCGGGGAACATCCGGAACGGCTACAGACCATGTCGCTTGCAATGGCAAAGCGCATGGACGAACTGACAGAAGGCATGGTGTTCGATCCCGACGAGCCGATCGAAGGCGACGTCGATCTCTGAGCGCGCCATGATCGTCAACGGATGGACGTTGTACTTTCATCCGCTGTTTGTGGATCAGGTGGCGCGGCTAATCGCGGGCGTCGAACGCGACAGGAAGAAGCATCCGGCGGACTACACCAGAAAATCCAACGCGAAGCTACTGAACGCGATCCGCACGATCACGTTCGATCGCATTCCGCAGGATCCGGCGGACAAGCGCTACCGGCTCGGCGGCACGCTCGGCGAAAACCATAAGCACTGGTTTCGTGACAAGTTCGGCAACGGCCGCTTCCGGCTGTTTTTCCGGAATGATCTGCGCGCCAAGATTATCGTGTACGTCTGGGTCAATGATGAGACGACATTGCGGACCTATGGCGCGAAGTCGGATGCCTATGCGGTGTTTGCGTCGATGCTGAAGGAAGGCAATCCGCCGGACGGCTGGGACAGGCTGCTGGATGCGTCGAAGGATCCGGAAGTGCTGAAGCGGGCCGAGGAGATGCTAAGAACAAAACCGCCTTAGAGCACTAGTTACATCGAATTTGAAGGGCGCTATGGCCCGCATCGTCATTGCGAGGAGCCCTTGCGACGAAGCAATCCAGTCTTCGCTTGTGGCTTCTGGATTGCCGCGTCGCTTCGCAAAGGGGAAAGCCAATTGGCTTTCCCTGACCTCGCAATGACGGCCTCTGGTTTCCGCGCTCGCCTACACCCGCTCAATAATAATCGCCGGCGCCATGCCGCCGGCCGCGCACATGGTCACCAGGCCGCGCTTCAAATTGCGGCGTTCGAGTTCGTCGAGAATGGTGCCGATCAAGATCGCGCCGGTGGCGCCGATCGGGTGGCCGAGCGCGATCGAGCCGCCGTTGACGTTGACCTTGGCGCGATCGAGGTCGAGGTCGCGGATGAATTTTTCCGCGACCACGGCGAAGGCCTCGTTGATCTCCCAGAGGTCGATGTCATCAACGGTCAGGCCCGCCTTGGCCAACACCTTTCGCGCCGCCGGCACCGGCGCGTTCAGCATCAGGGTCGGGTCGTCGCCGATATTGGCCATCGCCACGATTCTCGCGCGGGGTTTGAGCCCGTGCTTGTCGGCATAGTCCTTCGAGGTCAGCAACAGTGCTGCCGCGCCATCGACGACTCCCGACGAATTGCCGGCGTGATGAAAGTGCTCGATCTTGAGATCGGGATATTTCTGGTTGATCTGGCTGCGATAAGTGGTGCCCTTGTCGTCGAGCGGATGATCGGCCATTGCGGCGAAGGCCGGCTTGAGGCCGGCGAGGCCTTCGGCGGTGGTGTTGGGGCGCGGGAATTCGTCCTTGGCGAGCACGACGTTGCCGGCATCGTCCTTCACCGGAATGAGACTCTTGTCGAAGCGGCCTTCGGCGATCGCGACGGCGGCGCGGCGCTGGCTTTCGAGGCCGAGCGCATCGAGCGCTTCGCGCGAAATGCCTTCCATCGAGGCGATGGCGTCGCCGCAGATGCCCTGGTGCGACTGCGGATGCACTTGCGCCAGGCGCTTGTTGCCGGAGCCCATGCCGAGCGGCGGCTTGCCGGCGGCCATGTCCTCGGCGGCCATCGCTCCTGTCAGTGACATCATCTCGGTGCCGCCGGCGATCACCACGTCTTCCATGCCGCTCATGATCTGCGCCGCGGCGAAGTTCACCGCGGTGATGCCGCCGCCGCAAAAACGGTCCAGCGTGGTGCCGGAGGCCTTGATGTCGTAGCCGGCGTCGAGCGCCGCCATGCGGCCGAGGTCGCCGCCCTGCTTGCCGCGCTGGGTTGAGGTCGACCAGATCACGTCATCGACATCCGCGGTATTGAGATGGTTGCGCTCGGCGATGGCGCGCAGCACGGTGGCGGCGAGATGCTGCGGATGACGTTCCGCCAGCGCGCCCTTGCCGACCTTGCCAATGCCACGCGGCGTGCGGACGGCGTCGATGATATAGGCCTCGGCCATGGTATTCTCTCCCGATCGTTCTTGATATTTTGTGCCGCGAGATTGGCCGACGCGGGCGCGAAGTCAAGCCGTGCCGGCGCAGGGCTTGTTTCGCGTGGCGGCATATCGGAACGGCGCCCTACTTCGAAAACCGGTCGAGCACGTTCCTGGTGATCCGCTGGGTGAAGACATCGCCCTCGATCAGGCCGTTGACCCACTCGCAGGTGCCGGCGGTAAACACCTCGCCCTTGCCGCGGGAAAAATGCACGACCATGCCGCTGCCGCGCTTGTGGCGCTCGAGGCTTTCGGTGGTCGGCTCGCCGAGCAGCGAATTGCGAAACTGCGCGTCGCCATCGCCGAGCATCAGCGAACTCTCGAATTCCGGCAGGCTGCTTTCGGCCAGGGTGGCAAAGCCCATCGCAAGAATCTGCAGGCCGTCCGGCGCGCCGTCGGTGCCGGTCGGCACCGGCAGGCCGTCCTCAAAGGTGTATTCGACGCCGTCCATCTCGAAGCCGAAGATGTTGGCCTCGTCGCCGAACATGTCGGCATAGCCCAGCCCAGTGCCGGCGAAGGCCCAGTGCTCCGGCCGGAACACGTTGAAGCCGCGCGCGGCGCGGCGCGCCATGCCGCCGAAGGCCGCATAGATGCCGCGCAGCGCGTTGACGCCGAAGGTTTTCGCGCCGGGGTGATCGACCTGCGGGTCTTCCCACGCGCTGGTCATCCGCGGCGTGCCGGCTTCAGGGTCGAGGCGGCGGGCGTCGTATTTGTAGGCCACCTGGGTCTGCGTCGCGCGCTCGAGCCGGATCTGCCACAGGAAATTGCCGGCGAACCGCGCCACGCGACCGCCGCGATCGACATAGCCATCCACCGCATCGCGCATCTCGCGCGACCAGTATTCATCGTGGCCGACGAACACCGTGCAGGGATAGCCGTCGAGCAGCGCGGGGTCGTCGTGCAACTCGTCCTGGGTGAAGACATCGAATGTGTAGTTGTTGGCCTCGGCCCATTGCAGGAACGGCCGCTCATAGGCGGCCCAGCCCGCCAGCGCGTAATAGCGCGTGTAGCCGTTGATGAAGGCCCATTCGACGTTCTCGTAGCGCGCTGGACCGGGCGTACGCGGCCGGTTCGCATTGACCGAGCGCGGCGCGCCCGGCGGCAGCCAGACCTGGCCGCGCGCCCACGGCCGCAAGGCGGCGAGATGCGTGGCACGGCCGCGCGGCAGCTCGGGGTTGGTGCCGTAATAATGGCTGGCGCCGCCCCAGTCGTTATAGGCGCTCCAGGTCGAGGTCGCCGCCACCAGCGCCAGCGCGCCCGGCGTGCGCTCGCGGCGGCGGTGGAAAAAAAGGTGATGGCCGATCACCTCGCGCTGCGCCGTGGTCTCGTCGCGGATCTCGACCACATAGCCGCCGGAGGCGAGATTGTCAGGAATCGTCCAGCTCAGGAAGGCCGGCCAGCCGCAGCCGACGCCGTAGACCTTGTCCGGCACCGGAAAGAATTTGGCATCCTTGACGCCGGAGCTGAACACCGGAGCGTCCCCGCCGGGATCGCGCGCGATGCTCAGCGAAATTTTTGCAACGGTCGCCGACAGATGCAGGGTGACGGTCTCGCCGGGGCGATAGGCCCTGCGGTCCGAATAACACCACGCGGACTTCTCGCCATCGAGCGAAGGGATTTCCACCCAGGTTTCGCGCGAACCGCGGCGCGGCCCAGAGATGATCGTGGCGAGCCGGTCACCGCCGGGGCGCTGGCCCCGTGCGTTATCGGGATCGAGAGGGGGCATGGGAGACTCCAGTGCAGTGAAGAAATTGAATGCCGGATCGTTTCCCGGACGCGCTGCGGCGCTCTTGTGCCGCTGCGCAGAGCCGGGATCCCGGTTGCTGATGCAAGACCGGGGCCCCGGCTCTGCGGCGCACTACGCCGCCAACGGCGGCGCAGTGCACCGCGTCCGGGGAACGATCCCGGCGAGTCTACATGTCGCGGATGACCTCGGTGCGGTGGAGGCCGTCGCGGTGCATCTGCCAGTAGGCCTCCTTGATGCGAAGCGAGATCGGGCCGGGACGGTCATTGCCGTAGATGGTCCCGTTGACGCGCGACGCCGGCATCACGCCGCCGGCGGTGGTGGCGAGAAACACCTCGTCGGCTCCCTCCAGGTCGTCGCGATGGATCGGCGCAACCGAGGCCTTGAGGCTCATCGCGCCGCACAGTTCGAGGACCGTCCGGCGCGTGATGCCGTGCAGGCTGCCGCGGTCGGGCGTGCGGACATCGCCGTCTTTGACGACGAAGACGTTGAAGCCCGGCCCCTCGGTGACGAAGCCCGCCTCGTCGCAGACGATGGCGGAATCGGCGCCGTGGTCCTGCGCCTCGAACAGCCCGCTGGTGAGGTCGCTCCACTGATAGTTCTTCACCGTCGGATCCACCGACGCATCCGGCACGCGCGGCCTGGACGCGACCCACAGATGCGCGCCGCGCGCCTGAACGTCCTTCGGGATCACGTCGATCCACGGCACCGCATAGGCCATGAAATGATTGTCGCAATCCTCGATCCGCCGCGAGCCGGCGATGCGCGGCCGGCCGCGCAAGGCGACCATGGCCACGTAGGAATCTCTCAATCCCGCCAGCGCCACGCAGCGATGCAGGATGGCCGCCATCTCTTCGCGGGTTTCCGGCGGCGCCAGACGGCGCGCGCGCATCGAGGCTTCGAACCGGTCGAGGTGATCGACGAGGCGGAAGAAGCCGTTCTCGAACACATGAACGACGTCGTAGACCACGTCGGAGCGGGTGAAGGCCCAATCCAGCGGCGAGACGCTGGCCTCCGCTACCGGCACATACCGACCTCGCGTGTAAGCGGTACCGCCGCGAAAGGAGTCATGCATCGCGGTCGCTTTGTCGTTCGAACTGTTTGTCATCCCCCGATGGTCGCCGGTTATGGCGGCAGCGGCAAGAGCGCCCGGCAACATGCCTTGGCTGCATTAATGGCTGCCTACTTGCTCGACTTCGGCGCCACTTCCGCGACCTGCCCGCTGCGCGTCAGCGCTTCGGCGACGAAGCCCGACGCCTTCATCTCCTCGACGAAGGCGGCGAGATAGGCCGCGCCCGCGGCACGCGGCTGGCCTTCGACCCGCGGCATGCCCATCGCCTGGTTGATCTCCTGGAAATGGCCAGGCATCACGCGCATCTCCGGATGATCCTTCGCGTAGGCATCGAGCTGCTGGCGGACGCCGGCGGCGACGTCGAGCTTGTCCTCGAGAAATTTCTGGATCATCGCGGAGCCGCCGCCGACGTTCGCGCGCAGCACCGCGGCGTTCTTGATAGTGCGGGTAAGATAGAGATCGTAGGCGGAGCCGAGTCCGACGGCGATCTGGATGCCGGGCCTGTCCACTTCCTCAACGCGCTTCAGCGGCGAGTCGGCGCGTACCATGTAGGTGCCCTCGATGATCACATAGGGCGCGGTGAACATGATCTCGGCTGATCGCACCGGCTCGATGGCGATGAAGCCGACATCCCACGCGCCGGCCCTGGCGCCTTCAAAGACTTTGCCGGCGGCCTCGTAGGGCACGAAGGCCACGGGCACGCCGAGCCGCTTTGCCAGTTCGGCGGCGAGATCGACGGAAACGCCGCGCGGCGCATCCGCCGGGCCCTTCTGCGCCAGCACGCTGTTGCCGAAATTGATCGCCGCGCGCAGCGTTCCGGTCGGCGCGAGATCGCGCAATACTTCCGGCGAGGGAGCCTGGGCAAAAGCGGGAACCGCTGTCGTCATCGCTAGCGCCACCATCCATCGCAGCAAACGCATCTTCATTCTCCATTGCCGGCGGCAACACCCGCGAAACTCGCTTGAATAGCTCAACCTGGGCGCGTGCGACGACTCATCATGTCGAGTTGCGACAGGCAGCGTCAATGGATGCTTAATCCAATCACCCTAGGTTGACGCGATCTTATAGCCATCCCTTTTTAGCCAGACGGTGTTTTTCATGAAGATCGGTACCTTGCTGACTATCGCCATCGCCTCGCTGTCAGCCACCGCCGGCGGCCTTGCGGTCTATCTCGCCGCCACGAAATACGACACCATGGACAAGGTCGCCATCGCGCAGGGGCGTCTCGCGCTGGTGCGCGCCGTCGGCGACATTCCGCGCTATCTTAATCCTGAACGCGGCGTTGCCACCAACATCATGTACGGGCCGGCCGTGATCGATCCGAAGGCGCGCGCTGAACTCGATACCAAGTACCGCAAGTCGACCGACGGCGCCGTCGACAAGATGAACCAGCTCAGGACCACATCGGTCGGCGCACTCAACGACGGCACCGAGGTTGCCGGCAAGATCGACGCCCTGAATGTCCAGTTCAAGGCGTTGCGCGCGGCGATCGAAAAGGCGCTCGACGGCCCGGCGGAGAGCCGCCGCGACGCCGCCAAGAAGATCGTCGCCGACAATTCAGCCTTCAACGGCGCTGTCACCGCTTTGCTCGCCGATCAGGTCCGCAAGATCGCGTCCCTCAATGGCGAGGCCTATCGCCAGGCGACCTATGCCAACGTCGCGTGGACATTGCGCGACGTCGGCGGCCTTAACTCCAGCTTGCACAAGAATCTGGTTGGCTCCAACCGGGTTGGGACCGAGGCGGAACGCCTGGACATCGCTCGTTCGCAGGGCGCCGCCGATCAGATTCAAGTCGCGCTGCTGGAGTTGCGCGGTAATCCCGGCACGCCGGCCAATGTCACAGCCGCGCTCGACAAGATGCAGGAGAGCTACGTCGATCGCCTGGGTAAGGTCTTCAAATCAGTCAAGGCCGGCGCTGTGAGCGGCAAATACGAACATGATCTAGATACGTTTTTCGTCGAAACGCAGCTGGGCCTCGGCTCGGTTATCGGCGTCCGCGACGCCTTCTATGACAACGCCGAAGTGCTGCTCGGCTCCGCCTACGATCGCGCGCGGCTCAGCTTCCTGATCGCGCTGGCCGTGCTGCTGGCCGTCGTTGGTGCCAGTGCCGCCATGGTGGTGATGGTACGGCGCCGGATCGTGCGGCCGATCGTCGATATCACGGCGTCGATGACCCGGCTTGCCGGCGGCGACGCTTCCGAAGTGACGCGGGTCAGCGATCGGCAGGATGAGATCGGCGCGATGGCCGCCGCCGTGCAGGTGTTCAAGGACAACATGATCACGGCCAGCCGCCTTGCCGCCGAGCAGTCGGCGGAGAGCGACGCCAAGATGCGCCGCGCCGGCCTGCTCGACGAGCTCACCAAGTCGTTCGAGGCGCGGGTCGGCGAGCTAGTCAACGGCCTGTCGTCGTCCTCCGCGACGATGGAGAACGCGGCGCGCTCGATGTCATCGACCGCCTCCACCACCAATCGCCAGGCCGGCGTCGTCGCCGAAGCCTCCGAGCAGACGTCGTCGAATGTGCAGATGGTGGCCAGCGCCACGGAAGAGCTGACCTCCTCGATCACCGAGATCAGCCGCCAGGTGGCGCAGTCCGCTCAGATTTCCGCCCGCGCCGTCGAGGACGCGCGCCGCACCGGCGACACCGCGCAGTCGCTGGCTTCCGGTGCGCAGAAGATCGGCGACGTGGTTATCCTGATCCAGAATATCGCCGCGCAGACCAACCTGCTGGCGCTCAACGCCACCATCGAGGCCGCGCGCGCCGGCGAAGCCGGACGCGGTTTCGCCGTGGTCGCCTCGGAAGTGAAGTCGCTCGCCGGCCAGACCGCCAAGGCCACGACGGAAATCTCCGAGCAGGTCGCCGCCATCCAGAGCGCCAGCGCCGAGGCCGTCGCCGCGATCCGCAACGTCGCCAGCGTGATCACCGAGATCGAGCAGATCGGCCAGGCGATCGCCATCGCCATCGAGGAACAGGGCTCGGCAACGCGGGAAATCGCCCGCAATGTTCAGGAAGCCGCGCACGGCACCCAGAATGTCACCTCGAACATCTCCGGCGTGCAGCAGGCGGCCAACGACACCGGCGCCGCGGCGACGCAGGTGCTGGGCGCCGCCGAGCAACTGTCGCAGCAGTCCCAGGACCTCGCCGGCCAGGTACACCGCTTCCTCGCCGACGTTCGCGCGGCGTAGCAGCCGCTGTAGGATGGGTTGAGCCCTTCGCGAAACCCATCGGCAGAGGGTGATGGGTTTCGCGAAAAGCTCAACCCATCCTACGGCCCTTCAATCCGGCAACAACCGTGCCGCCACCTCTGCGACGCAGCGGCGATCGGCCAGCAACAGCACCTCGCCGCGCTGCAGCGTCGCCGTGCCGGCGACGACCACGGCGCGCTTCGGGCAGATGCCGAGGCAGCCGGTCAGCACCACGCGCGGCGGCTTGATGTCCTGCGCGCCGACGCGGTGCTTCAATTCGGATT
Source organism: Tardiphaga sp. (assembly GCF_028290785.1). Taxonomy (GTDB): domain Bacteria; phylum Pseudomonadota; class Alphaproteobacteria; order Rhizobiales; family Xanthobacteraceae; genus Tardiphaga. Next base: position 22,419 of record NZ_JAQGJD010000217.1, on the reverse strand, counting down.
TCAGTGCCTTGCGCAACGCCTTGCCGTCGGGCACGCGGCCGAGACATTTCTTGCAAATCAGCACGGGCGCGCGGCGCAAGCGGGCAGTGACGAGAGAGGATGGGGCCATCCTCCCGATATAGGCACGATGGCTGCCGTTTTCGAGACGCCGGCCGCGGCACCACCCAAACCGCCAGATACAAACCGCGTGCGACCTGCTACTTGTGCTTTCGCGCCGAATCCATCAACCGGGCGCGGAGGACATCGCCATGGCCAAGGGTCAAATGAAGTCGAACAAGGAAAAGAAGAAGCCGAAGGCGGACAAGAACCTCAAGAAGGGCGGCGTCGCCAACGTCAATCCGTTCGCGTCCAGCAAGACCCCGGCCGGCTCCGCTCCGAACAAGAAGTAGTCCGCGCAAGCGCGTGTCCGACATCGGGCTGCACTGGAATGCATTCGACCTGGCGCTGATCGCGCTGGCGGCCTGTTCGCCCGGCCTGGTGGCCGGGGTGCTGCTCGGCGCCGTCGCCTGGCGCACCCATCGCGTCGCCGGCGCGGCGTTCGGCGGCGCGATCGGCGCCCTGCTCTGCGCGTTGCTGCTGTTGTTCTGTTTCCGCTCGCGCATCGCGCAGGCCGACGGCTTCGGCGGCGCGGCATGGCTGACGATGAAACTGGCCTGGCCGGGTTTCGTACTCGGCGCCATGCTGGCGGCCTGGCGGTTCGGCGATCGCTGGATCATCGCCGCGCTATGCGGTGGTCCGGTCGGCGTGGTGGTCTGGCTGGGCGTCTGGTCGACTTTCTTTTAAAATCTTTTCCATCGCGCTGCGACGAACGTGCCAGGCCCATAACGAAGTTGTGTGGCGAGGCATTAAGATTCTCGCAACCTTCGCAGCGCCCGGCGCTTGATCCAAGTGCGATCGCGCCGCCAATATTATTGCACCGTTTGCTAGCAGTGCACCGCCGCAGGGGTTTCAGGACCGTCGGGAGGATTTCATGAAGGATCGCGTCACGCGACAATGCGTGAATGATTTCCTGGTGGCGTTTTATGCTGGCGACGTGGACCGAGCCGTTGCTTGCTGCGCCGACGATGTCGACACCATCACCTACGCGCCGATCGAACTGTTTCCGCATCTCGGCCATCAGCGCGGCAAGCCGTGGGTCCGCGAAGCGATCCGCATCCAGCAGCAACGCTATGCCCGCCGTCGCGCCGAAATCACCTTCATGGCGGTCGAAGACGACAAGGCCGCCACGACGATCCGCGTCGCGCTGGAGAAGCGCAGCGACCAGCGCGTGGTGCAGTTCGAAATCGCCGATTTCTTCACCTTGCGCGACGGGCAGATCGTCACCCACCGCTCGTTCTTCGATTCCTTCGATCTGGTGCAGCAGGTGCTCGGCCGCGACCTGACCGACGCCTTCGCCGCCAGCGTCCAGGATGCGATGCAGCTTTGATTCAGCGTTACGGCGTGGATGATTCGCCGCGGATGCCGGGGCTCCTGTGCCTCTGCGCCCCTCGAAACTGCAAATGATGTGGTCCCGGAATTCCGCCGCGCGATCACGCTCCCATCACATCTTGTGCATTGCAACATTTTAACTTGCATTTGCCGCGAAATTATATTACTTTAGAGTTCAATCAATTCCACATCATTTTACCGGCACAGATTCCAACGATGGGGTCGGCGCTTTCATATTCAGGACCGATCCATGACAGAGCACAGCCTCTGGCGTTTCTCGCGCGCGTTGCATCGCGCCATCAACGAACGTCAGGTCGATGACCTCGCTGCCCAGATTGACGACAACGTCGAATGGGCGGTGTTCGGCCCCATCGACATGTTTCCGTTTCTCGGCGCACGCCACGGCAAGGCCGCCGTGCTCGATGTCTGCCGGCAGATCGCCGACAACATCCGGGTGCATCGCTTCGAGCGGGAGTCGATGATGCTCGGCGAGGACACCGGCGCGTCGATGATGCGCTACTCGCTGACGGCGCTGGATTCCAACCGCCCGATCAGCCTGCGGCTCGCGCAATTCGCGCGCTTCAGCAATGGGCTGCTCGTCAGCATGCGCGTCGTGGTCGATACATTCGATCTGGTCGAGCAGGCTTTGGGCCGCCAGATCCATCTGCCCAAGATCGCCTGAGCGCGTTATCGAGGCACCCATCCAACGAAAAACGGCCCCGCGGATGCGGGGCCGTTTCGTCGAGTCAAAATGCGATCAATGCATCATGTGGCCGCGGCGATGATGACGACCGCGCGGGACCACGACGATGCGCGGCGCACGGTGGGCATGCGGGCGGCCCATCGAATGACCGCGATGCATGCCGCCGTGGCGCATGCCGTCACGATGCATGCCCTGCGCGGATGCCGGAACGGCAGCGAAAATCGTGGCAGCGGCAGCAAAAACCAAAGCAATTTTCTTCATGTGACCTCTAAGGAGAATTAAAGTGCGCGTGTTGCGCGCGGTACAAGCGATTCATGCTGGATACGTTCCGCGGAGCCCTGCGAAAAGAACATGTTGCAACGCCACAATTTTGACCCGCGCGACGGTATCATCTGCTGAATTGATCTCCGACCTCGCTGGGCGGCGGCTGGCATGACGACAACACTTTTCAATGCGACCTTTTGGTCCTTGCTAGCAGCGCTGACGACCGGCGCGCTGGCGTCGCCGGTCTGGGCACAGGATCCCTGGCGCGGCCTCGACCTGCAACCGCCACCCGGCGAGAGCGAACCGATGGACACGCCGCCGCCGGTAGACCTCAACTTTCCCGAACCGGACTGGACGCTGCTCGACACCAGCCGGGCGCCTTCGGCCAAGGCAGCACCGCGCGAGCAGAAGTCATCCGCCTCCGCCGGCAATGCCGGCGCCGCATGGTCGTCGCAAAAGAATGCCGACGGCTCGTCGGCGCTGTCGGTGAAGCAGCCGCTGTCGCCGTTCTGGGATACCCGTGTCGGCGCCGACCTCAACGTCGCCGGGCAGGCCAGCTCCCGCAGCGCGAGCGATGCCTACCGTAACCAGTTCGGCGATGGCCAGGGCGCGCAAGCCTCGGGCGCCGCCGCCTGGGCCGCGATGACCGCGCCGGGGGTGGCATCGATCTGGGACAAGACGGCGATCGAGGCCCGCGTCGATCCGCTGGCGGACCAGACCAAGTTCGGGACATCGCTGAGCAAATCGGTGCCGATCGCCGGCGACAAGTACTCTCTGACGCTACAGAACGGCTACAACGTGATTCAGCAGGGCGGCTCGTCCGTGATCGGGTACAACGGACGGCCGGTGCGCAGCTACGAGACCGATCAGCAGGCCAGGCTGAGCATCGCCGACACCGGCACCAGCTTCATCGCCGGCCAGACGCTGGCCACGACCGACGACAAATGGCTGCGCAAGGTCGGTGCCGAGCAAAAGCTGTTCGGCGGCGTCAACATCTCCGCCTCGGTGAGCGAGACGCTGCAGGGGCCGGCCAACAAGAGCCTGACCGCCGGCTTCAAGCACAGCTGGTAATCGTAACCTAATCTTCACCGCATTGAACGAATACCGTTAAAGACCGGATCCGTGCCGCAGATCGGCCGCGATCTGGTCAAATTCAAGTGACCTGATGTGGTCCATGAGTTCGTCGTGCGGGGGACAATCCGCGCTCGCTCAACGCGAAATAAGGAAGAGCCGATGAATGCGATTAATCCCGAGAAGATCGAACCTGTCGAAGACGACAATCTCGCTGCGGTCTCAGAAGTCGAAGCCGGTATCCGTGACTTCGTCCGCAACGACGTTGCCTATCTGCGCCGGCCAGCGTCCGGCGTGGTAAGCAGCAGCACTCCGGAGCTTCCAATGGACTCCAGCACCGAGGCCACCGTCAACAGCGTGAATTCGCTGATCCAGCGCGTCGCCGGCACCTCGCTCAGCGAGATCGAAAACCTCGTCAGCGAGCTGGAAAGCCTGCGCGACCTGCTGCATGCCGAAGGCCAGCGTGTGCAGCGTGAAATCTCCGGTTATGCCCAGCTCAGCCAGGCGGCGATGAAGTCGACGCGCCTGATCGCCGACAACGTCGCGCAGTGGAAGCGCACCGCGGACGGCCTGCGCCACGACTGATCGCTTACCGGTCCTAAATCAAACAAAAGCCGCCTCCGGCAACGGGAGCGGCTTTTTTTGGCGTTCCCGCAAGCGCGGCGAGAAAAGCGCCTGACATGGCGTGCAAAATTTCGATTGAACTTGGAGCGCGATCGGTCCGACCAACTTCTGCGCCGCGATCCGCGGCATGGCTTAAGGCTTGGGGGACTGCTTCGTGGAGACCATTCGGCCCAATACCACCGATCCGATTCCGGCGCGAACGACGCCGCCCAAGATGGGCACCATCATCGTCCGCTTTGTCGGCTTGCTGGTCGTGATCGTGGCGCTTCTGGCGTGGGCCTGGAACCGCTGATCGGATGCAGCGAGCCGCCAGAGCGGCAAACGCCCACCGGATGAACTTACTGGTTTGGGGAGACCTGGGCGGTTTCGAGCGAATACGCGCCGTCGGCATAACCCTTTACCACCATGCCTGTGGCGAACATCACCGCCAGCGTCACGCTCGCGAAGATAAAGCCCACAAATTTCAGTCCGGTGCGGTCAGCCATTGTCGTCCCCAAAGCGGATTAGATCGTCGTCGTGCGTAGGTCTCACAACACCCTCGCAAGGTTCAGAACGCGTTAACGCGGGCCCTGTTCCCTTGAAGAAAATTGGATTGGTTAACTAGCGTTGCCCTGTTGCGGCAGGAACACAGTCGCCAGAAACGTCATGACGACGTCGCCGTGCTGGTTGGTGGCGGTGGTGCGGGCCTGCACGATGCCCCAGCCCGGCTTTGACGCCGTCGCGCGAACGGCGACGACCTCGCTGGCATAGCTGATGGTGTCGCCGGCCAGCACCGGCTTGATCCAGCGCAGTTCACGAAACCCCGGCGAGGGGCCGGACACCGCGACGGTTTCGCCGCGCGCCTTGGCTTCCGCGGTCGCGCGCTGGCTTTCGGCGATCCGCAGTTTCATGGCGACGGCCGCGACGTGCCAGCCCGATGCGGCCAGGCCGCCGAGCAGCGACCGGCGGCCGGCCTCCTCGTCGAGATGAAACGGCTGCGGGTCGAACTCCGTCGCGAACTTTTTGATCAGTTCGGCGGTGAACGCGAACGAGCCAAACTCGCTGTGGTGGCCGATAACGACGTCTTCGAGAAAATTCATCGGACCGGCCTAACTCGCCGTGACGGCGGCGCGACCGATGATGATCGGCACGATCATTTCGGCCACGGCCCGCCCGGCCGCGTTGCGCGTGCTGCACTTGAACGTCACGATACCAGTCGATGGTCGGCTCTGCGACGGCCGCGCCTCCAGCACCTCGACGTCGAGCATCAGGTCGTCGCCCGGCCGAAACGGCGCCAGCCAGCGCATCTCGTTGACCCCCGGCGAGCCCATCGATGCAGTATCGTGCAGGAAGCCATCGAAGATCATGCGCATCATCAGCGAACACATGTGCCAGCCCGAGCCGGCCAGCCCCTTCAGCAACGACGCATCGGCCGCGGCCTCATCGAGATGCATCGGCTGCGGATCGTATTCGGCGGCGAAAGCAATGATCTCCTCGCGCGTGATATGGCGCGGCCCGTAGGTCCCGAAATGGCCGGGCTGGAAATCGTCGAATGTCAGGGTCATGATAGGAGTTGCCGTCGAGGGAGCCTGATTGTGGCCGCTATTTGCAGCAATCTCAACCCGTACGCCTGCATGGCTTTCCCGCGATCTTGCTCAGGACATGGTTGGGCACTACCGCGTGTCAGGCCATTTTGCACGCTGCCGATCATTGACTTACACACGCGCCGCGCCGGGGGAGAACGACCGATGTTTGAATTTCGCGACCTGTTTCAATGGGATCGTTTCATCACGCCGACCATCATCAAGACGTTCTACTGGCTGGTGATCGCGCTGTGGATTCTGTTCGGCATATCCGGCGTGTTTTCCGGCCTGGCGGCGATGGCCATCAGCCCGTTCGGCGGATTCATCATGCTGCTGTCGAGCGTCGCCGGCGTCTTGGTCGGTATCATCTTCTCGCGCATCGTTGCGGAGTTCATTTTGATCGTATTCCGCATCAACGAGCATCTCGGCGCGATCCGGGATCAGGGGCAAGGGCATTGAGGTAGATCGTTTCCGGGACGCGCTGCGGCATTCTCAGGCGATGCACTTGCATCGCCGCCATGCCGCTGCGCAGATCCGGGATCCCGGTTGCTCTTTGAAAAAACCGGGGCCCCGGCTCTGCGAAGCAATACTTCGTATTGCATCGCGTCCGGGGCAAGTAGGCTCAGGTATTAAACCTGAAGTGCAGCACGTCGCCGTCGGCGACGACGTATTCCTTGCCTTCGAGGCGCAGCTTGCCGCCGTCGCGGGCGCCGGATTCGCCGCCCAGCGCGACATAGTCGTCATAGGCGATGGTTTCGGCGCGGATAAATCCCTTTTCGAAATCGGTGTGGATCACCGCCGCCGCCTGCGGCGCCTTGGTGCCGCGGGTGATGGTCCAGGCGCGGGCTTCCTTCGGACCGACCGTGAAGTAGGTGATCAGATCCAGCAGCTTATAGCCGGCGCGGATCAGCTTATCCAGGCCGGCTTCTTCGAGGCCTAGCGTCTCAAGGAATTCGGCGCGCTCGGCGCGCGACAGCGTCGCAATTTCCGATTCGATTTTGGCCGAGATCGCCACCGCGACGGCGCCCTCTTTCGCGGCGTGCTCACTCACCAGCTTCGAATAGGCGTTGCCCTCGCCGGCCGCGCCTTCCTCGACGTTGCAGACATAGAGCACGGGCTTCGACGTCAGGAGGCCGAGCATGCCGAAGGCGCGTTCTTCTTCCGGCTTGCGCTCAAGGAAGCGCGACGGCTTGCCCTCACGCAGCAGCACCAAAGCGCGCTGCACCAGATCGAGCTGCTCCTTGGCGTCCTTGTCGTTGCCTTTGGCCTTCTTGGTCAGGTTGTCGACGCGCTTTTCGCAGGAGTCGAGATCGGCCAGCATCAGCTCGGTCTCGATGATCTCGATGTCGGCGAGCGGATCGATCTTGCCCTCCACGTGCGTGATGTCGTCATCGACGAAGCAGCGCACCACGTGAGCGACAGCATCGACCTCGCGGATGGTGGCCAGAAACTGGTTGCCGAGGCCTTCGCCCTTGGAAGCGCCCTTCACCAGACCTGCGATATCGACGAAGGTCAGCCGGGTCGGAATGATCTGCTGCGACTTGCCGATCTCCGACAGCTTGTCGAGCCGCTTGTCGGGCACTGCGACCTCGCCGACGTTCGGCTCGATGGTGCAGAACGGATAGTTCGCCGCCTGCGCCGCCGCGGTTTCGGTGAGCGCGTTGAACAGCGTCGATTTGCCGACATTCGGCAGCCCGACGATACCGCATTTGAATCCCATGACCTGTCCTGAATGGTTCGACGGCGCCTTAAGTGCCGTTGTCGTCCTTCGACGTGAATCCCTTGGCCTGCATCGTCAGATGCACCTTGTTCTGAAACGTGGAGTCGCGGCCATCGGCCAGCAATGCCACGTTATCGCTCACCGCGTCGATCAGCGCCTCGAGCTGCGGCCGCTCGGCCTTGGCGAAATCGCTGAGCACATGGTTGTGCACCAGTTCCTTGACGCCGGGATGGCCGATGCCGAGCCGAACGCGGCGGTAGTCGTTGCCGACATGCGCGGAGATCGAGCGCAGCCCGTTATGCCCGGCGATGCCGCCGCCGACCTTGACGCGCACTTTCGAGAACGGCAGTTCGAGCTCGTCGTGAAACACCGCGATGTCGCCGACCGCGATCTTGAAGAAGCTTGCAGCGGCCTGCACCGATGTGCCGGAATCGTTCATGAAAGTCAGCGGACGCAGCAGGATGACGCGTTCGCGGTCCAGCGTGCCTTCCGAAGTCTCGCCCTGAAAGCGGCGGCGCCACGGTGCAAAACCGTGACGCCGCGCCATCTCGTCCAGAACCATGAACCCGATATTGTGCCGGTTGCCCTGGTATTTCGCACCAGGGTTTCCGAGACCAACAAAGAGCCGCATGACGCGGAATCCCGCGGTTGCTTACTTCTTCTTCGCCGGAGCGGCAGGTGCCTTGGCAGCGGCAGCGGGCGCCTTCGCGCCAGCGGCAGGAGCCTTGGCACCAGCGGCGGGAGCCTTCGCAGCGGCAGCTGCTGCGGGAGCAGCACCAGCGGCAGGAGCGGCGCCGGCGGCAGCGCCGGCCTGCTCTTCGCCATAGCCCGACGGCGGCACGATGGTGACCAGGGTGAGGTCTTCATCGCGCAGCAGCGTCTTGACGCCCTTCGGCAGCTTGATGTCCGACATGTGCAGCGAACCGCCGATGTCGAGCTGGCCGATATCGGCTTCGACGAACTGCGGAATGCTGTCGGCCTCGGCTTCGAGCTCCAGCGTGTGGGTGACGATGTTGACCGTGCCGCCGCGCTTCACGCCGGGGGCGGTTTCCGCATTCTTCAGATGCAGGGGAACGCTGACGCGGATGGTGGCGCCGACGCCGAGCCGCAGGAAGTCGACATGGAGCGGGAAGTCACGCACCGGATCCAGCGCGAAGTCGCGCGGAATCACGCGATGCTTGGCGCCATCGAGCTCGATGTCGTAGATCGTGGTGAGGAAGCGGCCGGCCAGAATGCGCTGGCGCAATTCGGCATCGTCGACCGAAATCGACACCGGGGGCTTGCTGTCACCATAGATTACTCCCGGCACTCGGCCGGCGCGCCGTACAGCCCGTGCGGCCCCCTTGCCGCCTGCCGAACGTACGGTCGCCTTCAATTCCTTGACGGTCGCCATCGTTTAAGTCCTTGTTTTCTAAAAAGTTAAAGGCCGCAACGCGGCCCGTTCCGTCGTCGCAGCAAGCCTCCAGGGGTGCGGGGGCTGCAGACGTGCCGGGCTTTTAGCGCCAAAGGGCCGGAAAGACAAGGAAATGCAGGGGGTTTTTAGCGGGATTGGCAAGTTGGTCCGGCTTCCCGCGTTGGTATTTGTGGTAGTTTCAGCCGTCCAGACGTGGGCGCCTATGAAAGTCCGCGACGCTATCCGACTGATCGAAGACGATGGCTGGTTCCTGGCCGCGACCCGCGGTAGCCACCGTCAGTACAAACATTTGCTGAAGCCGGGCCGCGTAACGGTGGCCGGCAAGCCATCGGACGACCTTGCGCCCGGCACATTCGGCAGTATCCTGAAGCAGGCTGGCCTGAAGGAACAACGCTGATGCGCTACGCGGTCGTGATCGAGAAGGCCGAAGGCAACTATTCGGCCTATGTTCCGGACCTGCCCGGCTGCGTTGCCACCGGCGACACCGTGAAAGCGGTTGAAATCGAGATCCGCGACGCGATCCGATTTCACATCGACGGCCTCAGGCAGGACGGCCTGGCCGTGCCGGCGCCAACCAGTATCGCGGATTACGTTGAGGCATAGACAGCTTTAACGTGAGGCGTGCCCCCACTCCTCCGTGCGCAGCTTGCCGACGTCCGCGTTGCCGCGCTCGCCGCTCCCAGCAACTTACGACGCCCCACCCAGTTTCGCCTCCAGCGCGACGATCCGTGCCTTCAGCGCCTCGTTTTCCTCGCGGGCGAGGCGGGCCATGTCCTTGACCGCCTCGAACTCCTCGCGCTTGACGATATCGAGGTCGCGCAGGATCTTTTCGGCCTGGTTGCGGACCACCGTATCGACCTCGCGCTTGACGCCCTGGGCGGCGCCGGCGGCATCGTTCATCAGGCGCCCGATCTCGTCGAAAAACCGATTGTTGGTCTGGGTCATGGCTAGAACTCCGGCCGGTCGAACTGAAATGTTGAATTCGACAATGGCGATCCCGGCGACGCAGTTCAAGCCTGCTGTTGCCCGGCGCCACCGGCGCGCGATTGTCGCGTTCCCCGGCTGCACGCGATCGTCATAGAGTGACGCTTTACTGCTGCCGCCCGGACCCGTAAGTCACGTCATGCCCTTTATCGACCTGCCCTTCCTCACCATCGCCTTCCCGGTCTTCGATCCCGTGGCCATCGCGCTGGGGCCGATCGTGATCCGCTGGTACGCGCTGGCCTATATCGGCGGCATCGTGCTTGGCTGGGTCTATGCCCGCGCGCTGATCAAGAGCCAGAGACTGTGGGGCGGGCCGTCGCCGATCTCGCTGCTGGATTTTGACGACTTCATCCTGTGGGTGACGCTCGGCATTATTCTGGGCGGCCGCACCGGCTACGTGCTGTTCTACAACCTCGATTTCTTCGTCGCGCATCCCGCCGAAATCCTCGAACTGTGGAAGGGCGGCATGTCGTTCCACGGCGGCTTCCTGGGCTGCGTGGCGGCAGTGATGGCGTTCTGCTGGAAGCGCGGCCTGCCCGTCCTGTCGCTCGGCGACCTCACCTGCGCGGTCGGGCCGATCGGGCTGCTGCTGGGGCGTCTCGCCAACTTCATCAACAGCGAATTGTGGGGCCGACCGGCCGATGCCAGCGTGCCATGGCGAATGGTGTTCCCCAATGGCGGGCCGCTGCCGCGCCATCCAAGCCAGTTGTACGAAGCAGGCCTCGAAGGCATCGTGCTCTTCGCCATTTTGGCGCTGATGATCCGCGCCGGCGCGCTGAAGCGGCCCGGGCTGATCCTCGGCGCCTTCATCTTTTTTTATGCGGTCGCGCGCATTATCGGCGAATTCTTTCGCGAACCGGACCCGCAACTCGGCTTCCTGTGGGGCGGACTCACCATGGGCATGCTGCTGTCGGTACCGATGATCGTCGTGGGTCTGGTACTGATGGTGTTGGCGCGCCGTAACCCGCCGCTGCAGCCCGAATTGAACACTGGCAAGGCATGACCGAACATTCGCCGCTGCAGGATGAAATCAAACGCCTGATCAAGTCCGCCGGACCGATGCCGGTGTGGCGCTACATGCAGCTATGCCTGACCCATCCGCAATACGGCTACTACGTGTCGCGCGATCCGCTCGGCCGCGAAGGCGACTTCACCACCGCGCCGGAAGTCAGTCAGATGTTCGGCGAACTGCTCGGGCTGTGGTCGGCCTCGGTGTGGCGCGCGATCGACTCGCCGCCGCTGCTGCACCTGATCGAACTCGGCCCCGGCCGCGGCACCATGATGGCGGACGCCCTGCGGGCGCTGCGCGTCCTGCCGCCGCTGTATCAGGCGCTGCACATCCATATGATCGAGATCAATCCGGTGCTGCGCGAGAAGCAGCGCGCGACGCTGTCCGGCGTTCGCAACATCACCTGGCACGACAGCATCGACAGCGTGCCGGCGGGCCCCTCGGTGATCCTGGCCAACGAATATTTCGACGTGCTGCCGGTGCACCAGGTGGTGAAGCGCGACACCGGCTGGCATGAGCGCACCGTGGAAATCACCGATCATGGCGACCTGGAATTCGGCGCCGGCCTCGATCCGCTGCCGCATTTCGAGCTGTTGGTGCCGCCGTTGGTCCGCGCGGCGCCGAATGGTGCGGTGTTCGAATGGCGCCCCGACAGCGAGATCATGAAAATCGCCAGCCGCGTCCGCGACCAGGGCGGCGCGGCGCTGGTGATCGATTACGGCCACACCCGCTCCGACGCCGGCGACACCCTGCAGGCGATCGCGCGGCACTCCTTTGCCGATCCGCTGAAGAACCCCGGCCAGGCCGATGTCACCGCCCACGTGGATTTCGAAGCGCTTGGCCGCGCGGCGGAAGACGTCGGCGCCCGCGTTCACGGGCCGGTGTCGCAAGGCGAATTCCTCAAGCGACTGGGCATCGAGACCCGCGCGGTGACGTTAATGGCCAAGGCCAGCCCCGAAGTGTCCGAGGATGTCTCCGGCGCGTTGAAGCGGCTGACCGACCGCGGCCGTGGCGGCATGGGCTCGCTGTTCAAGGTGATCGGCATCTCCAGCCCCACCATTCCCACGCTGGTGGCGCTCAGCGACGACACCGGCATCGAGAACGCATCATGACCTTCACCTCGCCCTTGCTCGCGGCCGTGCCCGGCCTGCGCCATGCCTTCTTCACCCGCGACGGCGGCGTCTCCGAGGGGATCTATGCCGGCCTCAATGGCGGGCTCGGCTCGGAGGACGATCCCGCGCACGTGGCGGAGAACCGCCGCCGCATGGCCGCGGCGATGGGCGTCGATCCCGAGCACTTCCTCACCGTGCACCAAATCCATTCGCCGGCCGTCGCCGTTGCCACCGCGCCATGGGATGCCGCCTCGCGACCGCGCGCCGACGCCATGGTCACCAGCATCGAAGGCCTCGCGCTCGGCGTCACCGCCGCGGATTGCGGGCCGGTGCTGTTTGCTGATCCCAAGGCGCGGGTGATCGGCGCGGCGCATGCCGGCTGGAAGGGCGCGTTGACCGGCGTGCTGGAAGCGACGATCGACGCGATGGAAAAGCTCGGCGCCGACCGTGCCGCCATGACGGTGGCGATCGGCCCGCTGATCCGGCAGCCGAGCTACGAAGTCGGCGCCGAATTCGTCGAGCGCTTCGTGCGCGAGGACGGCGAATATGCGCTGTTCTTCATTCCGTCCCCGCACGAAGGCCACGCGATGTTCGACCTCGGCGGCTTCATCCGGATGCGGCTGGAGCGCGCCAGCGTGGGCGCCATCGACGACACCGGCATCGACACCTATCCTGACGAACGCTTGTTCAGCTACCGCCGTTCGGTGCATCGCAAAGAGCGGGATTATGGCCGGCAGATCCACGCCATCGTGCTGGAACCGTAACTGCCTCAAAATGGATGCGAATTGTCGGCGCGCGGTGATCGACTTGCTCACCTCGTACACACCTGTGTCAGGCCCGCCCTAGACCTTAACGCATTTTAACGATATCGCTTCGACCTGTCGGATGGCTCACGGCCGACCGAAGTCGGGACGTTGCATGCGCTTTGCCACATTCACAGCCTTCCAGCGTATGCCGCGCCTGCTTCAGGCCGCGCTTCTGCTCACCGTGAGCCTCGGCCTCAGCGGCTGCGCCAATGTCGGCAGCGCCGGCGGCCCCTCCAATGCGCAGGCCAGCATAAGCGGCCCGAGCGGCGCCACCGTTGCCTTTGAATCTGTCGATGGCCCGCCCCCGCAGGTTTTCGACCGCATGGTCAACCTGCTGGATAGCGAAGCCCGATTGCGCAACCTGGCGGTGGTGTCGCGCCGGGACAGTGCCGCTTTCCGGGTGCGCAGTTACCTCGCAGCGCAAGTTCGCGGCGGCAAGGCCAGCATCGCCTGGGTGTGGGACGTCTATGACCGCGACCAGCAGCGCGCTTTGCGCCTGTCCGGCGAAGAGCCAACCGGCAAGGCCGGCGCCGACGCCTGGGCCACCGCCGACGACCTGGTGTTGCGGCGGATCGCCCAGGCCGGTCTGACCGGCCTCAGCGGCATGATGAACGGCACCGAGCCCGATCCCGCCGCGGTCCCCGCGCCGCGTGGCAACGGCCCCGCCATCGCCCGCGCCGACGATGCGCCGGCGTCACCGACAACGTTTGCCGAGACCGCCCTCAGCTTCAGCGCGCATTAACGATAGAAACCTTGAATTTGCGCAGGAAAACGGCGGCCTACGGGTTGCCAGCGGACTGTCGTCCTTGATATCACCTCGCTCGTTGAGACATCTGTTCCTTGGGTAATCCGATATGCTGAACGTTGTATCCACCAAGCCGCGGGGAGACGCGTCGATGTCGGGCAAGAACGGCTCCATCAAGCTGGTCGCGGGCAACTCAAACCCCGCGCTGGCGCAGGAGATCGCCTCCTGGCTGCAGCTGTCCCTGACCAAGGCCAGCGTCCGGCGCTTCGCCGACATGGAAATCTTCGTCGAGATCCAGGAAAACGTCCGCGGCTCCGACGTCTTCATCATTCAGTCGACGTCGTATCCGGTCAATGACCATCTGATGGAATTGCTGATCGTCACCGATGCCCTGCGCCGCGCCTCGGCGCGCCGCATCACCGCGGTGATTCCGTATTTCGGCTACGCCCGGCAGGATCGCAAGGTCGGCTCGCGCTCGCCGATTTCCGCCAAGCTGGTCTCGAACCTGATCACCAATGCGGGCGTGGACCGCGTCATGACGCTCGATTTGCATGCCGGCCAGATCCAGGGCTTCTTCGACATCCCCACCGACAACCTGTACGCCTCGCCGGTGATGGTGCGCGACATCAAGGAAAAGTTCGACCTCGCCAATGTGATGGTGGTGTCGCCCGACGTCGGCGGCGTGGCGCGCGCGCGTGGCCTCGCCAAGCGCATCAACACGCCGCTGGCGATCGTCGACAAGCGCCGCGAACGCGCCGGCGAATCCGAGGTCATGAACGTGATCGGCGACGTCGCCGGCTACACCTGCATCCTGGTCGATGACATCGTCGATTCCGGCGGCACGCTGGTCAACGCCGCCGACGCCCTGCTCGCCAACGGCGCCAAGGATGTCTACGCCTACATCACCCACGGCGTGCTGAGCGGCGGCGCCGCGGCGCGCATCACCGGCTCGAAGCTGAAGGAACTGGTGATCACGGATTCGATCCAGCCCACCGATGCCGTGATCAATTCACCGAACATCCGCACGCTGCCGATCGCGTCCTTGATCGCCGACGCCATCGGCCGCACCGCGTCGGAAGAGTCGGTGTCGAGCCTGTTCGACTGAGGCATTGCTGCGTTTCCCGGACGCGGTGCGGCATTCTTATGCCGCTCCGCAGATCCGGGGTCCCGGTTTCTTCATCATTCTTCTTCGCAAATGACCGGGACCCCGGATCAGCAGCGCACTACGCCGCTGCGCGGCGCACTGCGCCGCATCCGGGGAACGTGACCGCTACACAATCCCCGCCGCGACCTGACCGCGCAGCCGCTCGAGGCTGAGCAGCGTGTTGGCGCAGGCCTCCGCCACTTCGACGCCCTTCGCCGCAAAGTGCTTGCGCAGGAAATCCGAGCCCGCCTCGGTCTCGTCGAAATCGTCGGGCGTCACCACCGCGGAGAACACCGGCACCTCGGTGCGCAACTGCACATCCATCAGGGCGCGGATCACGGTGTCGGCAACGAAGCCGCGCACGCCGCTGTCGACCACGAGACCGGCCGCGACGATGGCGGTGTAGCGCCGCGTCTTGGCGAGGATCTGCACATGCAGCGGAATCTCGAACGAGCCCGGCACCTCGAACAGGTCGACCTGCGACGGCGCGATATGGCGCGCCTCGATCTCGGCCAGGAACGACAGCCGGCACGATGCCACGATGTCGCGGTGCCACGACGACTGCACGAACGCCACGCGCTGCGGCTTGGCGAAGCGCCGATGCTGGGCCTCATCCGAGGAAGCTAGCGTAGTCTCGTTCATGACGGTGCTCTTTCGGCTGATGCCCGAACTATGCCGAACCCTGCCCGGCTCGGCAACAACCATCCACAGGGATCCACGGCGTACCCTCGAAGACCCTTGCGAGTCCGCGAAACGCCGCCGGCGAATCAGTGGTTAACGGCGGATTCCGACTCGCTCCGCGGGAGCGCACCGCAACAGACTCGCATCCCGCGAATCCGATTCCGGTTTGTTCTCATTGTGGCGAGATCAACTGTGGATGAAGGGGTGTTTGTCTGTGGATGGATTCGTGGTGGCGTTGCGCCGATTCCGCAAATCACATCACTTCAAACTCGCAAGCCTAGGACGAACCACCCTTTGCTCCCGGGATTGCAGCCTGCAGCGGCTCATTTATTTTTCGCGTACCGGCCGACTGCAAGCGTTCATCACATTCAAAGCAAGGTCGCGACGGCATGTCACTCCTCGAAGGCACTATCGATTCACGGATCAACCCGCTGGGTGTGGTCGAGGACATCGCCGCCGATCACAACTGGGCGTTCGAGCGCTCTGGCGAGGACGAAGTCACGATCGTCTCGAAGGGCGACTGGACCGACTATCAACTCTCCTTCACCTGGATGAACGAGATCGAGGCGCTGCATCTGGCTTGCGCCTTCGACATGAAGATTCCGACCGCGCGCCGCGCCGAAGTGCAGCGGCTGATGGCTGCTATCAACGAGCAGATGTGGGTCGGGCATTTCGATATCTGGACTCACTCCGGCATGATCATGTTCAGGCAGGCGCTGGTGCTGCCCGACGGACTCACCGCCACCACGGCACAGTGCGAGGCCATGCTGGTCGGCGCCATCCATGCCTGCGAGCGCTACTATCCGGCGATGCAGTTCGTGGTGTGGGCCGGCAAGACCGCCGACGAAGCCATGAGCGCTGCGATGTTCGACACCGCCGGCGAAGCGTAACGCGGGTGTCGGCCGCGCCTCCCGAGATCGTCGTCCCCGCCCAGCCGAACGAGACGCATCGCAACGCCGTGTTGAAGGCGCTGGTCGAATACAACGACAGCAAGGTAGGCCCGTCCTGCTTTGAACCGCTGGCGATCCTGATCAACGATCCCGTCACCGGCGAGCCCGCCGGCGGGCTGTGGGGCAAGACGGCCTACAACTGGTGCTTCGTCGAACTGTTCGTGATTCCCGCGCAATTCCGCGGCCAGGATCTCGGCTCGAAAGTGCTGGCGCAGGCCGAGGACATTGCGCGGCAGCGCGGCTGCATCGGGCTATGGCTCGACACCTACTGGTTTCAGGCGCCGGAGTTCTACCAGAAGCAGGGCTACGAGATCGTCGGCACCCTGCCCGACTATCCGCGCGGCGGCCCGCGCTACTTTCTGAAAAAGAGTCTCGTTTAGCCCGCGACAGGCTGCACACGCCGCGTCCCGATGATACGGTCCCGCACATTTTGCATTTCGGGACATCGCCATGACCTCATCGCCACTGCCGCTCGCCGAGCTCACCGGCACCCTCGTCCTCGCCGGCGCCGGCAAGATGGGCGGCGCGATGCTGACCGGCTGGCTCGCGCGCGGGCTCGATCCGAAGCGCGTCGTGGTGATCGATCCATTCGCCCCGGACGCGATCAAGGCGCTCGGCGCCATCGGCGTCCGCCTCAATCCCGCGGCGAACGAGATCGGCAAGGTTGCAACACTTGTGGTCGCGGTGAAACCGCAGATGTTTCGCGAGGCCGGCCCGACGCTGCGCGGCCTTGCCGGCTCGGCGCTGGTGGTGTCGATCATGGCGGGCGCGACCATTGCGGCGATTTCCGAAGTCTGCGGCGGCAGGATCGTGCGCGCGATGCCGAACACCCCGGCGGCGATCGGCCGCGGCATCACGGTGGCGGTGGCGGCCAATGACGTCGATGCCGAACAGCGCGGCGTCGCCGATGCGCTGCTGCGCGCGACGGGCAGCGTGGAATGGATCGAGGACGAGGGCCTGATGGATGCGGTGACGGCCGTGTCGGGCTCGGGTCCTGCCTATGTGTTTTTGCTCGCCGAAGAAATGGCGCGTGCCGGCGTTGCCGCGGGATTGCCGGTCGAACTCGCGACCAAGCTGGCGCGGGAAACTGTGTCAGGATCGGGCGAGCTGATGCACCGCTCGGATCTGGACTCGGCGACATTGCGGAAGAACGTCACATCGCCCGGCGGCACCACGGCGGCGGCGCTGGAAGTATTGATGGGCACGGATGGGTTCGAGCCGCTGCTGACAAAGGCGATCGCGGCAGCGACCAAGCGGTCGAAGGAATTGGCCAAGTAGTTCTGCAAAGTTTCCACAAACTCCGCGACGTCCCCGCGAAGGCGGGGACCCATACACGCTGTCGTTTTTGTTGGGCTGGAGGGCCATGCCGACCTCCGTTTCGACTTCTTACTGCAGAGGCTATGGGTCCCCGCCTTCGCGGGGACGACACAGCGTGTGTGGCGCCATCGAGCGCTACACCGGTATCCGCACCGATGCCCGCAAGCCGCCCATCGGGCTGTCGCCCAGCGTGATATCCCCGCCATGGGAGCGCGCGATGTCGCGGGCGATGGCGAGGCCGAGGCCGGTGCCGCCTTCGTCCTGGTTGCGGGCGTCGTCGAGCCGCAGGAACGGCTTGAACACCTCTTCGCGCATCTCCTGCGGGATGCCCGGGCCGTCATCGTCCACCGTAACCGTGAGATAGCGGTGGTCGCGGTGCCCGGTAATCGCGATGTCGTGGGCGTGGCGCGCGGCATTCGATACCAGGTTGCCAAGGCAGCGCTTGAACGACGCCGGCTTCACCGTCACCACCGGCAGGCCGTGGAACGTCACGGTGGCCTTGTGGCCGTTGCGCTCGGCGTCGCTGCGCAATTCTTCCAGCGCCGCTGCCATGTCGGTGGGCTGCGCCTGCTCGCCGCTGTCGCCGCGCGCAAACGCCAGATAGGCTTCCAGCATGGCGGCCATCTCGTCGACATCCTTGCGCATGTCGTCGATTTCCGGGCTGTCGCCGAGCAGCGCCAGCTCCAGCTTGAAGCGGGTGAGGATGGTGCGCAGGTCGTGGCTGACGCCGGCCAGCATCGCGGTGCGCTGCTCGATGGAGCGTTCGATGCGCGCCTTCATCTCGATGAAGGCGTTGGCGGCACGGCGCACTTCGCGGGCGCCGCGCGGCCGGAAGTTCGGCGCCTCGCGGCCCTTGCCGAAACTCTCGGCGGCGTCCGCCAGCCGCAGGATCGGGCGGATCTGGTTGCGCAGGAACAGGATCGCCACGATCAGGAGGATCGACGAGGTGCCGACCATCCAGAACAGGAAGATCTCCGAGTTCGACGCATAGGCCGCGCTGCGCTGCGCGAAGATGCGCATCACCGCGTCGTCGAGCTGGATGCGAATCTCCACCAGGTTGGAGCGGCCGACGGTGTCGATCCAGAACGGCCGGGTTATCTGCCGGCCAATCTGCACCGACAGCGCCTGGTCGAGCAGCGAGAAGAACGGCTTCGGGCCGGGCGGCGGCATGTCGCCGATGGGGAGGAAGTCCACCACCAGGCCGAGGCGCTGCTGCGCGATGGTCTTGATCTGGGTGCGGTCCTTGTCCTGCGGATAGATCTTGTAGACGTCGATCAGCGTGGCGATGTCCTGCACCACCGCCTGCGACAGCCGCCGCGTCACCGTGTTCCAGTGCCGCTCCATGAACACGAAGGCGACCACCGACTGCAGGATCACCATCGGCACGATCATGATCAGCAGCGCGCGGGCATAGAGGCCCTTCGGCATGAAGCTGTTGAAGCGCCGGCCCATCCAGTTGTTGGCCGCCGAGACGCGCCCCGCCGCGGTGCGGATCATGGTCAGGCCGGTGTCGATGGTGCTCATATGCGGGGTTTCGTTGAAGACTTCATGGCGAGGCGACGAGCCGGTAGCCGATGCCGCGCACGGCCTGCAAGAACAGCGGATTGGCCGGGTCGGTCTCAATCTTGCGGCGCAGCCGGTTGATCTGCACATCGACCGCGCGCTCGTTGACGGTGCCGTCGCCGCCGGTGAGTTCGCCGCGTGGCACGGTCTCGCCCGGCGTCGCGGCCAGCACGCGCAGCATGTCGCGCTCGCGGTCGGTGAGATGGATGATGTCGTCGCCCTGGCGCAGTTCGCCGCGCTGCAGGTGATAGACGTAGGGCCCGAACTGCAGCGACTCGGTGCGCTCCACCGGCACCGGCGCCAGCCGCTTCAGGATGTTGCCGATCCGCAGCACCAGTTCGCGCGGTTCGAAAGGTTTTGCGACGTAGTCGTCGGCGCCGATCTGCAGGCCCTCGATGCGGCTTTCGGCGGCGTCGCGCGCGGTCAGCATGATGATCGGCACCACCGAAGTGGTGCGAATGAAGCGGGCCAGGTCGAAGCCGGTCTCGCCGGGCATCATCACGTCGAGGATCAGCATGTCGAAATGCAGCCCGAGCAATTTGGCACGGGCATCCTTGGCGGAGGCGGCCGTGGTGACGCGGTACCCCTCGCCAGCGAGAAAGCGCGACAGCAGATCGCGAATCCGGCGGTCGTCATCGACCAGCAGCAGATGCGGGGCGTCGTCGGCCGGTTGCACGGGCATTCGCTTGGCGGCGGCGGCTAGTATCATTCTTTGCTCATTCCGCTGTCCGTCCCCAGAATCGTCTGCAGCACCTTGTCGGGATCGTCGCGATCGATCATCCCGCTGAGAAAACGGCTGATCGCCTCGACCTCGTTGGGTTCGATCCCCCGCAGTGCGCGGGTGATGCGGTCGGTCTGCAAGCCCGCCAGTTGCGCCACCAGAGCCTCGCCCTTGGCCGTGGCGAAAAGCAGGCGCTGCCGACGATCGGCTGCGCCCGACTTTTGCACGATATACCCTTCGTCGAGTAATTGCTTGAGAACCCGTCCCAGCGATTGCTTCGTGATCCGCAATACGTCCAGCAGGTCGGCCACCTTGAGGCCGGGATAGCGATACACGAAGTGGACGACGCGGTGATGCGCCCGGCCGAACCCGAACTGGTCCAGCACGTGGTCCGGATCGCCGACGAAGTCGCGGTAGGCGAAAAACAGCAGTTCGATGATGTCCCAGCGCGCCGCCGGGCCGACGGGCCCCGTATCCTGCCCGGCCGCCGCTTCAAGCGATCGTGAGGCTTGACCTGCGAAATTTATGTCAGGCATATTGACACATCTTTGTTTCAATCTTACAAAATGAACCATCGAGACGAAATAATAGAACTTTCACCACGACAGGGCCTCACCAGTCCGATACCACGAATGGGCGGCATGGCCGCGCATTCTCCACCGGCGATTGCGCAGGCAATCGACCAAACATACTGATTTTCGCGCTTTCCGCAAAAGCAGGTGCCGGCAGCAAAACCGGTGTTGCGGGGCGCAAAGTTGACGTAGAACCACGGCGCCGCCGCCCAGCCGCGGCGCCGCAAGCCAGGAGTTGGGTCCATGGGACTTTCGTTCGATAAAATCGATGGTGCGGCCTGGCTGACCTTCGACGTCCTCCCCGTGGCAACTCCGGTTTCCGAGAGCGAGCGCGCGACACGGCTGGCAAACCCGGGCTTCGGTCGGGTTTTCAGCGAGCACATGGCTCTGGTCCGCTACAATGAAGAGAAAGGCTGGCATGGCGCGCGGGTTGAATCCCGCGCGAATTTCCCGCTCGATCCGGCCACCGCCGTCCTGCACTATGCGCAGGAAATTTTCGAAGGCCTCAAGGCCTACAGACGCGACGATGGCGGCGTGAACCTGTTCCGGCCCGACGCCAATGCGAGGCGTTTCCGCAATTCGGCCGACCGCATGGCGATGGCGCCGCTGCCGGAGCCGGTGTTCATCGAAGCCGTCGAGCAGCTTGTGAAGATCGACCGCGACTGGATCCCGGGTGGCGAAGGCAGCCTCTATCTGCGCCCCTTCATGATCGCCAGCGAGATCTTCCTCGGCGTGAAGCCTTCGGCGGAATACATCTTCGCCGTCATCGCCTCGCCGGTCGGCTCCTATTTCAAGGGCGGACCCGCGCCAGTGTCGATCTGGGTGTCGGAGAACTACACCCGCGCCGCGGTCGGCGGCACCGGCGCCGTCAAATGCGGTGGCAATTACGCCGCGAGCCTGCGCGCGCAGGCCGAGGCGATCGATCACGGCTGCGACCAGGTGGTCTTCCTCGATGCGCTCGAGCGCCGCTACATCGAGGAGCTCGGCGGCATGAACGTGTTCTTCGTGTTCGACGACGGCTCGCTGCTGACGCCGCCGCTCGGCACCATCCTGCCCGGCATCACCCGCGATTCGATCATCGCGCTCGCGAGGGATTCCGGCGCGGAAGTGCGCGAGGAACTTTATTCACTCGACCAGTGGCGCGCCGACGCCGCCAGCGGAAAACTGAAAGAGGCTTTCGCCTGCGGCACCGCAGCGGTGATTTCGCCGATCGGCACGGTGCGCTCGGTGAGTGGCGATTTCGTCATCAACGGCGGCGCGGCCGGCCCGGTGGCGATGGGACTGCGCAAGCAACTGGTGGACATCCAGTACGGCCGCGCGCCTGACCCGCACAACTGGATCCGCAAGGTCATCTAAGCGAAGCAGCTCTCTTACTTCCCCTCTCCCCCGCGGTAAGCGAGCTTCGCGCGGGGGAGAAGGAAGAAAGCGCGTCCCACAGCACGCTACTACACTTTCACCAATCCCAGCCTTTCCCGCCTCGTCCACCGCCACAGCATCACGATCGCCACCGCGACCAGCCCTGACGCCAGGCCGATCCAGATGCCGACCGGCCCGAAGCCGAACTTGAACGCCAGCAGCAGGCCGAGCGGCATACCAAAACCCCAATAGCCCACGGCCGCGAAGATCATCGGCATCCGCGTATCCTGCAGGCCGCGCAGCATGCCGGCGCCGACCGACTGGGCGCCGTCGGCAATCTGGAACACGGCGACGCAGAACAGGAACGACATGGCGAACGCGATCACCGGCGCGTTGGCGAGATCGTCGATGTCCAGGAAGGCGCCGATCAGCAGCCGCGGCGCGAGGATGATCAACGCGCTCATCGACGCCATGAAGCCGACGCCGAGCGCGAAGGCGGTCCAGCCTGCGCGGGTGATGGCGTCGCGGTCGCCGGCGCCCTTGGCCTGCCCGACCCGCACCGTCGCCGCCTGGCCGAGGCCCATCGGCACCATGAACGTGACCGAGCCGACCTGGATCGCGATCGTATGCGCGGCGATCGCGGCGGTGCCGAACTGGCCCATCAGAAACACCG
>NZ_JAQGJD010000420.1 GCF_028290785.1 Tardiphaga sp. | reverse complement strand
CCGCGGACGTCCGCGGAGAGATTTTGGAAGTGAAGAACACCATCAACACCATGGTCGATCAGTTGAACGGCTTTGCCTCCGAAGTGACACGCGTGGCGCGCGAAGTCGGCACCGAGGGCAAGCTTGGGGGACAGGCACAGGTGCCTGGAGTAGCTGGCACCTGGAAGGATCTGACCGACAATGTGAATTCGATGGCTTCCAATCTGACCGGACAGGTCCGCAACATCGCCGACGTGGCGACGGCCGTGGCGAACGGAGACCTTTCGCGCAAAATCACCGTCGATGTGAAAGGTGAAATCCTCGAACTGAAGAACACTCTCAACACGATGGTCGATCAGTTGAACGCGTTCGCCGGCGAAGTCAGTCGTGTCGCGCGCGAAGTGGGCACCGAGGGCAAGCTGGGCGGTCAGGCTGCGGTAGAAGGCGTGGCCGGCACCTGGAAAGATCTGACCGACAACGTGAACTCGATGGCCAATAATCTGACGGGCCAGGTCCGTAACATCGCCGACGTGACGACCGCGGTTGCCAGAGGCGACCTTTCCCGCAAGATCACCGTCGATGTGAAGGGCGAGATCCTGGCCCTCAAGAACACCATGAACACGATGGTCGATCAGCTCAACGGCTTTGCCGCCGAAGTGACGCGCGTGGCGCGCGAGGTCGGAACCGAGGGCAAGCTCGGGGGGCAGGCCGCCGTGCCAGGGGTCGCCGGCACTTGGAAGGACCTGACCGACAACGTCAACTTCATGGCGTCGAACCTGACGGGCCAGGTCCGAAACATCGCCGAAGTCACGACCGCCGTGGCTCGCGGCGATCTATCGAAGAAGATCACCGCCGACGTGCGCGGAGAGATTTTGGAAGTAAAGAACACCATCAATACGATGGTCGATCAGCTGAATGGATTCGCTTCGGAGGTGACACGCGTGGCGCGCGAGGTCGGTACCGAAGGCAAGCTGGGCGGTCAGGCGCAGGTGCCGGGCGTAGCCGGCACCTGGAAGGACCTCACGGACAACGTCAACTCGATGGCCAACAACCTCACCGGCCAAGTCCGCAACATTGCCGAAGTGACGATCGCGGTGGCCAACGGAGACCTTTCAAAGAAGATCACCGCGGACGTTCGCGGCGAGATTCTCGAAGTCAAGCAAACCATTAACACGATGGTCGATCAGCTCCGGTCTTTCGCGGCGGAAGTCAGCCGCGTGGCGCGCGAAGTCGGTACGGACGGCAAGCTCGGCGGTCAGGCACAAGTTCCCGGAGTCGCCGGCACCTGGAAGGACCTGACGGACAACGTCAATTCAATGGCCAATAACCTGACTGGGCAGGTCCGGAACATCGCCGACGTGGCAACTGCCATCGCGCGTGGCGACCTGAGCCGCAAAATCACCGTGGACGTGAAGGGCGAGATTCTGCAACTCAAGGAGACCATGAACACTATGGTCGATCAGCTATCGGCTTTTGCGTCCGAAGTGACCCGCGTTGCGCGCGAGGTCGGCACCGAAGGCAAGCTGGGCGGACAGGCGGCGGTCCCTGGTGTGGCCGGCACGTGGAAGGATCTCACGGACAACGTGAATTACATGGCGTCTAATTTGACCGGCCAGGTCCGCAACATTGCTGAAGTTACCATAGCGGTGGCCAGCGGCGACCTCTCCAAGAAAATCACGGTCGACGTGCGCGGAGAAATCCTGCAGCTCAAGGAGACCATCAACACGATGGTCGAACAGCTTCGATCGTTCGCTTCAGAAGTTACGCGGGTTGCGCGTGAAGTAGGTACGGAGGGACGACTTGGTGGCCAGGCGGCCGTTCCGGGCGTGGCCGGCACGTGGAAGGATCTAACCGACACGGTCAACGACCTCGCGAACAATCTTACGACCCAGGTCCGCAACATCGCTGAAGTTACCACGGCCGTCGCCCGCGGCGATCTCAACCGCAAAATCACCGTCGATGTGAAGGGCGAAATCCTAGAGCTGAAGGATACGATCAATACGATGGTCGACCAGCTAAACTCCTTTGCCGGCGAAGTCACGCGGGTGGCGCGCGAGGTCGGCACCGAAGGCCGGCTCGGCGGCCAGGCGGTCGTTCCAGGCGTAGCCGGAACCTGGAAAGACCTGACCGACAACGTCAACTTCATAGCGTCGAACCTCACCGACCAGGTCCGCGGCATCGTCAAGGTGGTCACCGCCGTCGCCAACGGAAATTTAAGCCAGCGCCTTAGCGTGCAGGCCAAAGGCGAAGTGGCCGCGCTCGGCGAAACCATCAACAACATGACCGACACACTCGCGACCTTCGCCGATCAGGTGACGAATGTGGCGCGAGAGGTCGGGGTCGATGGACGCTTGGGTGGACAAGCCAATGTTCCCGGCGCCGCCGGCACGTGGAAGGACCTGACCAGCAACGTCAATCTTCTCGCAGCCAACTTAACCACGCAGGTGCGTGCCATTGCCGAAGTGGCGACCGCTGTGACCAAAGGGGACCTGACGCGCACGATCCAGGTCGATGCTCGAGGCGAGGTGGCGGAGTTGAAGGACAACCTCAACACCATGATCTCGAACCTGCGCGATACCACCGAAAGCAACCGCGAGCAGGATTGGTTGAAAACGAACCTCGCCAAATTCGGCGGCATGCTTCA
>NZ_JAQGJD010000185.1 GCF_028290785.1 Tardiphaga sp. | reverse complement strand
AGAACCCGACGCGCTTTGCTGCATTAGTCTGCAAGAAGCCAGTGTATGCGTCGGCATTAAGGCCGAGGTCACTTCGCACTGCAACACAAGGTTTTCTGAAACACGCGAGCAAACATGTCATCATCCTTGCAAGGCCGCTTGTTATCGTCGTCCATTCCACCAGAGTTGCTGATATGAGCGAAATTGCCACCGCCTCCCGCACCGAGCCCAGGTTCAATCCCGAGGCGTTCTCCCTGAACCTCGCGCGGGCGATGGAGAACAGCGGCAAGGCGCTCGCGACCTTCCTTGAATCGCGATCGAAGGAGGGTCCGGTCGAGAAACCGCCCGCGCAGCTCACCGAGATCGTCAAGACATTTTCGACGGTCGCCGATTACTGGCTTTCCGACAAGGAACGCACCGCAGCCGTGCAGATGCGGCTGGGCAAGGCGTATATGGAGCTGTGGGGCAATGCGATCCGCCGCATGTCCGGCGAGGCGCCTGAGCCGCTTATTTCGCCCCCGCCGCGGGACAAGCGCTTCGCCGATCCGCAATGGCGCGAGAACCAGTTCTACGACTTCCTGATGCAGCTCTATCTGCTCAGCACCAAATTCGCCCAGGAACTGGTGCAGGAGGCCGAGGCGCTGGATCCCCACACCCGCAAGAAAGCGGAGTTCTACGTCCAGCAGATCAGCAACGCCCTGGCCCCCTCGAATTTCGTGCTGACTAACCCGGAACTGCTGCGCCAGACGCTCCAGTCGAGCGGGTCCAACCTCGTCGCCGGCATGCAGATGCTGGCGGAGGACATTGCCGCCGGCAAAGGCAGCCTGCGCATCCGCCAGTCCGATCCCGCCAACATGGAAGTCGGCGTCGACATGGCGACGACGCCGGGCAAGGTGATCTACCAGAACGAGGTGATGCAGCTGATCCAGTATCAGCCTGCCACCGAAAACGTGCTGCGCACGCCGCTGCTGATCGTGCCGCCCTGGATCAACAAGTTCTATATTCTCGACCTGAAGCCGGAAAAATCCTTCATCAAGTGGTGCGTCGATCAGGGCGTCACGGTGTTCGTGATCTCCTGGGTCAATCCCGACAAGCGGCTCGGCGGCAAGACCTTCGACGACTACATGAAGGAAGGCCCGCTGGCAGCGATGGATGTGATCGAGAAGGTGACCGGCGAACTGACCGTGCACACCATCGGCTATTGCGTCGGCGGCACCCTGCTCGCTTCCACCTTGGCTTGGCTCGCCGAGAAGCGCCGCGTGCGGGTGGCGTCGGCGACGTTCCTGGCCGCGCAGGTGGACTTTACCCATGCCGGCGACCTGATGGTGTTCGTCGATGAGGAACAGATTTCCGCGCTGGAAAAGGACATGCAGGCCGCCGGCGTGCTGGAAGGCAGCAAGATGGCGATGGCCTTCAACATGCTGCGCTCCAACGACCTGATCTGGTCCTACGTGGTCAGCAACTATCTCAAGGGAAAACCGCCTTCGGCGTTCGACCTGCTGCACTGGAATTCCGACGCGACCCGGATGCCGGCGGCGAACCATTCGTTCTATCTGCGCAACTGCTATCTCGAGAACAAGCTCTCCAGCGGCAACATGGTGCTCGACAACACCCGGCTCGACCTCTCCAAGGTCAAGGTGCCCGTCTACAACCTCGCCACCCGTGAGGACCATATCGCGCCGGCCGAATCGGTGCTGTACGGTTCGCAGTTCTTCGGCGGCCCGGTGAAGTACGTGCTGTCGGGCTCCGGCCACATCGCCGGCGTGGTCAATCCGCCCGCCTCCGGCAAATATCAGTACTGGACCAACGACAATACCAGCGCCACCACGCTGACCGACTGGATGAAGACCGCGCAGGAGCACGCCGGCTCGTGGTGGCCGAACTGGCGCGAATGGCTGTCGGGCATCGACGCCGCGGAGGTGCCGGCGCGGGCCGTCGGCACCGCCGAACTGCCGGCGCTCGAGGATGCACCTGGCAGCTACGTCCGGGTGCGCGCCTGAACTTCCCCACAGCCCTGCATTGGCGTTGTCGCAGCAACCGTCTATGATTTGAATCAGCGCCCGGCTTTTGCCGCGGCGCCGATTTGATTGACCCGTTCTCCGCGTCGCCGCGGGATTTATTGACGAAGGGAACCGCGGATGACGCGTGAATTGTTCTGGCTGACGCTGACCGTAATCCTTACCGGGCTGCTCTGGGTGCCCTACGTGCTGAACCGCTGCATGGTGCGCGGCCTGTCCGGCGCGATGGCCAACCCGAGCCGCACCGACAAGCCGATGGCCGAATGGGCCAACCGGCTGATGTTCGCCCATGACAATGCTGTCGAGAACCTGATCGTGTTCGCGCCTTTGGTGCTGATCCTCAACGCCGCCGACATCTCGACCCCCACCACCGTGCTGGCCTGCGCGGTGTATTTCTGGTCCCGCCTCGTGCACCTGATCGTCTATACGATGGGGCTGCCGATCCTGCGCACGGTCGCCTTCCTGGTTGGCTTCGCGGCGCAGGCGGTGCTCGCCGTCGCGATCCTGCGGCTGGCGTAAACTTGTTCTGCGACGGCCCATCCGCGTCATGGCCGGGCCCGTCCCGGCCATCCACGGTGTCGCGCGCGGACGTGGATGCCCGGCATAACGCCGGGCATGACGAATGAGAGACCGGCGCGCGCGGAATGAAGCTGAACTGACATGACTCACGCTGCTCCGAACCTCGAAACCGTCGTCCGGGAAATCGCCGAGGAGATGGCTGCACGGACCGACCGGGGCGAGGTCGCCAGCTACATTCCCGAGCTGGCCGGGATCGATCCCCAGCAGTTCGGGCTCGTGGTCACCGACGCCGATGGCAACGTCGCAGCCGGCGGCGATGCCGACGTGCCGTTCTCGATCCAGAGTATCTCGAAGGTGTTCACGCTGACGCTGGCGCTCGGCATGGTCGGCGACCGCCTGTGGCGCCACGTCGGCCGCGAGCCGTCCGGCAATCCGTTCAATTCCATCGTCCAGCTCGAGCGCGAGCGCGGCGTGCCGCGCAATCCC